>JASLXP010000927.1 GCA_030740295.1 Planctomycetota bacterium
CATGCCATCCGCGGTCACCTGCATTTCGGATTCTTCAAGACTCTTCGCGAGCCCAAGGTCCGTGAGCTTCGGAATGCCTTCGTTGGTAATCATGATGTTGGCCGGCTTGATATCGCGATGAACGATCTCGGATTGATGCGCGTAGCCGAGAGCTTCAGCAATCGCCTTGAAAACATATGCGGCCCTGGCCTGATTGAACGGCCCCTCGGCTGCCAGGATCTGGCTGACCGTTCTGCCGTCCACGTACTCCATAGAGATGAAGTACCTGCTCTCGTGGCTGCCCTGATCGAACAGGCTCACGATATTTGGATGGTGCAGCTTAGCGCCCGTGCGAGCTTCACGAAGGAAACGCTTCACCGCCACCTCCTGCGAGGTCAGGCTCGGATGCAGCACCTTGAGCGCGACTGTTCTCTCGAGGGACAACTGGTTCGCCTTGTACACCGTTCCGATCGCTCCCCTGCCGAGGATAGCACTTACTTCATAGCCCTGAAAATCCTGCCCCACGAGGCCCAGCTTTTTTGTGCACGACCGGCAGTATGTCTTGCTCTTAACTGTGCGGCATTTGTTCTTTTTAAGATCCGAATCTGGGATCACCGCGCTGCACTGGGCGCAGATAATCTTGTTCATGCCCAGCGGCTGGGTCCGCGCGGCCATCTTGACGTCAGACACTTCCGTCTTGAATTGAAATTTCAGTGAGCCCATCCGAACCATGTCGCCGTTTTGGAGGCTAATCGTTTCGTGCACCGGTTTACCGTTGAGAAAGGTACCGTTGGAAGAACCGTTGTCCCGAACCGTGTATCCGCCGTTACCATGAGTGAAGTAGCAGTGGACTCTCGAAATGGTCGAATCCGTGATCACCACATGATTTTCAGGCGAGCGGCCCAGACTGATCGTCTTGCCATTCGGTAATGAGATGTCGTGTTGAAGAGAGCCCTCCAACGGCACGAGCTTTCCGGCCATCGAGATCACCAGTTAAAGAGATGCCTGATTCAACCGGGGATTATACGACCCCGTGCCCCAGATAATCAATTGCCGGGCGATCAATTGAAAACCACTTGCCACCGCGGATAATCACGTGTTCGGCGAGAGCGCCAGAAAGGGAAACAGAATCATCCAGCCTCGCCTGCCTGAACCCTGCGCCCATGCCCTCTGAAGAAGCCAAACTGATATCAAGGATTGTTCTCAAGAACAATCTGGCCAGCGAGACTCAGGTCAACGAGTGCATCTCTGAACTCGAAACCCAGTTGAAATCCGGCAAAAGAATCCGGCTCATTGATGTCCTCTTCCGCAAGGGCATCCTCAAGAAAAGCCAGATTAAAGCGGTCATCAACGCGTATGAGCAGACAAACAAGGTACAGCACCTCAATAACGCCATCACGAACTTCAAGTTCATCAAGGATGTAGGCCACGGCACCGCTGGCACAGTCTATCTGGCGGAACAACTCAGCATCGGCCGGCGCGTGGCCATCAAGATTCTCGATGAAGAGCTGGCGGCCAATCCCGGATTCATCAGAAACTTCCAGCGTGAGGCCAAAAGCGCGGCCAAGCTCAATCATCCGAACGTCATTCAGGCCATTGATGTCGGCGAGTCTGAAGGCTTCCATTACTTTGTCATGGAATATGTAGATGGCGAAAGCCTGGCAACCATCCTCAAACGAGAACGCCGGCTGGATGAATCGCGAGTGGCGCACATTGGCTATCAGATCGCGTCCGCGCTTCAGCACGCAGCCAAACACAATCTCATCCACCGGGATGTGAAGCCGGCCAACATAATGCTCAACGCGCAAGGCCAGGCCAAGCTCTGCGACCTCGGACTGGCGCGAACGATCATGTCAGAACACACCACGCGCTCCGGCTCCTCCGCCGGCACCCCGGCATACATGTCACCCGAGCAGGCAATGGGCCGCGGCGACCTGGACATCCGCATGGATATCTTCTCGCTGGGCACATCGCTTTACCACCTGCTGACAGGCACCATCCCGTTCAAAGCCAACAACCTGCCCGATCTGCTCGATCACATCGTTAACAAAGATGTCGATTTCCCAAGCGATCTTACCCACGGCATCTCATCGGAAACCGAAGAAGTGATCCTGAAGATGATGTCAAAGAAGAGAGAGAATCGGCCTGAAACCGCGGATGAGCTTGCGGAAATGTTCAAGATTCTGACGGACGAGCTCCCGCCGGCCCCGCCGCTCTTCCTGAACGCGGTCACCGTGCGATGCGCCATCCCACCTACCGATACCCGGCATTCGGAATTTCTCGTTCCCATGCTCCACGTGACCGAGGGAGTGGATGAGGGGAAACGGTTTTCCCTCTGCTGGAACGAAACGGTTGTCGGCCGGCACAATTCCGCAGACATCCGGTTACGCGACCGATGGATATCCCGGCAGCAATGCAAGATCAGCAAGAAAGGCAAGAAGTTCCAATTCGAAGTCCTCTCGAAGTCGAGCCCGATGGATATCAACGGCGAGCGAGTATCAAAGGCCAGCCTCAAGCCCGGCGATGAAATCAGTTGCTACAAAACGACAATGGAATTCAAGATGATGCCTCCCTTCAGCCAGCAGCGTTAACGAATCCGGCCCTCGGCCGATCTCTTGAAAACACCACGACCACGCGTAGAATACCGCCCCTCAATTCGAGGGAACGCCTGGCGAGGTAGCTCATTTGGTTTAGAGCGGTCGTCTCATAAGCGACAGGTAGTGGGTTCGAATCCCACCCTCGCTATCAGCCATGTCTGTCTGTATGGCATTATCCTGCAAGGCATTAACGTCTTGCCCTTCGGCCCCAGCGGCCACCTGGTGCACAACAGGTGCACCTGTCGCTCTTTGCCCCGATAGAGAAATGCCCGCACGGCTTCAAGTGAACCGAAATCCAGTCGCCGCGCCCGCTCCTGTCCCTTGACGAAGCCCGTGTAGGTGCGCAGCGCGACCGCGGCCGGCGTGAGTTGCCTGGAACGCAGCCACATGTCGTAGTAGCCCATCTGGTCGGTAAAGTAATAAAAATTCTGCTGGTGCGTGATCCCCATCACCGCGTTCTGCCAGGCGTATTGCGAGACCGCGTGCTTGATGATTTCGCGCATCGCCGGCACGTCGCTCCATCCCCGATGGCCATAGCCGGACTCAGTGAAGTGGATCGGTTTCTTCGAGTCGCCGTTGGCATTGATGATGTCCATCAGCCGCTGCATGGAATCCACTGCACTGCCGTCATCAAAATTACCAGCGTATGGATGGAAGCTCAGTTCATCGGTCAGAGTCTTCAGGCCGAGCTGATAGAGCTCTTTCAGATAGCGTGCCTGGTCGGGGCCGATGCCGCACATAACCGGAGCGACGACCCTTGAATCTGGCGACGCTTTCTTGACGTTTTCATAAGCGGGCCTCAGGAACGTATCGACGTATTCTTTCGGCTGAAGCCTGCCGTTGGGCTCGTTGATGATTTCGATGCGCGGAATGTTCTCCTTTACCCGGTCGAACAACTGCTGACAGACCTCACCAAAGCGTTTGGGATCGTTGCCCACCGGCGAGCCGTCGATGGCGTAGCTGATATTCACGTCCGTTCCCTTCGCCCACTTGACCCGCTGCTTCACGATACGCTCCGCTTCATCCGGCTTGGCGGGATTGACCCCAACCCGCATGAGGCCAAGGCCGATGGTGTAATCGGTCTGCACTTGGTTATCGAAACTCTCGCCCATGTTTGCCTGCCGTTTGAGTACGGAAAAGATGAGCCGTTCCTTCCCTTCGAGCAGGCTCCCCGACGCATCGTTGACCGTAAAGTAAGCGCGATACCAGCCGAGCTTCGTGACGGGCAGTGGCACTTTCAGCGTGATGTCCTTGTCGGATGCAATGTCAAGTGGCAGATCGCCCCGCGCCACGGCCTTCTCGAAAACATTCTGAATCTCGTACTCGATCCTCAATCCCCTCAGGCCCGCCAGCCTGGCATAGTGTTCCTTCTTGAGGCTCAGCGTCGCTGCGATGGATTCGCCCTGCCAGAAGACCGCAGGCGTCTTCGCTTCCGCGATGGCCATCGGCGGAGCTCCGATGGTCTTCTTGGTCCCCTTCTCGGCGACCAGCGTGTAAACGTATTCGCTGTTGGCCACGTAGCTCCCACTCCTGCGCGGGATGATTGTGTATCCGGATACCACATTCACATTCGACGACGGCAGCCGGATGCTGGTGAAGCATGAAGGGCCAGGCAACCAAATTAACGCGGATGAGAACGGCGGCCTGAACGGATTCACTTGGGGGCGCAGAACCCACAACGCAGGAGCGACCTACACTTACGAGTTCAGTTTCGAGAGGGGCAAACCGGGACAGAAGATTCTTGCCGCTCCCGCGTTCGAGCTTCGACAGAATCAGCTCGGCAACATCTTCAATGAGGGCGATCCCATTTCGTTCTCGCTCATCTTCCCGAAGGAACATTACGGGAAGGTGCTGGGGAATGTTGATGAGATTTTCGTCGAGAGCATCATCCACGATGCATGGCAACGCCCAGTGAAGACCCAGACCATCCCCGTCGATTTCAAGAAGGCGGAGGAGGAAACGGAGAAGCTGAGGAAACTTGCCTTTGAATCGACGAGTCCCAAGCTGGTTGTGGCCAAGAAACTTCGCCGTGGTCAAACGCTCGTGCCGGTGCAGCTTGAAATGCAGAGCAAGGGCTGGTTCGCAGCAACGTTCAGCCTGAAAGACAGAGCCGGCAAACTTGTTCCGTATCCCGTCTCCACTACCTTCTCAATCGTAGTTCCCAGCGAGGCTCTGCATAACCTGCCACTGAGTGAGCGACCGGAAACTTATGAGTTCAACGGTTTTCTTGGCCTGCGCAGCCATCGGGAAGGCATCCGCCTGAAAGACCTCTTTGTGCAGTCTGACAACGTCGAGAAGCCAGACCTCGCAGTGGCCGCAGGCGGAGACCTTCTCGGAGACAACGAAGACGAAGACGACGAAGATGAATTCATCGAAGAGAAGAAGCCGGAAAAGAAGAAGCAAAAGAAACTGGTCGGACGCTGGAAGGGACTCGACCAGCAAATGGATTTCGCACTCAAGTCCGGAACGAAGTACGGGGTAAAGGTCTTCTGGCTGATGGAAGATGTCGACTGGCTGGGTAATGATTTGGTGGTGCTGGAGCAGGCGCTCTACCAGATCGTGGACAGATACAAAGACAAGAACAAATACTGGATGCTCTTCAACGAACCTAACCTGCGGATGTCACCGAAGGATTACGTGACTCGCTACCTGAATCCCCTTCACCGGGCGTCGAAAAGGGCCGATGCGAAATCGATGGTCATGGGGCCGGACACCTGCGGTCTCAATCCCGGATGGCTCAAGGCGGTCTACGACGCCGGCGGAAAAATGGACATCATCGACATGCACCCCTACACCGGCCACCACCGCTGCTGGGAGGAACACGGAATGGCCGAGACCTGGAAGGCCGTCCGCAAGGTCATGGCAGATCACGGCGACGCAGAGAAAGAAATCTGGTCGACGGAGTCCGGCTACCTCTGGTCACTCGGCCGGCTCGGACCGCTCAACCAGGCGAAACACATT
>JASLXP010000928.1 GCA_030740295.1 Planctomycetota bacterium
GGCCCGTGCGGCGCATTCGTGGGCATGTAGGCGAAGAACGGTTTTTCCTTGTTGGCCTCGATCCATTTCATCGCGCCGTCGAAGAACACATTCGTGCAGAATTCTTCCGTCTTTTCGAAGACTCGGTTATGCAGCACCCACGGCCCGAAGTAGCTGTTGCCGGGCGCGTCCGCGCAACTGCTGTTGTAGCGCTGACCGATTCCGCCGGCGCCGTGGATGTAGACCTCGTCGAACCCGCGCTTGTCCGGCTGGTAATCGGGCTGGTCACCCAGATGCCACTTGCCGAATACCCCGGTCGTGTAACCGGCCGTCTTCAAGACCTGAGCGATGGTCGTTGCTTTCAGAGTAAGGCGCTCCCGCTCAAGAATCGTATGGGTGACGCCATTCCTGAAAGGATACCGGCCCGTCATCAAAGCCGAGCGCGTCGGCGAGCATGTGGGGCTTACTTGAAAGTCGGTGAATCGCGTTCCTTCCGCGTGAAGCTGATCGAGGAACGGCGTCTTTACGTCCGGGCTGCCATGGCAGCTCATGTCCCCATAGCCCTGGTCATCGGTGAGCAGAAAGACGATGTTCGGCCGGCTTCCCTTCAGGGATTCAGCATGAAAGTTTGGAAGGCACAGAAAAAGCAACAATGCGGGAATGATATGTGGCATACGAAAGCTCGCTGATGGCCGAAGTAAGGACAATGCGAGAATCGTAGCTGGCTGAAGCCATCATGTGAATCAAGCGGGCAACGATGCCTCATTGCTGATGCTGCGTCGGATTCTCGAAGCACAGTGTTCAGCCGAACGGATCGGTAAATCTTCGTTCCGCCGCGTAGCGAGATTCGGGTGGTGTCCCTCGAACTTCCAGGTCAGAAGCGATAGACGATCTCCAGGATGCCCGCTCTTTCGACAAGCGAGGTCTGCTGGCTGAGGATGGCACTGGTGCCGAACTCCTGGTGCCTGGCTTCAACCAGATTGCGGCCAATGAGCACTATTGAAAGATCTTCGGATGGTCTCCACCCGAGCCGCAGATCAAATGTCAGATAGCTGCTCGCGTCTGTGGATTCCACACGGTCAGCATAGCGAAAAATGACGTCAAACTCCCAATCCGTAAGAATGTCGAACGCTGATCTCACGGTCACCATATGCCGTGGCGCGGAGCCTTCGCTTGGCACAGAGATGAAGGTGGATGTTGCGTTGGTGTTGTCACTTTGGAGAGCGTACCAGCCGGTCATGCGCCAGGCATCGGATACTTCCCAATGGCCGGCGATTTCGAAGCCGTAGCTTTCGCCTTCCATGTCATTGTTCTCAACGAATGGAATCGAAATGAAAGGGACCGGGCTGGTCGGCACCTGAACAAGCGCCGGGTCAAGGTCAAGTCGTAGAGCGAAGAGGTCATCAAACTCGTTAAGAATGCGGCGAGGTCCAGCGAGGTGTCTTCGCTGGGCTGGATGCGTAGGCCAAGCTCGATGCCGAGTACATCTTCCGCTTTGGGTTTGTTAACGGAAATTTCCCGTCTGAAAAACGTATTGAGCGCATTGAGGGGCGCCGGCAACCGCGGATCCGGTTCCAGTGGTTTCGAGGGCAAAATCCCGTCAATACCAACATTGATAAAGGAGGGCGACCGGACCGCTCGTGAGATCGAGGCCCAATAGGTCTGTGTTTCATCGGGCATCCACGCCAGACGGGCCTGGGGCATGAATTCCCAGGAGTCAATGATGTCCTGATACTCGACTTTCGTACCAACGGTCAGGTGAAGCGTGTCTTCGACAACCTTGATTTCGTCCTGAACGAAAAAGCTGAATAGCTGATCATGTCGTTCCGCATCGGTGATCTGGAATGCCGGGGCAGCATTCGATCCTGAAGTGATCGGGTAATATCGATATCCAATTCCAAAGATGACCTCCTGCCTGTCACCCAAAGGGGACCGGTGCTGAAACTCGGTATCCACAGTATGTATTCGGAATCTGGTGATGTTCTCTGTCCGAAGATCAAAATAGTCATAAAACAGTTGAAACGTCAGGTCATGGTCTTCATCAAAAGAGTAGTCATATCTCCCCATGAGATGTCCAAGGCTGAACTGTATATCATCGTCCGAAGCCCTGAAGAAAGTGGGTGGGAAGCCGGGATCGATGATGTCAGTCAATGTCCCGGTATCAGAATCAGCGTATTGGCCCTGCAAGGAAAACCTGCTTTCGTCAAAGTCGGTATCCATACGGAACCCGCCTTGAGCAAAGTACCAATCGTCGATGCCCTGCGCGTTTTGGCTGAGGGCCATTGAATCGTTTTGAGAGCCGTTTCCGAATAGACGCAGCGAAGTGTTCTCATTCAGATCGAATGAATAACTGAGTGTGCCTGCCACCTCCTGTTCGGTGCCGATCGCTCCCTTCAGGTATCCCCCGACAGTCTTTGCAGAATCACGCGTCAAAATATTGATGACGCCATTCACAGCGTTTGCTCCCCAGACGGTACTGCCGGGACCGCGAATCACTTCGATTCGTTCGATATCCTCGAGTGGGTAGTTTTCAACTTCCCATGAAACACCGGAGAAGGTGGCCCGATATACCGGACGACCATCGATCAGTACCAGGAGTTTATCGGTAAGGCGGTCGTTGAATCCCCTGGAGGCAATGGCTCGTAAACTTGAAGTGACATTGGCTACATGCATCCCTGGCACCAGCCTCAGCAGGTCCGGGATGTTTGTGGCCGCAGACCTGCGGATTTCTTCGCGGGTCAAAACAAAAACAGCGGCTGGGGCCGTAAACAGCCTCTGTGGTTTCTTGAATATGGAAGTAACCTCAACATTCAATTCGGCCCTCAACCACTTCAGCTCCTCTTCAAGTGTCTCTCCCGACAGCACTGGCGTTTCCGCCATGGGTGAGTGACTGCTCACAATCAATACCAGAACAAATATCGGCCCTGTGAAACGACGGACGAGGGGAGTCATGGAGGATTCTCCAGTAAAAGGACTTCGCCGTGCCGGCCGGCCTGATCGGTTCAGTCGGCCCCTGAGTTGAAGACGCAATCGGTCGAAGAGCGCTTCCCAAGCTGCTGAATGCATCCGCACTTCTCTTCCGGTATCGGCCCACCTAAGAAAAGACTTCTGACCGCACGCACATGGAATAGCGAGTTAGATGGCGGCCCAAGCGGTCTGATGCTCTACGATTCAGTTAATGGAGGGAGAAACCTAAATACCTGAGGCGGCCTTCGGAAGCAACAGAAAATTATATTCTAATCGAGTGTGCGAACTGTCTGCGTCCCCCTTGACATCGCCTGCCATCATTCCCCCGATGCGTTTAAGAATATGCGCACGCCAATGGGAAGGAGCTTCGCCGATGCCATAGTGTCATTGATCGGTATCGACCCGAACCAGCATCCAGGTCCAAAGCACGCCCCGAATCATCATCGACCGAAACCCGGCAGTCCTCTCAGGGCAAATTCCTCTAAGTTTGTCGCAGACACCATCGAATCGCATTGCTCAGCATGATCTGATACTCGGGTTGCAGCAGCCCTTCGATGGTGTGGCCCTGGGCGAGCCAACAGACTCGCCCCTTGCCGAATTCATAGGCATAGCCTGCAACCGATGAGCCTTCTTCCGGGTCGTCACTGTGCAGCAGAATCGTCACCCGATCCTCGTCGCATTCAATGAAGTGCTGCTCATCCTGGGTCGTGTAATCGTTGACACGTTCGGTGACCGGATGCTCCTGATTGGTGACACGGACCTTGAACTCCCTGACGGCCGGATGGCGAAGAAAGTGACCAGCCGTGACTTCGCGGTAGGGGCCGTCTTTAGGATAGAGTGCGAGAGCGTTGTGCAGGGGCAGAAAAGCGCCTCCATCACCCACGAAATCTGCAATGGCCTGTTCCTGTTGAGGGGTGATCCAATGCTCGGGCTGGTCAAAGCCATTTCCATCCCGAAAAATTACCAGCAGGTCGGTTTCCCGGAGGCTTGCTGCAGATATTTTCTGCCCATCTTCAGAAAACGCTATCTCCAGTCCTGCAGCATTAAAGGCTGGGGACAAGCCCTTCTTGATGTAGTCGGCTTCGTGATATCGGTCAGCGATAAGCCCGAGCGATTTCGTTTTGTTCATGGTTTCAGTTTCCAGATAAGACAAGGAGAATCTTCAAGCCACTCATATCTCATCCTGATATCTTTACTTCTGTTGGATTCTTGCCCAGATGTAGCCACGCGTAAATCCCATAATATCAGCGAAGACGAGATTTTCGGCAGGGACAGGCGAAGAATCGTAGCTTGAAGCTCAGGAAGTTCCGCGTCGCGAGATGCCCAAAGAGATCTTCTACATCAAGAAGATGTAATCGCAGGAGTGAGGACAGATATGATCAAACTCGGATGCAATGCCATGTTGCCCGTGGCCAGGCCGATGCCTTTCCCAGATTACAAGGATGATCCGCGCAACTGGGAAGACGTCGAAAAGGTGACCCGCATGATCTACGATCTGCGGCTCGACATCGTAGACCTGCAGCCCAACCGCGGCTTCCGCTCCACTGAAACAGCTTACCTGCGCCGAATTAAGCTCCAGTGCCAGCATTACGGTCTACCGATCGGGTTCATCGGTGTTGGCCGCGGCTTCGTCGGTGTGGAAGAAGGTCCGGATGGACGTGTCGTGGGCGTGCCCCTGCCGGAAGACGAACTCCAGAAGCGCATCATTGAGGTCAAAGAGGGCATTGACCAAGCCGCGTTCATGGGCGCGCCCATGATCCGACACTTTGGCGGAGGTCTACCCGATGAAACACCAGACCGTGATGCCTTGTGGCAGAAGATGATCCACAGCTTCCAAGAGGTGGCCGATTACGCCATGGGCAAAGGCGTGCTGATCGGCCTGCATAACCATGCGCCGGCGGTGGCGCCCACAGGCGACGACATCCTGCGACTTATTCGTGACGTGAATCGCGAGAACCTCACCTTCATCCTGGACACGGGCCAGTGGCGGGGTTCGCCGGGATACCGGGCCGGAGAATCGACTCCAGAGGAGGACATCTACGAATTCATGGAGCAGACAGCGCCTTACGCCACTTACGTGCGTGCTAAAATCTACAAGATCCACAGCGGGCGGGAGGAATACATCGACTACGAACGGATAATGGCAATCCTGAGGAAAGTGAACTTCAACGGAAATATGTCCATCGTCTTTGAGGACCGGGAAAACAACTGCAGCGATATCGAAGCCATCGAACTCGCGGCCAAATACCTTCGTGGCCTGCTCGAAGATCATTGAGGAACTGAAACACGGCGACAGTACTTGGCCGACATCCGAAAATCCTGATTCTCCACACCGGACAGCAGCGTTTTGACAGCATGGGCTGCGCCGGTAATCCTCATGCAGCAACACACTGGGGTAGGGCCTTCATCTGCATTTGCATTTGATGGCAGATGGAGCTCACCCCCAGGCTTCTCCCCACCGAAATTCTCTTCCTATGCGATTCCATCTCCTTGGCTCTGCGGCCGGCAAGCCAGTTCCTCGCACATTCTGCCGATGCCGCGTCTGCCTTCACGCCATGGAACAGGGCGGCCCTGACCTTCGAACGCGGACCGGGATGAACCTCTTTGTGGATGGCGACAACTCCCCCGAGCCAAAGTATCGCATCGACCTGCCCCCTGATACGGGTCACCACATGATGGTTCACCGGTTTAATATGAATCTCCTGGAGCACCTCCTGTTAACGCATTACCACGAAGATCACTTCGATCTCCTCTATTTGACCCATCGGGGGAGGGCCATGAGCGACCGGGCGGAGATGCCCTGGCTGAACATTTACGGCAGTGCCGAAACCGGGGGCCGTTTCGATTCCAGGAACCTGAACCTGGATGATCTGAGACTGCGTTACCATCAGGTCGAGCCCTTTCAGACGTTTTCGGTCGGCGAGCTGGAGGTATTCTCACTCAAAGGCAATCACGCGCCCGGTACGCTGCATTACGTGATCCGGCATGCAGGCAAATCAGTACTGCTGGCCTGGGACACCGGCTTTTACGAGGACGAAACCTGGGAAGCACTGCAGGACCTGAAACTGGACGCTGTCTTCATGGAATGCACCCAGTTCGGCGGCTCTGACGCGATCCGATACAACAGCCACTGCAACTTCCACACGCTGCGGATGATGCGGGAAAGACTCCTGGATATGAATGTCATTCATTGCGATACGCCCTACATTACGGTTCACATGGGAGACAACGGCCTTCTCCTCCACTCAGAACGTGTGGAGCTCGCCGAGCCGCACAACATCACTGTTGGATATGACGGCTTGGAGTTGGAGGTCTGATCAGCGTGATGGGCACGATGAGAGGCGTCCCCATTCTGAGAAATGGAAATGCGATTCCCTGATATTGTTTTCATTATGGCAGGCGACATCAGGTCCCGAGATATCGCCTGGTACAACTCTGAGAGGCAGAAATGATGTGCTTTGCGGAACGACTTGCTCTTCTGGCTTTCGCTCTACTGTCAGTGTCGGCCAACGCGGAAGAGATCCGCTTTGTGTGGGAGGCGGAAAATTATGGAAAGCCGGGCTATATCTACAATGACCGGCGAGTGGAGCTGAAAGTCGTGCCGGGCAAAGGGACGTGCGTTCTGGCTTCGAAAGGAAAACCAATCGCGAGGATCATTCTGGCCGCCGATCCGACGCGTTCGGCTCAGATAGCTGCCAGAGAACTGCAGCACTACATCGAGAAGATTACCGGAGCGAAGATTCCCATCACGTCCGATAGCGCACACCCGTTCGGCGGGCACAAGATTCTGGTGGGCGAAAGCAAGCTCACCAGGGCCCTCGGACTGAAGAACGAAGATTTTGAGGAGCAGGAATATCTGATCCGCTGTTACGGCAACATCCTCGTTCTGATGGGCCACGATGAGCAGGAATTCGGGATCATCGATTACGAAGGCACCGGTCTCTGGCCTGAGTTCAATATTTACCACGAGTGGAAGAAGAAACCGGAGCCATGCAAGAAGATTGGCAGCGTGTATGCCGTGGATGAATATCTCCAACGGTTTTGCGGCGTGCGGTGGTTCATTCCGGGTGAGCTGGGCGAGGTCTACCCAAAAAAGGAAAAGGAGACGATTGCCGTGGCCAACGCCGACCTCCGTCTGCGGCCGTGGTCAGATTACCGCTGGTATGGTCCTCAGAATTTCCGGGACTACTTCAATTTCATCGGCTCCGGGAAGCCGGACATCAGCTATCCCCAGAAGTACGGGCAGCGCGGGTGGCGAGCGATCAACCTCTTCATGATGCGGATGAAAGTGGTCGGAACCGAAGCCTATTCCGCGAACCATTCGCTCATTGGTGAGTGGTTCAAGGCGCGTTTCAAAGACCGGCCTGAAGTGTGGAATCAGATCAAGGCCAAAGGGTACGGCGACGAAGTAAAGCAGTTGTGCCTCACCAGCGATAAGTTCCTGGACCTAGTCGTCCAGGATGCCAAGGACTACGTCGCGGGGAAGAGCAATCACGAGAGAGCGAGAGGCCAGTACTTCATGGTCATGGCGCACGATTACAGCGGCCAATGGTGCAGGGGCGAAACCTGTCGAGAAACGCTCAAGAAGAACAGTGAGCAAAGTCTTTCGTTCTGGCGAGACGGGGCCAGCGATTACATGTGGGGCCTGGTCGACCGGGTCGCGAGAAGGCTGAAGACAGAGCTGCCCGGGATGTGGACGAGTTGCTGCGCCTACGCCGAGTACACGATGCCGCCTTCTTTCGAGTTGAGCGACAACGTTGCCTGCACGTTCTGTCGTGTCCTGATCGATAACTTCAAGAATCCCGAATACAAAACGTTCTACAGAAAATGGCTCGGCGAATGGGCGAAGCGAGTCAAGCGGCTTTACGTCTGGGAGTATTTCGACCACATCCAGATGAACGGCCGGCAGGTATTTTTTCCGGGGATCTTCCTGAATGAGATCGAGGACGACATGCGGTTCCTTAGGTCCATTGGTGTGAAGGGAGTCTTCAATGAGCTCAACAGCATGCGAAGCTGCATCCCGAACATCGCAGAAGACCATCTGAACCTATACGTCTTCCTGAAATTATTGAGCCAGGATCGGAACGAGGACATCAAGGCGGCAGATCTGTTCGAGGATTACTGCAGGAACTTCTATGGCTCCGCGGCCGAACCCATGAAGAAGTTCTTCACCCTCGCTGAAGTGAGATTTGCCAATCCGAAGCACTGGAACCTAACTGCGGATCAGATCATGGCCGACTGGGAGACCGTCTGCCCACCGGCCATCCTGAAGCAGTTCGAGACACACATCCAGGCGGCGTCCGAATTGGCGGCAGAAGAGCCATACCAGACCAGGGTCCGTCTCATGCGCGAAGCAGTGTACGGAATGATGGAAAAGAACTGTTTGAAGCACGATGGATTCCTGAAAAACCGGAAGCGTATGGGCCTCACGAAGCTCGGGAAGGATGAGGCGCCGTTTCAGCAGGGACGGCATCGTGTGGAACAGTTCGTCCGTATCGACGGGGAACCAACGCCGATAAAGACGGAGGCTTGGTTCGACTATGACGACACCAATCTTTACGTCCGGGTCAAGTGTCACGAACAACAGCGGGAAACGATCAATCGTAAAGTCAAGCCCAGTGAGATTCCCGGCGAGGTCTCCAATATTTTTGGGGATGATTCCGTGGAGATTTTCGTCGACGTGGGCAAGTCACGGTCCGGGCGTTACATCCAGTTGGCAGGGAACATTAATGGGGCGCTCTGGCAGGCGAAATGGAACAGACCCGAGCCGCCGGATAAGAATTTCAAGAGTGGAGCCAGAGTTACTGTCAGGGAAGCGAAGGACCACTGGATGATCGACTTCAATATCCCGTTCGGGTCGCTGAAGCCGGGAGCAAAAATCGAAAAGGGCGAAGAGTGGGGACTGAATCTGTGCCGGAATCGGCATCGAAAAGGACAATCCAGTACAAAGGCATTCTCCTGCTGGTCACCCACCTACAGCAGCTTCCACGAAACGAAACGATTCGGTATCGTGAAGTTTGAGTGATGTCGCCTGGTCGACCCCGCGATCGTAGCTGCGGCGTCTCGCCGCAGAAATCCGGTGGCGAGAATCCGCCACCACAATTGTCTCCGCATGGCGCGGAGAACTGACGGAGGCAGACTCTATTCCTTCCCAATGCAGTAGAGATACTCGTCCCCTCGGATGTAGAGGCGGTTCCCCTCGGCGACGGGTGAGGCGGAGAAGCCTTCGGGCATGCCCCAATGGCGGGACACTTGCTCGATCTTATTCCGTCCAAGCTCTCGATATTCGCGGCCGGGCATGAAGGCAACCATGGTCCCGGTCATGCCGATGACGATGATGGCGTCCCTGGTGAGGATTGGGTTGGCGTAGACCGTTCCATAGACGTGCAGCCGATTTCTCCTCTCCAGATCGAGAGCCAGATCCTGCGTGTAAATGACCTCCTGCTTCTCCGTATCGATCACAAAAAGAACGCCGTCGTAATTGACCACGTAGGTCAGACCTTCGTGGTAGAGCGGAGAGGCGATAAGGTTGTCACGCGCGTTCGTCTTGATGTCTGTGAACAGGTTCAGCTTCCCTTCATCCGTAAGAGCGGGTTCTTTCGATGAAGTCGGCACCTTTGCTTTGAAGAATCGTCCGACGGAATTGAAGTGGATCAGATTGCCGCCGCCCACAATGGCTGTCGGGACGTTGCCTTTATCCAGGCGATTCTGCTGCCAGACTGTTTTGCCGTCCCATGCCTGGATCAACTTCCGGTGCACATAAATGAACGGCTTCCCTCCGATCTCCACCGGGGCTGGGGACTCAAAGAAATGATCGCCGTAAAGCCGGTCGTCCTTGAGCACCTCATTGCGCCAGGCCACCTGACCGGTATCGGCATCGAAGGCGACCAGGTCTTTCAGGAAGACCACGAATTTGCCGCCAATAAGAAGCGGTGACGACGGATAACCGTGGTGCTTGGTCATGCTGCTAATCTGAGAGACCCATTGGCGATTACCTTCGAGGTCGTAACGCACGGCGACGCCGCTCGAGTTCCAGACGTAAACGGCTTCGCCGTCGGAGCAGGGAGTGCCAATCACCGTTCCGTGGAATTCTCCCCATTTGTGGTCGTATTTGTCCTTGTCCAGCTTGACCATGGAATCTCGGATTTCGCGTTGGAGAGTGGCCTTCTCTTTCAGATTCGCTGTGGATGGCCACATTTCAGTGAACGAATCGTTGATCTCCTGGAGGCGTGATGCCTTCTTCCTGATCTCTGTGAGCCCTGGTTTTGCCTGCTCCGCCTCGGACAAAGAATCGAAGTAGTTATTGGTGCGAATCCAGAGGATTTTGCCGTCGGTCTTGTTCAGGCAGACCAGGTCGTCCGGCTCGGAGAGGAGATAGATCCGGTCGCCGATGATGACCGGGCTGCTCGAACTCCAGAAGGGAAGCCGAGCCTGCCAGAGAATGTTGGTAGTTTCTGTTTCGTAAGGCGGAAGGGCCCTGACTGAGACTCCCAGGTTCCACAGAAAGGCGTGGATAGATTTTTTCTTCGGCGCCCAATCGAACTTGCACAACAGGCGATTCCACCCGGCCTTCAAGACGACTGACGCGCTCTTGTATTTCATGTCTCTTGGCTCGCCGTTGAGCCAGACCTTCAGGTTCTTACGAGCCTTGAAGCCGAACCCGGCCTTGCCGCCGGCTTCAGACAAAATGTAAGTGTGCGCGTACGCGACCCCGGTCTCTGCGGCGAGCCGGGCCGAGAAGTCAGCGATGTTCGTCTTCACTTTGACGGCTTTCCAGGTTGCGCCGCCCGTTTCTTCACCGGCATCAGGCTGGAGTGACAACTCATCGAAGAAGGCGTGCTCCATGCCTTTGTCTTCTTCATCAAGGAAAGGGCCGAGTAACAGCCATTCCGTAACCGCTCCCCATTTGGCGGGAGAGCCGCCAGCCTTTGCGTTCGTCGGCTTCGCCGCACTGCAGCGCAGGTTCTTCATCAAATTACTTATTTTCTCCCACTGGAGAGGAGGTGAGGCATCGGGAAATCGGCCGGTCCAGTCTCCACGGAAACCGATGATCCTGCTGCGCTCGGTGTGTTCATCTCCAAACAGTTCTTCTGTCTCGGTCTCCTTTGCAGGTTCGGCGGCGGTCCTGGTTTCACCAACCGTCCTGAGCGGCTTTCCGCGGACGGGGCCAACACACCAGAGCTTACCTTCACCGCGAATAAAGATGCGGTCACCATCAAACGTCGGCGTAGCCACCGATCCGTCGCCCAGGTCGTTCTCCGCCAGGAGGCGGAACTTTCGCCCGGGTTGGAGGATCAACGTAACTCCAGAGTCATCGTGGATGAAGAGTCTGTTGCCGGCAAGATTCAGCGAAGGAGCGAGCTCGGCATCAATCTCCAATTCTTTTGAGAAGACCTTCGCGCCGGTCCCTGCATCAAGGACGAAGTAAGTTCCTTCCTTCGACACCGTATGGATCAGCCCCTCATGGACAACAGGCGATGCATAGAGGTTGCCTTCGAGTTTCGTTTCCCAAAGCCTCGTTGGGGCAACGCTCTTCGTTGGAGTTACAGCTTTAGCCGGGTCTGGAGGAGGCCCGCCTGAAGGCGATACTCCAACTCTCACTGCCCGCGACGTCTCGCCGATAAAGTAGATCACATCTCCGCTCACCACGGGGCTCGATACCGACAGCGATCCGAGTTGGGTCCCCAGCTTCTTGCCATCTTTCAATCGGAAGAGACGGCCCGTCGGTGTGACCACACACTTCGCCCCACCTGCATCCACAACCGCGGCCGTTCCAAAGGCAGGTTCGGCATCCTTCTGCCATATGGTTTTTCCGGTCTTCGCATCGAGGCAGAAGAGATCGCTGACATGGACGATGAGCTTGTCGCCGGCCAGCAGCGGCGATGCTGATCTGCCCTCATCTTCCAGCGGCTCGATATCGATGAATCGAATCCACTTCGGTTTCCCGTCCAGGTCATAGCAGGCAACGATGCCCGTTCCCCAAAGTCCGTACACGTGGCGTCCATCCGTGCAGGGACTGGGTGACGCGAAACCACAATCCGTCGGAGGGTCAAGTTTTTCAGGGTCAGGTTTCTCTCGCAGTTGATCCGCGCCATTCGCTTTCTCCCACAGAACTTTGCCACTGGCCTGGTCGATGCAGATCAGCTTGTCTGGATCCGCCGTGAGAAAGATCTTGCCGCGAGCCGCGACCGGTGAAGAGAACCCGTGGTCGATCTTGATGTTCCAGACGATGTTCTCGTCTTTTGCCCATTTCGCCGGCGGCTGTGAGCCAGGGTAGTGTCCGGAGCCGTCTCCTCTCCATCCAGTGGAGCGACCTGGTTCCGCATACGAAAGACTTGACAGCAGAATCGCTGCAGGAAAGAGGAACGAACTCAGAATCATACTTTTCTCACTATCCATGAATCCCTCAATACACCTTTCGGGAGGTTCCTGCTTCACGGTCACGTTCCCTGTTGAGACTGAAAAGGCAGGGCTGCTTGACTCCGGTAGAACTGGCTACCCCATTCGCTCACTTCGCTGGGGAGCAGGAAGCATCCGCCGTCTCGGAAGTGGCCGCCGTCTTCGATGTGGCGGGCGAAAGCGCGCTGCATGGTCGTCTCGCGCGGAGCCTTGGTGATGTCAATCATGTTGCGGCCGAAGACTGCCTCAAACGTTGCCCCGTTGCCACCCCGGACAGGGAACAGGTAGACCTCCTTCTGAAAGCGGACCAGGTTCGACGTCGAAGGCAGAAGCGTCTCGAATTGGGCATCCAGCAACCACGAGTAACAAGTGAAGCCCACGAACGGCCGGTCTGAAAAGTGCCTTGGAAAAAAATCCATGGCCTGCCGCAAAGATTCGCCGCACTCGTCATGGGCCAGGGGTGACCCGGATGCCATGTGAAGCTCGATGATCGGGTCGCCCGGCGCCAGCTCTTGATGCCATTCGTTTCTGGCCAGGGATATCTGCTGCGGCATCGCGTGGCCCCGCGGGTCGATGGGGTGGCCGGCGATCTCGGTGTCCGTGTTGTTCAGCTCACTCGTCCACGCGCCGGAGCTGTCGCTGACGCCGCCGGCGCCATCCACCTGGCCATCGAAACGGTAACGGATGCCCGGTTCGCTGAGTGCAACCACGGTGCCTTTTATGCGATGCCGGAACACGCGCAGCTTTGCCAGCGAATTGCCGAAAGCATAGGTCAGCCGCCCCACGCGGAGAACGTTGCCAACCCAGTATTCTCTCGTCCAGCCGAGGAGGGACGGCCGGATTCCCCAATGGCCGCCGAAGTCCATCCGGCAGTCATCGCCCTCCAGCCGCAGCTTCAGATAGAGCACCGTATCGCGGAACACTTCAAACGGGATGTTTCGCCTCCGGTAGAACTCCTCCAACTGCGGGGTGCCGGAGAGAAGCACGAGCACGTTGAAAAGCCCGGCATCTCTGCCCAGCGCGGTTGTCAGCTCAGGCCACTGCCTGGCAAATGCCGGCCTCTCCTCTGACTGGAACAGGCAGTAATGGCAGTACCAGGCGAGAGCGTTGAGCGACGGGTTGGGGCGAATCACGTCAGCCGCGTGAAGGATGGCCTCCACGATCTCCTTCGGCAGAAACACTTGCTCGCAGACTCGGCGGATGAAGTCCTCACTCAGGAAGACAAGTTCCCCCTCCGGCATCCGGCGCTGGCTCAGCTCCCAGTCCGGACGGAGAGTTTCAGCGCCGTCTTCGATACCGAGTGTATTGACGACTTCATCGAGATTCATGGTTGTTCCCTACACCTCCATCACGGGCAGATGCAGAAATGACGGATGCTCCGCATCGTGGAGAATCTGCTGCCTGGCGATTTCCGGTTCTGCTCCGGAGAAAGGTCTGGCCATGGTGTTTTGGTTCGGGACGATCCGGGGGTGGCAGCTACTCGTGATCAAGAGCGCGATGCGCGACCCCTGCGGAAACACATACGCGGTGTGGCCCATCTGGATGTGAATCTTCGTTGGCGTATCAGGTTCGAGCGGCTTCGGTTCGCTCCAGCTTTCTCGGTACTTGCAGCGGAGGGAACCGTAAGTGAAGCACGTTACCGCGCCCGACGGCTCGACCACGCAGAGCCGGGCGATGAAATCCGTATCCAGTGCGCTGCTGGCCACCCATAGTTCGAGCTCGATGTTCCCAACGACGGCAGTTGGACTTGGCAGCGGATCGCTCCGGTAATAGACGAAATCAGATCGGTCGAACAGCGGGCGCTGGTCCTGGGGGCCGCGGGCTTCGATGCCCTGGAACACTGGGCCCCCGCACGTGGGCATCGGATCTTCAGGGTCGTAGGTGTAATGGTCAGGCGGTTCTTGCCCTGGCGTTTCGCGGTCGAGCCGGCCAGGGCCGCTTCGAGTGTCCGCGTGACCCTTCGAGCGCAAGAACCAAGTCTGATCTTCCGCGTTCGGAGGAGGCCAGTCGGCCAGGTCCATCCAGCGATTCGCTCCCATCAGGAAGACGCGGACGGGCGGCTCCTCGCTGAAACCGTCGTCCATATCCTTCATGTGGAAATCGAGGAAGCGCTTCTCGAAAGTGCGCACGCTCACGCAGGCTTCTTCAGGAAATTCCCAATCGCCGTAGCGGCGGTCCTGGGTTCCATCGTTGCCTATATGAGTGGCGTACGCGGCATGCCCCCACGGCCCGACGAGCATGCGCTGGCCCGTGCGAGCCGCGTCAGTTGCTCCGAGGTCCCGAATCCTGCCGTAAGTTTCGCATTGTCCCTGGAGGTGATGATCGAACCATGAGCCCATGTGATAGGCCGGGACTTTGATCGTCTCGTGCATCGGAAACTGATCGATGCTTGCCCAGTAGTCATCGTATCGGTCGTGCTCGAAGAAATTTCGGAGTGTCTCACATTCAAATCCGGCGATGTCGAACATCTCGTCCATGGTCGATGCCGAGTAGAGGTCGGACAGTCTGAATTGCCAGGGGTCGGTGCTTGTCCGAGTGGTGTTGCCGAGAGTCCAGCCGATCGCATTGCAGAGGGAGGGGCAACCGTCGTAGCGTGCCCAGTGGCGGAAGAAACTTGCCGAGGCCACCTGAGGAACGATGCAGCGCAGGGCCTCGTGTCCTCCGGCCGCGGCTGGGACTTGGACGAAGCCGAGGTAACTACCGCCGAACATTCCGATCCTGCCGTTACACCATTTCTGTTCGGCGATCCACGCGATGGTATCCTGTCCGTCCCGCGCTTCGTCGACCAGGGGAGTGAACAGGCCCTCGGAATCGTATTTCCCCCGGCAGTCCTGGACGACCAGAGCATAGCCCTGATCCACGTAGAGGGGAACCATGCGTCGACGGTGGTAAGGCGTACGCACCAGGAGAGTCGGGAACGGCCCTGGCCCGTCCGGCAGCCACACGTCCGCAGCCAGTCGCACGCCGTCTGTCATGGGGATCATTTGGGCAATCAGAGTTTTCATCGGTCACGATCCGAGGAGACGGCACCCCTTGAGTTCGCAAGGAAGGCGCCTTCTACCCGGAGTTCGCTGAGCAATCCACCTCTTTGCGGCGGTCCGGACCAGATCCTTCGGCATATCTCGTTCAGAGTTTTGTCGCGGACGAAATGGTCGTCGAGGGCAAAATCGACGAGGCGTTTTCGCACGGCCTCGGCCTTCCCGATGGCGTCAAGTTGGGCACGTTTGATTGACATGAGTTAGATGTTCTGTTCGACCCGCTCGATGCTGAGACCGAGAACTTTCGCAACAGCCCAGCCCCTGCGGTATCCGCCGCAGGAGCACACAAGCTGGCAGAGGTCGCCTCAGCCTGGTGACAGAAATCGCGCCGTGTTGCATTTGTCTGATGACTCTCCTTCATTAGCGAACGCCGTGACCCGTTCGCCTGGCCCGGTATCAGATGGCTGACGACCGGCTCAGGGGGCAAGTCTGTACTTATCATGGCTCTATGTTGATTCCGGGGTGCTGGCGAGAACACGAATCTACTGGCGCCCTGGAACCACCATAGAGCCTTCCGTTTTTCGGCGCCCCCGAATTGTCAAGCCAGAATGCGCCCGAAGGGTCGTTCTGGTAACGTTGATCCCCGTCCCCCACTCTCCCTAGGAGCAGCAAGAATGGCCACGAAAGCGAACGCCGCGATCACATCCACCGCCCTGCGCGACCTCGAGGACGCCTTCGCAGCGGACGACACGAACCGCGTCATGCAGAACGCCGTGACTCAGGTCTCCGCCCAGAAGCTCGCCGTGCGACGCGACGTGGTGGCCGAGGCCGACCACTCCTTCTCGGTGAAGCTCGACCACTGGGAGGTCACCGCCCAGAAAGGCTCGGGACGGTGCTGGCTCTTCGCGGGGCTCAACGTCCTCCGAGCCGCGGCCATGAAGAAGATGAAGCTGAAGAACTTCGAGTTCAGTCAGAACTGGCCCCTCTTCTGGGACAAGCTGGAGAAGGCCAACTACTTCCTCGAGTCGATAATCGACACGGCCGACCGCCCCGCCGGCGACCGCACCGTGGCGTTCCTCCTGTCCGATCCCATCAGCGACGGCGGCCAGTGGAACATGTTCGTCGACCTCATCGAGAAGTACGGCCTGGTCCCCAAGACGGCCATGCCCGAGACCGAAAGCTCCTCGAACACGGGCGTCATGAACCAGCTCCTTGTGGCGAAGCTCCGCCAGGGCGCCTACATCCTCCGCGACCTGCACGCCAGCGGCGCCCCGCTCGCGGACCTGCGGGCGGCGAAGCTCGAGTTCCTCACGACCGTCCACCGCATCCTCTCCATCCACCTGGGCACTCCGCCGACCACTTTCGACTGGCAGTGGCACGACAAGAACGACAAGTTCCACCGCGACGCGAACATGACCCCGAAACGCTTCGCGAAGAAGTACGTGTCCGCGCCCCTCGACGACTACGTGTGCCTCGTCCACGACCCGCGGACGTCGAGTCCCGTGGGCCGCACGTTCACCGTCGAGTACCTGGGCAACGTCGTGGGCGGCAAGCCCGTGGTGTATCTGAACGTCGAGATGCCGCTGCTGAAGCGCGTCGCCCGCCGCACCCTCGGAGACGGCGAGCCAGTGTGGTTCGGCTGCGACACGTCGAAGCAGATGGACCGCGACGTGGGCATGTGGGACGTCCGGCTCCAGGACTACGAGAGCATCTACCAGACCGACTTCGCCCTCGACAAGGCCACCCGTCTCGAGTACGGCGCGACGGCGATGAACCACGCCATGGTCTTCACCGGCGTGGACATCAAGAGCGGGAAGCCTCGCCGCTGGCGGGTCGAGAATAGCTGGGGCGACGCCACGGGGCAGAAGGGCTTCTTCCTGATGAACGACTCCTGGTTCGACGAGCACCTCTTCGAGATCGCGGCCAGGAAGAAATATCTTCCGCAGAAGCTCCGCGCCGCCCTCGACCGCAAGCCCATCGTCCTGCCCGCCTGGGACCCCATGGGATCGCTGGCGCGGGTGTCTGCGATCGGCCAGCCTCCGTCGTGCACGTGTGCTGTCTCTCCCTAACTGGAAACAGTGAGAATCGCGCGTCTGCCTTTGGTTCGAAACACTGGTGATTGGGGACACCATCTGGTCTTCAAATAAACCCGAAGTGAGAAGGGGAGGGAGCCGTGACAGGTACGAGGCGCAATAAGGCTACCGGAATCGCGGCGCTGGTGATGCTTGCGGCCGGTCCCGCTGGGAAAGCAGCGCAGGCAGCCACCTTGGTGAAGCACGGACGGGCCGCATGCGCGGTCATCGTCACGGATGAGTTGCGGGCCAAAATCTCCGGCGACTACGCGGTAACGCGCAAGCACGGGACCTATGTCGAGATCGCGCTTGAAGAGCTGAAGGAGCACCTCAGCCTGGCCGCGCAGGGAGAGATTGAGACGCTGGACGCGAAGGCCGCGGAAGCCGGTCGTGTCGCTCGCGAGCAGACTGACGCGGGACGCGCCGTGGTGCTCTTGGGCGGGCCCGAACTGGACACCGACCTCGCCTGGGCCATCCGCCAGGCCCACCGTGACGCGTCCGAGCCCGACCCGGAATCGTTTGCCCTTCAAGTGGCTGATGGGGTCGTGAAGATCGTTGGTCTGACGCCGAAGGGAATGCTGAATGGGGTCTACGAGTTGCTCGAGCAGACTGGGTTCCGCTGGTACATGCCGGGAGCTTTCGGCCGCGTTGTCCCGCGCGCAAAGACTTTGGAGATTGCGGAGCAGCGCAGCATCGAAGTACCCTCCTTCCGCGGGCGTCAGCTCCGGGTCAACCAGTTCGGAGACGTATGGGGCCGCCGTATGCGCAACAGTGTGTGGAAGGTCCACAGGCACCATGGCATCCGTCCCCTGCACCACTCCGGTTTGCGTCGGAAGTGGTTTGATCGGCATCCAGAGCACTTCGCACTGCGTGACGGCAAGCGGGTCCCCGGCCAGTTGTGCGTGTCGAACCCGGAAGTACTGAAAATGGCGATCGATGCGGCCCAAGAGCACCTGCGTGAGAATCCAGGCGCCGAGTTCTACGGCATGGGTCTGCGTCCGGAGCTTGGTTGTTATGAGAGCAGGCACATTCAATCACCCAACATCGACATGTTTGCGAAGCAAGGGATTGTGTTTGAAAGGGCGTATTGCCAGGTGCCTGTCTGCGGACCATCGCGCGCATCACTGCTGACCGGTATTCGTCCCGACAATCGAACCTGTAAGATCTGGAACGCAGACAAATACGCGCCGAATGCCGTGACTTTGCCACAAGCTTTTCGCGAAGCGGGATACCATACGATTTCCAATAGCAAGATATTTCATGGGCCGGAAGAGGCGGCCAAGCGGAGGTGAGGTTCTGGGGATACAACCCAGAACCGAGAATGAAGAGAAAACGACACACGACCGAAGAGATCATCCGGATCCTTCGGCATGCCGACGGCGAGCAGACCGTTGAAGAGTTCGATAAGGAGTATAGATGCAAACTCGCCCCACGATATTTTCGCTTCTCATTATGACATGCTTTGCGGCTCTCGCTGCAGAACCACCCAATGTCGTGATTATACTCGCAGACGATCTCGGCTATGGCGACGTTGGAGCCAACAACCCTGACTCCAGGATTCCAACGCCCGCGATGGATCGTGTTGCCGCCGAAGGCATACGCTTCACCGACGGACACTCGCCTTC
>JASLXP010000929.1 GCA_030740295.1 Planctomycetota bacterium
GACGGGCAAGAAATGTATCCCAACATGTATGGCGATGACGGTTGGTATAACTACACGCCCGCTCCCTGGCACAGAGGCGCACTCGAGGTTTACTACTGGTCCATGAATGAAAAGGACCGCGCCCGACTCGATAACAATTCCTGGATCGACTTCCTTCACGGCGAAAGCCCGGACTACCCCACGAAATCACTGCGTGGCGATTTCGAGGTCCTGCGTATGCGAATGGAAAAGGTGCACGATGACACCATGAGTCTCGATACGCGCCTCTCTGATAACACCAACGCATTGAATCCGGCCATCGTGAACAACCTTGTTCAACAGATGCTCGGCGGCATACCGGGAGTCCACGGGAATACGCTGCATTGCCGCGTCCGCTACTTTGACCCGGAATCCCGCCGTTCCGGCCTCCCGGAAGGAGTCGGCTCACTGGTTGAAAGGCTCGGCTCGGACAGCGTGACCGTGCAGCTCGTGAATCTTGATCCGGTGAACGATCGCAGGCTTGTCATCCAGGGCGGCGCTTATGCCGAGCATCAATTCGTCAATGTCTCATCGGGGGGCGAACCCAAGCCCGTCGATCGTTCCTACCTTACGATCCGTCTGGCAGCAGGTTCAGGAGCAAGGCTGGAGATCGGCATGAATCGTTATGCGAACCAACCGACGATGATCTTTCCGTGGGATCGGGAGTAGGATGGATTTCGTTCTCGCCCCATCACTCCTCTGGTGTAATCATCCGCAAGGCCTGATTAGCAGCATCGTTGACCTGACGGACTCGGCTGTTGGAGCAACGAATAATCGCATCGGAAACTGCTCTGTCCTTCAGTGGAATTTTGGAAGCGATTTCGATGACGGCATTGATGGCGTTCACCTGGGCGCGCCATTTGCCTTTGTTGATGATGGTCACCAGAAGTGGGATTGTGGGGTCTGTCTTCAGGGCGCCCAGAACGGGCGCGCCGTATTCCCAGGTGGCATCTTCTGACTGGATCACAGGCAGGAGGGCTTTTTCTACCTGCTCTTTCAGGGCTCTGTCGCCGCTGTTGACAAAGGCGACGAGGGCGCCGCTGGCGGCTTGCTCGATGTTGACCACTGAATGGCCGAGGAGTTTGACCAGGGATTCGACCGCTTCCGGTGTCGGGTAGTGGCCGAGTGCGGCCGCGGCAATGGCGGTCTTGCGCCAGTCCACAATCTTTACGATGAGAGGCTGCAGGGCCGAGATTACTTTTGCCTTCTCCGTTTCTTCGCAGAGCTCGCTGAGGCGTTCCAATGCTTTGCCTGCGGCCCGTCGGACGTTGGCGCTGTCGTCGCTTACGCATCTGGCAATCGTCTCGATATCGGCTGTGGTTCCGCTTGCGCCGAGGAGGGCGATGGCACCCGTGCGCAGTTCCCATGCCTGGGGCTTCTCAAGTGAATCGGCCAGGGCATCGGACGCGGCCTTGGCGGCACGGGATGCGTACAGTGATGGTACCGTGTCCCCCATTACCGCGAGGATTTTTGCCTTGAGACGTTCGGTCTTGGCGGATTCCAATTCGTTCAGCAGAAGACTGAACAGATAGCTCTCCGTACCGCGATGTCTTCGAGCTCGATGGATGATTTCCCTCGCGGGGTTGAGGACGTTTGCGGTGGTGTCTTCCAACTGCCGGATGACCAATGGCAGCAGTTCTCGGTTCGTAGGATAGCCGATGGTGAGCAGGGCCTGGAGTGCACCGGCGCGAACACGCCAGGAAGTTTCCGGCTCATTAGTAGTCTTGGAGCTCTGCGGCAAGGCGTTATCCACTTCTTTTTCACCACCTGTTTCCAGTGCCTGTTTCAGGGCTTTGAGGGCCTCCGTCGTTGCGGCCTCATTTCGGGCCGCGCCGCTGGTACCCAGGAGGGCCAGGGCCTGATCCCGCAGTTTCCAGGCGGTCTTGTCCTTCATTGAATCGGTGAGGGAATTCGCGGCCGCGCGGGCGACCCGGTCCGCATAACGCCTGGTCACGGCTGTGCCCATCTCCTTGATGATTTTTTCTCGGAGGCCCAGCGATTCGGCCTGTTCCAGCTCGGCAAGGAAACGGGGATACAGGTAGTCCGCGGCGGCCTTGGCAACCTGCTCTTCGGGCACTCGAAAATAATGCCGATTCGTTCGAATGGCGTTGAGAATCCCCCTGGCTTCGTTGAGGACGTTGGATGTGGGATCGTCCAGTTGTCGGATGACAACCGGCAGGCAGCTTTCGATGGTGGGCAGTTGGAGTTGGCGAAGCGCCTTAAGGGCATAAGTGCGGGTCCGCCAGGAAGTGTCCTTCTTGCTGCCGTCGCCTCTTACCTCGGCCGCTTTCTTGAGGGTATTGAGCGAATCGGCCGATCGGACGTGAACCAGCACGTGCATCGCGCCCTGCGCGACGTTGGCAATCTCGTTTCCCAGAAGCCCGCCAACTTTCTCGTAGACTTCGGCCTTGAGCCTCGCACCTTCTCTTGCCGCGCGCTCGATGCCGCGCATGGCATCGACCTGGACGCGCCAGTTGCTCGAGCCCAGCCCTCTGATCAGGAACTCGACGTCCCCCTGCGTGGCCAGGTCGGCGAATGTTTTGTAAACGACGCGCTGGACGGATTCTGATTCTTCTTTGCCCATTTTCTTGAGCAGAGCCCGGGCCGCGTCCGAATGGAGAATCTGCCCGGCGGCCTTGCCCGCGGCCATGGCGATGCTCACGTTCTCATCTCTCATTATTTCTTGTAAAGCATCGGCAGCTTTTCGTGCCCGGATAACTCCCAGGGCGGCGATACATTCGAGGCGAAGTCGGGTCCACCGGCCGTCCTTCATTTTCTCGATGAGCGCATCAACTACTTTCTGCAACTGCTCCTTGCCGGTATCGCGTGAGGTAAAGACGATCCCCAGGGAACGGGCCGCATTCGAGCTGACGTGCTCGTCAAGCGACTCGAGATTCCGCAGGAGCTGCGGGACGGGATTGACTTTTCCACCGGCCGGACTCACTGCTTCCGCCGAAACGGGCCGTTGAAAGAAACATGCCTGTCCGGCCAGCAGCACCAGGATGGCGGCTGACTGAAGATCTGTTTTCGGCTTCATGATTTCTCCAATCGTGGTGAGTAGGTCACGCCCAGAATTCTGAGTCTACGTTTTACAGGCTCTCGGTAAATCGGATTCCCATCTCACCGATCAGCCAGTAGCCCTTCGGTCTGCGCTTCGTAGAGGGCGTGGTATCGGGCCTTTTGCTTTATCAGCTCACCGTGAGTTCCGCTTTCCATGATTCGGCCGTCTTCGAGATAGAGGATGCGGTCGGAGCGGACGATCGTGCTCAGGCGATGAGCGATGGTGATACTGGTGCGGTTTTCGAGCAGGTGTTCGAGGGCCTCTTCGATCTGCAATTCCGTGACGCTGTCCAGGCTGGAGGTGGCTTCATCCATGATCACGATGGACGGGCTCTTAAGAATGACGCGGGCGATAGCCAGGCGTTGACGCTGACCTCCTGACAGTTTCAGGCCCTTGACACCGACGAGGGTTTCGAGCGTATCCGGAAGGGAGCGTACGAAGTCGGCCACGTTGGCCTGTTCAAGGGCCTCCCAGAGCTGTTCGTCTCTGATGCCTTTCTCGCCCAGTAGAAGATTGGACCTGATGGAGGCATCGAACATTGGGTTGTCCTGGAACACAACGCCCGTATTCCGGCGGAGACTCTCCGTGCCGATTTCCTGGATGGGGACGCCGTCGATCAGGATGGTTCCTGCACTGGGCGAGTAGAAGCCGAGAAGCAGATTTACCAACGTGGATTTACCTGCGCCCGAGGGACCGACGATTCCTATGCGTTCACCCGGTGCCGCGCGTTCGTTCATCTGATGGAGAACAGGCGAGCCATCCAGATAACTGAAAGAGAGATTCTGAAATACGATTTCGCCCTTTGGCTTTTTCAGATCACGGCCTGCGGTGCGATCAGAATCGAGTGATATCACTTCCTGTACCCGGTCGGTTCCCACCATCTCGGCCCGGATTTTCAGGAGATAGTAGGCCAACTGTGACAGGGGGCTGCGGAGCAACTGCTCGAAGGTCATGAACGCCATGAAGTCACCAAGGGTGATTCGGTTTTCGCGAACCATCCATCCCCCTGCGAGAACAACCACCAGCCAAGGCGCCATGTAGATGACGTCTATGGCCAGTTGCACCAGCCGCTGGCGCGTGGCCAGTTGGACTGACGCTTCGGTAATGCCATGAATCCTGTCCTCTATCCGATTCTGATAATGGTCTTCCCGCGTGAAACATCGGATGACTCGGATGTTATCCAGAATCTCGGTCATCTCGCGATTCATGGCCTGTAATTGTTCCAGGACTTCTCGCTCGAGTTCGCTCAGACGGTTGTTCATTTTTCGGGTCGTGAATACGGATAAAGGCACCATCAACATGAGCAGGATGGCCATCGGCCAATACAGCAACCACATGGCAGCCAGCATGACCAGAAGCATCCCCATTGGCCGGACCACGTAAGCAATCGTTTCAAAGAGCAGCATCTCGACCCGGCTGACATCGCTCGAGAGCCGGCCCACGTATCCTGCGATTTCTCCAGGAACAAATCTCGAGTACGGCGCCCCGAGCATGGACCCCATCATTTCTGACCGGAGCTGATGGCCGATACCGGTCGTGACCCGGCGCACCACATAGTTCTGTAACACCTGGAATGCCGCAGCCATGCTCCGCGCCACAAACGCCAGCAACCCGATGAATAGAAGCTGCCTGACTGTTCCGCCCGGGATCAGGTAATCGATGACGACCTTGTTCAGCAGGGGCATGGGCAGGTTAATCAGTGCCATCATCAGGATGGAGATCACTGCCTGGATCATGAAGCTGCGGTAATGCTTCGCGCGCTCCCACAGAAATCGCGCGGGAGACAGTCGCTCCATGTTTTCCACGTGCGTTTTCATGACTTGCTCCAATCGATGAAGCCGCTGACCTGGGCTTCATAAAGACGAGAGTAGATTCCATTCTGATCGATGAGCGTGGTGTGCGTTCCCTGCTCGATAATCTGGCCTTCATCAACGACCAGGATGTTGTCGGCCTTTGTTATCGTGGAAAGGCGGTGGGCGATGACAAGGCTGGTGCGATTTCGAAAAAGTGTTTGCAGCGCCTCTTGCACCTGCGTCTCTGAGATAGAGTCGAGCGCGCTGGTGGCCTCATCGAGCAGCAGTAGAGGAGGGTTCTTAAGGATGACTCTTGCCAGGGCGATACGCTGTCGCTGTCCCCCGGAAAGCGCGACGCCGTTTACGCCTATGAGGGTGTCCAGCCCGTCCTGAAGCTCTCTTGCGAAACCATCGGCCTGCGCAAGCTTCAGCGCGTGCCAAAGGCCCTCATCCTCGGCCGGATGGTTCTCCGGAACTCCAATGAGGAGATTCTTCCGAAGGCTGGCGTTGAACAGGATGTGTTCCTGAAATACGACGCCGATCTTTGCTCGCAAAGCCTGCAGTTCTACTTCCTGAAGATTGATTCCATTGAGATGAATCGACCCGGAATAATCATCAAACAGTCCGAGCAACAAATGAAACAGCGTGGTCTTTCCGGAGCCGGAAGGGCCGATGACTGCCACGGTCTGACCCGGTTCGACGCGAAAGTTCCAGCCCTTAATGAGCGGGAGATCATCGGTGTACTGAAAATGCAGATCCTCGACGGCCAACTCCACCCCGGCCGGCAGGTGAGGAATCTTCTTGACAGGCCGTTGATGGAGTGTGCCTTCCCTGGCCTGCTCCATCATTTCACGCACGCGGGACAGCGCGGCCTGGCTCTGATTCAGTTGGTGAAAGTACCGCAGCAGCGCATGGGCGGGCTGATTGAGCCGGCTGACGAGGTGCAACTGGCCGAGGTAAGGCCCGAGCCCGAGCCGGCCGATCATGACCATCCATCCACCGAAAATGAAGAAGGTGTACTGGGTAAATGCAAGGAGCACGGCCGTGGAGGAACGCATGAGGCTGTTGTATGTCTCGAGCCTCACTTCCTCGTCTCGAAAACCGGCGGATATTCGTCCCAGGTGATCCAATGACATCCTTTCCATGGTGAAACTCTTGAGCACGGAAACGTTCGCCACGGCTTCGGAAACATCGCCCAAAAGAGTTTTTCGAATGTCGACTTTTTCCCTGCTGCTGCGCCGGGCATTTTCTCCCAGCCGGTGTTGAGCCAGAATCGTCAGCGGCAGCAGAACGAGTGAAAGCAGCCCAAGCCATGGATTCCAGAGCATGAGCGCTGCCCCGTAAAACAGAATGAGCAGGGAACACTTCAGCCCGATTTCCACCAGCTCGGAGACGGCCCGGTCGATGTCGTTGATGTCATTCAGGAACGAGCTGGCCTGGCTTCCCGCGCTCTGTTCGAGGAAGTGAGAATAGGGAAGATGAAGAAGGTGCTCGAAGAAGTTCTTTCGCATCCGATTCGCCGCGTTGAGGGTAAAGCGACGATTGAACCGGACCCGGAGCAGACCAATTCCCCCCTGCAGGAGGTGTAGCGCCAGCACAATGAGACAGAATGCAGCCAACTCAGCCAGGAGGACTTCATCCTTCATTCGCCCAATTAGCCAGGCGAGCAGAAAAGGCCCGGGCAGTGTGGACATTTCCCCGAAAGCAGTCAGGCCGATCAGCAACCAGAGGGATTTTCGATCCGGACGCGCCAGCTCGGCCAGCTCTCGCAGAAACTTGAGGACCTTCATATACCAAGCCCCAAACGAACAAACTGCCAGAGCTTGAGGGGAAGGAAAACCACATACACTTCAGCACCAGAAACCAGCTCTCCGCTCTCATCCTGCACCTGTAATGCAGATCCTGTCCAGTTCACCGGATAGACACGCTTTTCTTGTGTCCACTTTACTGGCCGCACATGCACAGGATTCTCAAACTCAAATTGGCCACCCCGAGCAGGCATGACCGTCCACTTGTCTGAGACGCGCTGCAACAGGCCGCGCTCGACTGGATTCAGTTCAACAAAGAATCCGCCTCCCACAATTAGAGAAAGGAAAGTGGCCAAGTATGTAAGAAAGACAGCCAGGCTCTTCCTGCTGCTCCACAGCGTCCGCCGGCCTGGCTTTCCATTTGTAGATGCCTCTGATTGAAGGAGCACGAATCCTGTCCCTCATGAAAAAACCTGGTTCTTGCGGATTGAATGTCCTCAGTCAAACAGCAACCAACCGCGGGACAGAAGATTTGCGTTTCCTTTGAAGCTTGGGAACCAGCTCGATATCTCGTCGTAATCCTCTAAACGCCGGACTCCACGGACCACTCGAGTCTTCTGTTTGTTTCGAACAAGATTCACGTGCAGGGAGCCGGCGACAATGTACTCCCTTACCGCGGAAAGTGGCAGAGCCGCTTCAAGTTGCCAGCCGCCCTTTGTGGCTGAGGCTTTCACTTCGATCGGGCCGTTCCATCGAGTGTCTCCTTTCTTACGGTCAAAGATCGTTCCTTCCACGTTCACAATGAACTGCATGTAGTTGTCGGGATTGGTTTCACCAGGACGATTGATCAGGATTTCAATCGAGTCATCCGTCCATACCCGTCCGTCACGAAGCCCGGCCGCGGCCCACAGCGCGTCTGACTGTCTGCAGTCAAAGCCGAACAAAAGTTTCTTGTCAGCCTGTATGATGCGCGCCTCGGTGCGGTACTTTGCCATTCCCCCTTTCCCGTATGCGGAATAGTCGCCCAGCACGTCTGCTTTCTGCCATGCTTCGTCCTCGAGTTTGCCATCCAGCACGGGGGCATTCTTGACTCGCTTAACTCGAGCGATGCAACTGCCAACATTCAGAGCGTCGAACATCAGCGCATTTCGGCCCGGCGACGCAGGCACCGAGGAGAACAGTCTCTGGACTTCTCGCAGAGCTACGTCGCGCGGCCGCAATTTGGGCCGCTCCCTCACTTGACGTAACACGTCGTCCAGCACGCGCCGGAAAAGCTTCGTTCGGGCCTCCGTATACGTGGCCTGCATTCTTACGCTCGCTTCGCCTGGGCTCTGGATCGTCATGTAAAGGTCGTTCACGGGCCCGTTGTTAAAAAGAAGTTCATAGTCATTGTCCGGCCCCGCAACGGCAGCCAGGATTCTGAGTGCGTCGACAGTCGTGCCCTTCTCTGTAGTGGTTTTCTGGGCCCTGACGCCCGCCCAATACCTGCGAATGAGAGCGGCGGATGCAGAGAATGCTCGTTTACTCATCAGGACGCGCTGCGCTACGAGATCATTGGGTGCTTGCTTGAGAGCGGCTCCGAGGGCGTCTGCGCATTCGGTGACCATACCCTCGGTAAAGAGCGACATCTGTTCCTCCTTCCGATGGAGAACTGGCACATGCTCCACGCGGCCCCACGCCCGTTCACTGATGTCAAAGTATTCGCGCATGGCCGGGGCACTTGCCCCATAGAAGCTCGTGAAGAACCGGTCTTTCCAGACCTTGACGTCGAGGTCTGGGTTCCAGAGGAGTCGCAATACCAGAGCATACTTGTAGACGTCCAGTCCCCAGTTCTGCTGGCCCGTTTCCAGGTAAGCGGCTCGGCAACCCTTCGAATATGCGTATTTGATCGTCTGTTCGATCCGCTTGTCGAAGATGAAGGGAACGAACATCCCTCCGCCATGGATGTACTCATAGACACCGAACTGGTGCGTGTTTTTTGCCACCTGATCTATCGGGTGTTTGATGTGCTCTGCCCAGAGCGCGTCCGTCGTGGCCCGTTCCGCCGCTATCGTGACAAATGGCATCACCATTGGATGGGCTTTCATTCCGTCCGGCGGTACGCCCGCGCTCGAGTAGCCCAGACAACCTAGAATCCGATCCGGATACTTCTTTGACACAATCTCGGCAAGGCGATTCGCGTAGGTGTAATACAGCTTTCCGCAGATGCCGAACTTATCCTCGCCATCCAGCCAAAGTGGTTTGCACGTCTCGCATTCGCAGTAGTTTCCTCCATCGTTGACTGCAATAGAGACGGACAGGAGATCCGGTTGCTTGTCGAAAGCCTTCATGATCTCATTGGCGACAACCTTGATGCCATCCTCGTCAGTCATGCACGGTTGCCACGCGCTGTTAACGTTTTTCTTGAAGATGCGACGGATGCCATTCACATAAGAGAAGAACTCCGGGTGTGCCTGAGCGTGCTCGGTCTGCTTCAGTAATCTCCACAGATTGTGATGGAAGCGCACCTGCGTGACGCGGTGATTGAAGGTCAGCCATTCGTACAGCCGTTCGTGCTCACGGCTGTTCCGAGCGGGAGTGTACATCAGCCGATGGAAGAATGGCGGGGTATGGGTGACGCTCACCTCGCCCAGCACAATCGGCGCTTTCAAAGTATAGACCGTGCCTGTCTCACCGGGGATGTATTGCTCAACGCCGCAATAGATTCGGAGAAACTCGATGGCTGCGTTCTGTGAGCCCTGCCCGCCTTTCCCGGCGAGAATGATCTGGTCGCCCTTGGTCTCAATCACATAAGACTCCGCCCTTGGAAGCTTGTCCAGGCGATCACCATAGTGTTTCTGGACAAAGTCGGTACGGCCAATGTGCACGAGGATTGCGTTCGCGGGTGGCTCTCCCCGCTGGACGACAATGACCGGCCGACCGGCGGCCTTCTCCAGATGCTTCTTGAGGTATCTGGTGCCGTATGCCACGGGTCCTCCCCCCTTGCCACGCAGAATGGCAATTGGCCGTGCTGATGAAAGGTCCAACGCCTCGACGGTGGGCGTTAACGCGACAGCCAACATACAGAGACAAATAATGCTGCGCTTCCTCATAGGTGTCATCCTTGGCTTCAGTTACCTCAACACTGTATCGAAGGTATCGGCCGTCGGCTCTTTCGCTCGCCGCGTCATGATGAATGGTGGGACCACGCTTTCACGCATCACGCTCTGGAACTGTAAAATAGAACGTGCTTCCCTTGCCAGGATCAGACTCGACCCAGATCTCTCCGCCGTGGAGCTCGACAATCTTCTTGCATAAGGCCAGGCCGATGCCGGTGCCCGGATACTCATCTGCCGTGTGCAGCCGCTGGAAGATGGCGAAAACGCGATCGGCAAATTTCGGTTCGATACCAATCCCATTGTCCTTGACGGAAAACAGCCATTCCCCTGTCTTCTTAATCGCTTCCACATGAACCTGCGGCGATTCATCACCGTGGAACTTGATGGCGTTTCCCACAAGGTTCTGAAAGAGCTGTCCCAGTTGCGAATGGTACCCGGTAACCTTTGGGAGGACGCCCCTTGTCACGACGGTGCCACATTCCTCGATGCTCGTTTTGAGACGGGCGAGGGCCTCATCCAGTGCTATAGAGCAATCGACCTTTTCGAACGGCTTCTCTTCTTTTCGAACGCGGGAAAAGGCCAGGATGTCATCGATGAGCTGGTTCATCCGCGCGGCGCCATCCAGGATGAGGCCGAGATACTGGTCTGCTTTGTCGTCGAGCTGCCCACGGTAATTCCTGGCCAGGATATCCGCGAAGTTTGATACGCTTCGCAGGGGGGCTTTCAGGTCGTGAGAGACTGCAAAAGCGAACTGGTCGAGTTCGCGGTTTGATCGGCCCAGTTCCTCGGCGGCCCGTCTCAGCTCGTCCTCTGCCTGTTTACGCTCGGTAATGTCGCGGGAAATGGTCGAGAAGCTTTCGATTTCCCCCGTGCTCGACTTGTGCGACAGGATGACCATGGATACCGGTATCTCTTGGCCATCGCGGGTAATAAACGCCAATTCGCCGGACCAGTCACCCTCGCGGGCGGCTTTTGGAAGCAACTCTTCCTGCAACTGTTTCGCGGCCCAATCGGGGTGGTAGTCAGGTACAGTAGTGGCGGTGACATCATCCGGCTCGCCCAAGCCGACCATTTTCTTGCCCGCCGGATTTACGTAGAGCACTTTTCCATCCGTATCGGCGATTCCAACAAAGTCAGGCGTCGCTTCCAGCATGGCCGCGAGGCGCTGCCGGTCCTGCTCGTCACGCTTGCGATCCGTGATTTCAATGACCACCACGCCAACGGCCATGGGCTTTCCATCGACCCCCTTTATGGGGAAGAAGGAATCGATAAGCCAGTGAATCTGATCGGGGTCCTTCGGCAACCTGATGCTGAATTCATGATGAAGGGCCGGTTCACCTGATTCAAATACTTCACGCAAGCGGGGCAAAAGATCCGGCGCGGCATCAGGCAAGACCTCCGCCAGGGGTCGTCCAAGATGGTCTTCCACGGGCAGACCATTGATTTCTGCAAGAGTCTTGTTGATCCTGAAGTAGCGAAAGTCGGGTCCTTCGAGAATGGCCACACCTGCCGGCATGTTAAGCAGAATCGTATCCAGGTATTCGTAACTGGACTGAAGTTCTTCCTGGGCCTGTTTGTGCTCGGTGATGTCGTGAAAAACGATGACGCCGCCCTTTGGATTTCCTGCCTCACCCTTCACGGGCCGCCCGGTGACACTGAGAAAGATGCCCTTCGGCTTGCGTGGATTACGTAGGTACATCTCTACCTGGTCGGTTTCCTCCCCCTGCAAAGCGCGGTAGAGAGGCAGTTCCTGCATCTGAAAGGGGGTTACGGTATCGGGGTGGAAGACGCCATATCTTTCCGCCCACTGATCGGGTGTCGTATCAGTGCTTCCGATTCCGGTCATTTCCCTCGCCGCCGGGTTGTACATCACGAATCTCCCATTCTCGTCTGCCACAACCACCCCTTCGCCCAGGCTGTCGCAGACAGATTTCAAGAGCGCGTTTTTGCTTTGCAGGTCCTCTACATTCTGTCGCAGGTCCTTTTCCGTCTGGTCTCGCTCGGCGATTTCCGCCCGGAGAGCCGCGATGGCTTGCTCGAGATCTTTTGTATTTTCGCTTTCCATGGCTGGCACGAATTGAGGGACCCTGGCTAAGAATCAGTCTGCGTACTTAATTCCCATATAGCAGGGATCAGAAAATGCAGCAAAGCGCAGGCTGTAGCTGTTCTTCAGTCACATATCTGCTTGCCCTCTTGTTGGTAGCAGGACGCGCCCTTGACGGTCGGACAGAGCTTGTGCTTGTCATTCAAGAACTGGTCTGAGCCGGCAGCTCTCTCTCATCCACGTCGTCTCGGACTACCTGACCACTGTGGCGCAAATTGATCGGGACATGGGCCTGCCGTTGGCAAGCCCGGTCGGGCCTGCCGCGCCAATCTAATCGTTGCGGTGGGCTTCTCTGGCGCGGCCGAGTTTGCCGGCTTCGGCGGCAGCGATGAACTCTACGAGATATTGAAGCTCTTCGATTTCGAAATGAGCGGAATTCTTAATATCTTCGAGCGCGTGGGACATGATGCCGCCGTCTTTGTACAGCTTCCGCCATGCAAATTTGATGGCTTCCATGCTTTCTTCGCTGAGGCCCTTGCGCTTGAGGCCGACGGAGTTGACGGTGCGCACCCGGGCCGGGTTGCCCTCGACAAGCATGAAAGGCGGTACATCCTGGGCGATACGTGACATGCCGCCGACGTATGAGTATTTGCCCACAGTGACGAAATGGTGCACTCCGATCATGCCGCCGAATGCGGCGCCTTCCTCTACCTTGACGTGCCCCCCAAGCGCGGCCCCGTTGGCAAGGATGGTGTTGCTCTCGATGAAACAATCATGGGCGATGTGGCAGTAGGCCATGATGAGATTCAGGTCTCCAATGGCGGTGATGCCACCGCCGACTTCCGTGCCGGTGTTTGCGGTGACGTATTCTCTGAAGGTGTTGTTGTCGCCGATGATGAGCTGGGTGTCTTCGCCTCTGTATTTCAGGTCCTGAGGCGGGGTGCCGATGATGGCGCCCGGGTAAAACATGTTCTCACTGCCGATGGTGGTGTGCCCGGTGATGGTGACATGCTGGTGCACGACGTTTCCGGGCCCCATGATGACTTGGTCGCCGATGGTCGCGTAAGGGCCGATTTCGACGTCCGAATCAACTTCTGCTGTGGGGCTGACAACCGCTGTGGGATGAATGGCCATGGGGCGTAAAGGTTAAAACGTAATGCGTAATTCGTAAAAGAGGGTTTCCCTCAAATTCAGATGCTGTCCCTGTCTACAATCATGAAACGAATATTCGCTTCGGTAACAAGAGTTCCGTCAACTGTGCCGGTGGTTTTTACTTCACCACTCTTTTCTCGGATGCGAACGGCCACCGTTTCTATCACCAATTGATCCCCCGGAACGACGGCGCGGCGCCACTTAACTTTGTCGGCCTGAAGGAGCATGATGACTTTGTTCTTGACCGCCAGACGGCTGGCGAGCATGAGCCCTGCCATCTGGGCCATGGCTTCCAACTGCAGGACGCCGGGCATGACCGGCATCCCCGGGAAGTGGCCCTGGAAAAATGGCTCGTTGATGGTGACGTTTTTGATACCCACGGCCCTTTTACCCTCCTCGACCTCGACGACGCGATCGACGAGCAGAAAGGGGAAACGGTGGGGCAGGACGTCAGCAATCGCGCGGATATCCATCGCGATCTGGTTTTCCTTTTCTTCGGCTGCAGAAAGTTTTTTGGTGGCCGGGCGTTTCTCCACGAGCTGATTCTGAATGCGCTCGACCATCAGGCGGTTCAGATTGTGGCCGGACTTGATGGCTACGATGTGGCAGTTGAGCTGGCCGCCGAGAATGAACAGATCACCGATCAGGTCCAGGATTTTGTGCCGGGCAAACTCGTTGGGGAAGCGGAGCTCATTTTCTATGACACCATCGTTCCCAACGACGAGGGTATTGGAGTAATTGGCGCCGCGGCCGAGCCCCATGGCCTGCAGTTTTTTCGCTTCGACTTCGGCGACAAATGTCCGCGCTGGCGCGATTTCAATGGCGAAGGTTTCCTCGCTGAGCTTGAGCGAATAGTGCTCCGATGCGTACGCGGGTAGCGAGTAATCGATCTTGCCGTGGTCGCTCCACCATTGGAAGGTGTAGGAGATATTCAAGCCCTCTTCCGACGGGACTGCATACAATGAGAGTTCGCCGTCCTGGACAAAGATTGGCTCACTGAGATGAATCTGCTTGCGGGGCACGTCCTGGTGAACGCGGCCGGCTTTCTGAAGCAGATCGACGAACGGCTTTGCACTGCCGTCGCCGCCGGGGATTTCCGGGCCGTCAATCTCGATGTTCAGGTTATCAATGCCGAGGCCGGCGAGGGAGGAGAGCAGATGCTCGATAGTCTGCACTTCGGCATCGCCCATCATGACGCTTGTGCGGCGGAGCCGGGTATTGATGGTCTCAGGATTTGCGGGGATCCTTGGTTTG
>JASLXP010000930.1 GCA_030740295.1 Planctomycetota bacterium
CCCGAACCTCAAGCATGGGCCATTCCTTCAGTGCCTAGATAGGCTTCGAGAACCCGGGGTTGTCTAAGAACATCATCAGGTCGTCCTTCGGCGATCTTGCGGCCGAAATTCAAAACGCAGATACGGCTACACAGGTCACTGATCATATTCATCTTGTGTTCGATGATGACGCAGGTTCGACCCGGGAGAGCCACATCGCGGATCAAGGCTGCCATCTTCTCGGTCTCGACCGGGGTCATTCCGCCGGCCGGTTCATCAAGAAGCAGAAGTTCTGGCGATCGAGCAAGGGCCCGAGCCAGCTCCAGGCGACGCTGGTCCTGCAGCGTCAGGTTTTGGGCTAGCGTGTCGCGGCGCTCAGCGAGCCCGACCAATTCCAGCAAACGTTCAATCTCTTCACGGTGTGGGCACTTTTTTTCCGATGGGGCGAGGAACAATTCCTTGAGGCTGACACCGGGCAGGCTGTGCTGTGCCCCCCAGACGTTGTCAGATACCGTCATCCGCTTGTAAATTCGCAGATTCTGAAACGTCCGGGCAATCCCAAAGGAAATGATCTCGTGGGGTTCGAGACCGGAGATTTCCCGATCCTGAAATCTGATACGTCCACTGGCCGGTTTGTAAACGCCCGTAATCACGTTAAGCAGGGTCGTTTTGCCGGAGCCATTCGGCCCGATTAGCCCGACGACATCACCCTTCGCGATCTGCAGATCGAGTTCGACCAACGCCTCAACGCCGCCAAAGTGGTGGCTCAGGCCTTCAACGCGCAGCATTTCGCCACCGCCTCCACGTCAATCGGATCCAATGGATTCGTTCCTCGTCGAGTATTCCGCGCGGCATAAAAATCAACAAAACTGCCACCAGACCGCCGAACACGATCATTCGATACCCTTGAATGCCCCGAACGGCTTCCAGGAACCCAATATCCAGGCCAACGCCAATGAGCGGTCCTAGAGCTGTCCCCAATCCGCCAATCAGGCCATAGACCAGCCCATGGACGCCGAGCATCACATTGAATATCTGAGGCTCCAAATAGGTCGCGAAGTGGGCGTAAAAACCGCCGCCGATTCCGGCGACGAAACCGGCGGTCCCGGCAGCGACGACCTTGAAGCGAATCACGTTCAGCCCCTGCATTTTCGTCAGCAACGTGTCTTCGCCCAGCATCCTGAAGATGGAACCAAGGCGGGACCGCTCGAGCAGGAAAAACAGCACCAGGACGATGAAGAGAACGATATAGATAATGACCATATACTCGGTGACCGAGACGTTGTTTTCAAAGACCCACCGAATGTCGCGAAAGCCCTCCGCGCCATCGGGCCCGACGGGCTCGCCGTTGATCACGATTTGGTAATGGAAGATAACGAAGAGCAATCGTACCATTTCGGCGAAGGCCAAGGTCGCAATGGAGAAATAAAGGCCCCTAAGCCGGAGCGTCAGAACCCCGATGACACTGGCGGCGGCGGCGGCGGCGAGCGCGCCCCACAGCAGCCCCAACCAGAGCGGCCACCCCCACATCGCCGTAGCAATGCCGGAGAGATAGGCGCTAATGGCGAAATACGCCTGTTGGCCGAAGGATATCTCTCCGGTGAGCAACAACAGATAGGCAGAGAGCGCGAGGAAAGAGATCATGCCGATGTTGGAGAGTACGGAGACGACATAATCGTCCATGGCTCAAACCCTTCGAAACGCCGCCCGCTCCCGCTCTGACAGCGCGTGTCCCATAATGCCGCCGGGCCGAATGATCAGGATCAGGAACAAAAGAAAATAAGCGCTCAGGTCCTTGTACTCGTTGCCCAGGTACCAGAGGCTTTGCGCCTCCACGATGCCCAAAACAAGCCCCCCAAGGATTGCTCCCGGGAGTGAGCCCATCCCCCCCAGCATCATGGCGATCAGACCCTTGAAGGTGGCCCAAAGGCCAAAATAAGGGGTCACCTGTTGATCCGTGGCAAGAATCAGGAACCCCGTCACCCCGCCGATGGCCGACACCAGGGCGAAGGCCCAGAACATCACCGAGTTGACGTTGATCCCCATAAACCGGGCTGCCAATGGATTTTCCGATACCGCGCGGACGGAGAGTCCGAAGCGCGTACGATAGAGAACGATATGAACCACGGTCACGAGCACCACCGCGACCACGAACTGGGTGAGATGCTCCGAGCGCAGGAAAAACGGTCCGATCTCGAT
>JASLXP010000931.1 GCA_030740295.1 Planctomycetota bacterium
AAAAGAGCCAGGCTCTTGTTGTTATCACGTTCCGCTTTATGAAGACCCCGGTTTGAGGTCTTGAAGCGCGCCAGTGCCAGCAGAAACTTTGCATCTTTGTCCTGATTCCTGCCGCCGGAAAGGAAGCGAAGCTCGGACTCAGCTTCCTCGTATTCCCCTGCCTTGATGAGTTCTTTGCCCTTGTCGAGAATTGCTTTGGAGAAAGATTCGGGGTCGAGACTCGATAGCAGATTGAGGATGTTATCCCCGCGTTTCGCATTCTCTTCCCGCGTTTCGATCGCTTTCTTGAGATGTTTGGTGAATTGCGCCTTGGTGAGCTTGGGTTTCACCTCCTGAACTTTGTGAGCGGCCTGACCAAACAGGGCGTCGTCTTCAATTTCGTGTAACTGGGCAAGCAGAACCTCACCGGCATTCGGGCATTGCTGCAGGCTTGTCATCACCTGCTCGCGTAGCTTCCAATCCCCCACACCCAGCATGGCGGCGAGCGCTTCCCCCGCGTCCTTGCTTGCGATGACGCCAAGTTTTTTTACTGCGTTTAATTGAACATTTTGATCGCGATGTTCGAGAAGCTTTACCAGATCTTTTGATGCCGTTGCCGGCAGGTCGATGCGAGACGTCAGATCATTCGCGGCCTGAACGAGTCCAGGGTTTTCTTCTGTAAGAAGGATTTTAGATAAGACCGGCCACAGCTTGGTGTGGTCTCCGGATGGAACGTTTACCTTGGCGAGACAGAGCAGTGCCTGGCGTCTCACTCTCGGCGCCGTGGCCGGTGCCTGCATAAGTTTCATATATAGAGGCAGTGACCCTTCATCCCGCAGGCCGCCGAGCATTCGCAGCGCGCCCGCGAGAGCAAACTCAGAGCGCTTGAACGCAGCTTTAGATGAGGCCGCGCGAATTGTCTCCGCCATCTCGAAACGCACATCCTCCTCCACATCCAACTGCTTCCTGTGAAAATCTTCGCAGATGCTGTCCACCGCCTCGCGATCTGCCTTGGGCAGGATCTCAATAAGATGCTCGAGGGAGTCGGATAGCGGGAAACGATGAAGAATCGTCAGCAAAGTGGATTTGTTGACCGGCTCGTCGTCAGTGAGTTCCTTGAGAACAGTCGGCAGCACTTCTGCCCCCAGCGCGACGGTAGCCGAAACGGCCCGGTTGCGTTCACCGAGCTGAGGTGAGGTGAGATATGGCAGTATGTAGCGAAGCGAATCCGAACGGCCACTTTTGCCAAGCGCTTCAAGAACGGCACAACGCACTGCAAGCTTTGAATTGGAAAGGCAATCGCCAAGAGATTGGACGACGTCTTTGTTGCGATGATCCAGTTCACTCAGCACTTTGGCGGCAGCACACTGCACCTCTTCATCTTCGTGGTGCAGCATGGTAACCACCTTCTTAAGGGTGTTATCCATGCACCTGTTCTCCAGTATCTGTTTTCGTTTGCCGATGGACGCTGACAAGATTGTCCAGATGCAATGCATTCAGTCAAGCCCCATGTGAAGACGTCCCTGGCGTTGACTGCAATGACGGGGCTTTATAAAGTCCGGGTGTCTCCTGAAATGCTGGGCGCTGTGGCCAGAGTCACGCCTCGAACGTGAGTGCTTCTAAAGGCAGCGGCTGAAGCCGTGACCTCAGCAAATTAATCCCATACCTCCTCGCGCGCATCTATGAGCCAGACAACCCAATTTAAAGGCATGAAATGCCGCCTCGTCGGGCGTTCCGGACTGTGGGTTTCAGAGGTAGGCCTCGGCCTTTGGAAGTGGGGCGATCCTTCCTACGACGGCTCTCGAGTCGGCGACCACAACGGCTTTGCGATCCTCGACCGTGCCCTGGAACTCGGCGTCTTCCATTGGGACACTGCCTGCTCATACAACAGAGGGTCGGGAAACAGTGAACGGCTTCTCGGTCGTTATTTTTCTTCTCGTGGCCGGGCCGTTCGTGAGAAGGTGGTTCTCGCTACCAAGATAAAGAATCCCGTCAGGCCGGAACATGTGATGGAGAAGGATGCAACCCCGAATCAGGGCGGCGCGTCTCGAGTCTATATTCGCAACGCTGTGGACAATTGCCTGCAGCGACTTCAGACCGATTACATAGATCTGGTTTATCTGCATTCCCCCGTGGTCGACGATGAAGGCAATTTTGTCGTGCCACTCGAGGAAACATGGGGTGCGATGGATGACCTGATAACCCAGGGCAAGGTCTGTTATATCGCGGTGTCCAATCATTCCGCGGCCCAGATGAACGCTGTACAGCAATGTTTGGAGGAGGTAGGAAAAGATGCCTCTCGTCGGATTGTCGCGGTTCAGAACAGATACAGCATGCTGGAGCGGACGGCGGTCACAGGAGAAGAGGATGGTAGTGAGCCTGAATTCCTCGCGGCATGTGATCAGATGAAGATAGGCCTGGTACCGTTTTATCCTCTGGCCAGCGGCGCACTGACCGGCCGATACCGCCGAAACAATCTGGATCAAGCGACCGGACGCATCATCGACGATGGAGCACAGGATACGTTTCTGACGGAGCGTAATCTGAATGTGATCGAGGGTCTGATTCCGCTGGCAGAGAAAAAGGGTATCACGCTGGCGCAGCTTGCCATTGCCTGGTTGCTGGCGAAGTCGCCCGTCTGCTCAGTCATTGCCGGTGTCACCAGGATGGAGCATCTCGATGATAACGCGCAGGCAAGCCAGACTCAGTTGTCAGAAAAAGACATGGCGATGATTGGTGAGGTGCTCGCGCAGGCTGGCGAATAGGGAAGCAGATGGCAAGGCGATGAATGCCATTGTCCCGGCCTCCTTATTCCGGTCAGAGTGCAGAGACACAAGTCTGAGGATGGTGACGTTCGTTGCTTTGTGTGGCCTATGCCTACGCATCGCTCCACTAACCCGCCAGCCCAGCCGCGTGGGCGATTCCCAGCAGCGTAAGATTCGGCTGCGGTTCGATCTCGTGATTTGTGTGCTCGAGGAACCAATTCAGATCACCGCCTGTTCCTGAAATCAGTGCTTCGGGCAACTCCTTCAGCAGGCCGTCCAGGATTCGATCCAGGGCTCCGGCGCATCCCCACTGCAGGCCGCTCCGGATGGCGGAGTCAGTGTTTGATCCGATGGCGCTGTCTACCTTCCCGGGCTCGACCTCCGGCAAGGCCGCGGTCTGATCGTGAAGAGCTCGTGCAGACATGCGCAGGCCGGGGGCTATCGCGCCGCCGAGGAACTCACCGACTCCGTTCACTACGCTGAATGACATCGCTGTACCGAAATCTACGACAATCACGTCATCAATCGGAAAGAGATGGTGCGCGGCCAGCGCGTTCAGAAGACGGTCTATTCCAACCGTATCCGGTGGCCAACACTTGTTCACCAATTGAATGCTTTCACGCATGACGAGCCGGATCGCCAGGTCGAACTCCGATTCCAGAAAATCGCAGAACTGCTGCTGGACTTCCGGGTTCACGCCGGCCACCGCTGCTGCCTGTATCTCGCCTCTTACACGCTCTGGAAATATGGCGGCATCCTTGAAATCATCAACAGGCAATCGCCATGATTCCTGAATGCCGCCGTCGCTGCTGAGACCAAGGCTGATGTTGGTATTTCCAATATTCGCAACGAGAGCCATACCTATTGACCGAGTTCAAAAGTGAGTGTGACGTCACGATTGTTCCGCCGAAGATCCACACGAATCACATCGCTGGCAACGATATCCGTCATCATCAGAATCGGGTTGAACGTCTCATCGAGCGGTTTGCCATTAACCGCTCGGACGATGTCGTTGTTGCGCATGCCATACGTGCCGAACATGGATGAATCAGTCACGCCGGCGATTCGAAAACCGACCACCTTGTCCTTCTCTCTCACAATGGCGTACTTGATGCCCTTCATCACCTCGACCGGCCGGGACATGGCCTGCATCACGTCGGAGCGCTTCACCACTTTGTGGTACTTGGGATCAATTCGTTTTTGCCGATCCGGTTCAGGGTGTCTGACCGCATAAGGTGTGCCTCGCTTGCCCTTAGTCTGCTCTGCCCTTTTCAGCGAGACCTGTCTGCCGAGATACTCGAAAACCGCTGTATCCACCTTTATCTGGATTACTTTTGCATCAATCCCCTGGGGGCGTTCGCCGAGCATACAGAGGTTCTGTTCCCTGGTCTTCTTCTTCAAGACAACCACACCGCTCCGGTTCTTTTCGGGATAATCAAAAACACCGACTACGGTGATGAGCGACTCCAGCGGAGGGCCGTCAGGCTTGATGATTTCAGGCTGCGGCGGCAGGTCCGGGGCGGTTTCCGGAGCCTTTACGGGCGCCGCCTCTGGCTTGGGCGGAGAAGGTGCCCCTACAGGAACAATCTGGTTCAGCATCTGCCGGGTCCGCTCGGCATCGGTCTGATCTTTCGCGCCGGGAGGGGCGAACCGCCTGGCAAACACCTTCCGGAGATCCTCCTCAGTTACAGTTCTGTCCTGGCTGGCCTCGTCAGGCTTTACGCCGTGTGCGCGCGCTTTGGCTGTGGGTTGTCTCTTATTCACGGGTTGGCTCGCCTCCGCAGTGAACACCCAATAGCCGGTGTAGACAGCGCCAAGCACCAGCCCGGCATTAACAATCCAGATGAACCGCAATGAAGAATTTGATTTCATCAGAATGCTCCTTTCGAGATGCCTCGAATTTCCAGGTTCAAATCGTCCGGATGATCGGAGGCCGCCAACGCTTCTTCAAGTGAGATGACCTCCTTCTGAAAGAGATAGTGGAGACATTGATTGAAGGTCATGTTCCCAAAGTGGCGGCCCTCCTTCATGGCTGGTGTGAGGTCGTTGACACGCCCATCGAGAAGCAGGTCTTTAATCGTCGGCGAATTCACCATGAGCTCAAAGGCCGGCACACGCCCCCTGCCGGCCTTCAGCCGGATCAGGCGCAATGAGAGAATGCCGACCAGATTCATGGAGAGCTGATGCCGCAGGAACTCATGCTGTTCCGGCGGGAAGAAATTCATGATCCGCTCAAGGGTGCGCGCCGCATTGATCGTGTGGAGCGTGCTGAGCACAAAGTGGCCGGTCTCGGCCGCGGCTGTTGCGGCTTCCATTGTTTCACGGTCCCGCATCTCGCCGATCAGAATGACGTCGGGGCTCTGCCTGACGCAGTGTTTCAGCGCGAGGTAAAAGTCCGAAGTATCACGCCCAATCTCTCGCTGATCGATAATGCACTTCTTGTCCTGGTAAATGTATTCAATGGGATCTTCCAGGGTAACGATGTGCTTGTGTTCGGTCTGATTCAGATGCTCGATCATCGAAGCCAGCGCGGTCGTCTTCCCACACCCGGTCGGTCCGCTGACCAGAAACAGGCCTCGCGGGGCAGCGACCAGTTTCTTAAGGCTTTCTGCCGGCAAGTTGAGTTCTTCGAGTGAACGCACGTAGCTCATCAGACGCCTGAGGACCAGACCGATGTGTCCCTGCTGGTAAAAAACATTCACCCGGAACCGGCCGAACTCAGGATGCGTGTACGCGGCGTCCAACTCGCGGGTGCTGTCCAGTTGCGCCAACTGGTCACCGCTGAGAAGAGTCTCAGCGACTAATCTCGTGAATTCTGATGTGACTGGCTCCGCCTGGAGGAATCGCACCTTTCCATCCACACGAACCGAGGGCGCGCATCCGACCTTGACAAAAAGATCCGAAGCGGCAGCCCCTTTGCACTGAGCGAGTATCTCTTCGAATGTCATGGGTTGGATTCTATCCTCGTGGATCTCCGTGGGCAAAGATGGGAGTAATGAGTAATGCGTAGTACGTAATGCATATCGCAGCCGTTTGGCCGCAACCAATACAGTGAGAGGATTCAGGGAAACAACGAATGAAGAAGAGGAATCTGTTCATAAGAGCTCTCGCCTTCCATTTTTTTGCCTTCCATTTTTCTGCCTTCCATTCTTTTGCCTAAAGAAAAACAAGACTCTGGACCGTAACCGTGTAATGCGTAATGCGTAATCCGTACGTAATGCGTAATTGCTGCAGGAACTCAGATTCCAAATGGGAGTGTGTGCTTTAGAATGCCGGGGACTGAGCTGTCAGTGCAAGGTGGCCTCACAGACTGTGGGGCAAGCTCGCTAGCCCACTGGGGGCTTCGCATAGCGAGACTCCTCTCATTTTACTCATTACACATTACTCATTCCGTCCCATGATTCTTGACGAGATTGTTGAAAGCACTCGCCTGGTGGTAGACCGGGCTGAGCAAATTAAGCCAGTGTCGCAGTTAGAGGAAGAGATAAAGACCGAAGCAGGACCACGAGGTTTCGCGGCCGCGCTTAAGGTACCTGGACGGGTCCGAATTATCTCGGAGCTCAAGAAGGCTTCGCCTTCGGGGGGACTGATTCGACCAGACTTCGTGCCGGAGAGCATCGCACAAATGTATGAGACAAATGGTGCCGCGGCAGTTTCGATTCTGACGGATGAGAAATACTTTCAGGGCCAGCTCTCGTTTATTAAGAGAGTCAAAGATGTTATCGGCTTGCCTGCTCTGCGGAAGGATTTCATGATCGATCCTTACCAGTTTTACGAAGCACGCGCGGCCGGGGCCGATTGCATTCTGCTGATCGTTCAAATTCTTTCCGATGATCAGATTCGAGACTTCCTCGACCTGACAATAGAACTGGGAATGGATGCACTTGTTGAAACGCATTCTGAAACCGAAATCGAGCGTGCGCTTGCCGCTGGTGCGAAACTGCTGGGCATTAACAATCGCGACCTGGACACACTCGAGGTCAGTCTGGATACGACCCGGAAGTTCAGGTCACTGGTGCCGGACGGGCCGACGCTGGTCAGTGAAAGCGGCATCAAAACAGCAGACGACATGCGCAAACTTCGCGACTGGGGAGTCGATGCTGCGCTGATAGGGGAGTCATTGATGCGGTCCGAGAATCCGGGCGTTCTTCTCAGCGAACTGGCAAATGCCTGAATCCAAAAGACTGTCTGGAGAAACGTTGTTTCTGTTCTGTTGCTCCCTGTTCTTATCGCCGCCGGTGGTCTCTTCCTTGCCTGGACATCGCAGAATCGAATGAACGAATCTTTTGATGGTTTTCGTCTGTCGCCATGCGGCTCATCTCCGAACTGCGTCTGCTCGCAGGACGATAAGGCCTCGAAAGTTCTGCCGCTTGAATTTGCCGGTACGAGAAGTGAGGCGGTCGAGGCGATTCAGAGGGCGATGTCGGCCATTCCTCGCTCAAAATTGTTGAAGCATGATGACCGCTATCTGCACTATGAATGCAGGACTGGCTTCTTCCGTTTTGTGGATGACGTGGAGTTTCTGATTGAAGATCGAAACGGGATCATCCACGTTCGTTCTGCTTCTCGTGTTGGATATTCGGATTTCGGAGTTAATCGAAGGCGTGTTGAGAAGATTCGGGCGGCGATGAAATGAGGTGGATCTTGGAAGTGCTCGGAACTGCCAAAATGCGACAAACCCTTTCCCTCTTCCCTCTGATTGGTTACACCCCGTGAAGCTATGCCACATCATTTAACTCAATCCCACCCGCTCATGAATCCTCTAACCGCAATCTTCTTTCTCTTTACAATCCCGGCACACTGCGAAAATAAACGCATCGGCCCGCCGGCCGAACCTTTGAAGAGCAGGTACTGGGATCAGCCTTTCAAACCAACCGCCGCGTTTGGCTCCTACAACTCTTTCATCAGAAGGTCGGACGGAAAATTCGAACTGTGGAACAACACACGCGGCGATGGCCCTGAAGACGGTCTCGTGCGTTTCATCGGAACAAGCCCGACCGATTGGGGTAAGCCGGAGGTTGTTGTGCCTCATAAAATCATCAGCGACGTCTTCGATAAGGATGGTAAGCCGTCCGGCAAGCGGCGGTACACTCGGCCGTCCGTTCTGTTTCATGAGAAGGATGGATACATCCTGATCCCTCACGTGTGCGATGGGTATCCACCGCGCCAGGGGAGTGTTTATCCAGCGCTGATTACTTCGAAAACCGGGAAGGCCGGCTCGTGGGTGTATCACGGGAAGCTACGCGGCGAGATTGAAGAGTTCTGGCCTGGAAAGCAATCAAGGTGGGCCGATGGAAAGGGCCTGTTTTACCAGCCTGAGTTCTCGAAGCTGAATACGAAGGAGCCGACGAAGAATCGATTTCTCTTCTTTTCGAATCAGTATCGCGGCAAAGGGTGTCTGGCCCTTCTCTATTCTGCGGACGGCAAGGAATGGAAATTCTATCGCTCTGAGGGAAAGATCGTGAACCTGCTGCCAGACACGCTCCGATCGAAAAGTATGATCTTTCCGCACGTGATGCGGGCCGGGAAGCACGGCTGGTATGCGTGGATTTCTGAGAAGTGGCCACCGGAGGCGATCTGGCGTATCCACTCGAAAGACGGGCTGGACTGGAAACTCTTCGGCGAGCAGCCGGAAATCGTCAGGCCCGAAGATTCCACCATCAAGACTCTATGTGCCTGGTACGACGACAAGGCAGATCTCCTGCACGGCTATGTCGCGATCTGGGAGAAGATCGGCGAGGAGATCAACTACAGACTTTACCACTCGACGAGCCGGCAGTTCTCGATTGGGGCTGAGTGATGGCTGGCGGGCGAGACGCCCGGCCAATCTCCCCCATTCCGGGTTACACACTTTGCGCCCTGCTGTACAAGGCGTTTCAACAGTTTTGCAGTGCAAGATCGGGATGGAGAGTCAATCCTTTTCACCCTATCTTCGCAGCATTGCCAACTCACCCGTTCCTGTCGCTCATGTATAGAACCATAAAAGTCGCGGCGATTTCCATGAAACCTGTAAAGTGGGATAAGGCGGCAAACGCAGACCGGATGGAGGATTTCTTTCGGCGGTCCGCCTGCGAAAAAGTACAGATAGCGCTCGCACCGGAAGGCGTCCTGGAGGGATATGTGACCAACGAGATCATCGCAGAACCATCAATGGCGGATCGGATGCCCGTGGCCGCGGAAAAATTGGACGGCCCATACATCAAGCGATTCCAGAAACTCGCGAAGCAGCTTAAGACCTGCCTCTGCTTCGGATTCGCCGAACAGACAAGGGACGGCGTCTACAACTGCGCCATTTTTATCGACTCCAAAGGGAACATCTGCGGCAGACACCACAAGGCGCAATTAGCAGAGGGCTATCACCACTCCTGGGATTTCAATCGAATCGGAAAACGGCTCCGAGCATTCGAGACTCCCTTCGGAAAGGCCGGATTCCTCATCTGCAACGAGCGCTGGAATCCCCGGATTGCCAGGACCCTTGTGATGGATGGCGCACGGACACTCTACATCCCAAGCTTCGGCTCGAGATCCAAGAGCCAGAATGAAAACGTGCTCGCCCGTTCCCGTGAGAACGGAGTTCCCATCGTTGAGGCGAACGTAGGCGTCAACATGATCATCAGCAAAGGCGAGGTCGTCGCATACAAATGGGGATGCGACCAATTGACCATTGGGGAGATTGACATTCCCGAACTGCCTTCTCCAAGGAATGCGCGCAAGATGGAGCGTGAATACCTGAAGGAACAGGCCGTGAACATGAAAGAGAATTACAGAAAAACCTTGGCCCGCTTGAAAAAGAACCGCGAATAGTGAGGCTGGAAATGCATCTTGTGGCCGCAGACTTCTGCCAGCTTGTGAGCCAAGTTAGATTGATAAGAGCTCACAGGAATGCATCCTGTGGCCACGAGCGAAAGCTTCGTCCTTCACATCGTTTTGATCTCTGTCCTGGACCAGATTGAGATAGGACCAGGGCGAAGATAACAAAACCCCAGAACCAGGATCACCACCATGAAAAACGTTCGAATCGTCAGCATCTCATCCAAAGGCCACGGCAGCCTCGAGGCCAATCGTGAAATGATGGTCTCGCAGGTCGGGCTGGCCGGCACCTGCAACCCGGACTTCGTAGTTTTTACCGAAGGCGCTCGACAGTTGGGCATCCCGCGAGACCACGAGGATTCCAAAGGTGAGCCTGTCCCCGGTCCGCTGACTGAAGCCCTTGGCGCCGCAGCAGCAAAAGCCAAAACCCACGTGGTCGTGGGCATGTACGAAAGGGACGGCGAAACGAAATTCAATTCCTCCGTGCTCATCGGCCGCGACGGAAACGTCATCGGCGCCTATCACAAAGTGCAGCCGACGATCGGCGAGATCGAAGACGACAACATCACGCCCGGTGTCGAAGCGCCCACCTGGGAGACCGATTGCGGCCTTGTGGGAATGTGCATCTGTTTCGATCTGAAGTTTCCCGAAGTCCCGATGATGCTCGCACGAAACAAGGCACGCATTGTTTTCTTTTCCAGTGCGTTCAATGGCGGCGCAAGGCAGGCATCCATAGCAAGAGACCACGGTTACTTTCTCGTGATCAGTCAGCCGATGCAGAGCGCCATCGTGGATATGTGCGGCACGAAACTCGGGTGGACCGGCTTTGAAGAGCCCCTGGTTCGAAAGGATGACCTCCTCCCGTTCGCAGTCGCCGACATCAACGCTGACAGTAAGGCATACCACCTCGATTACAATCAGGAAAAACTGGGAGACGTCCGAAAAAAGTACGGACTCGGCGTCCGCTTCCACATCCAGCGTTTCGAAGCCACATTCGTAATGGAATCGATGATGGATGACGTCACAGTAGAAGACATCGAACAGGAATTCGGACTCGAAGATCTGTGGGATTATTACGACCGGGCGCGCGGTGTTCGGATAGAGAATCTTGACGGACGGTTGTGATGTCGACCGCCATTTCGCATGGCATCCCGTCGCGCATGGAAGAGTGTCACACGAATGGAGGCAGACGAATGAAGCAATCTCTATTCGGCCGCCAACTGCCTCAGCACGTAATGTAGAATCCCGCCGTGCTCGTAGTAATGCACCTCCTGCGGCGTATCGAGCCTCACCGTTGCCTGAAACGTCTTCTCACTTCCGTCAGCAGCCGTGGCCTTGATCGTCAGGTCGCGGCCGTTGGCGAAGTTGCTGCCGATCATCTCTTCGATGCCGGCAAACTCGAACGTCTCTTCACCGGTCAGGCCGAGTGGCTCTGCGCCTTCGCCTTCTTTGAATTGCAGCGGCAGTACGCCCATCCCGACCAGGTTGCTGCGGTGGATGCGCTCGTAAGATTGGGCGATGACCGCTCGCACGCCGAGCAGGCGCGGGCCCTTGGCAGCCCAGTCGCGAGAAGAGCCTGAGCCGTATTCCTTGCCGGACAGAACGATTAATGGCACACCCTCCGCACGGTACTTTGCAGAAGCATCGAAGATGGACATCTGTTCACCATCCGGGAAGTGACGCGTGAAGCCGCCTTCCGTGCCCGGTGCAAGCTGATTACGCAGGCGGACGTTGGCGAAGGTCCCACGCATCAGGACTTCGTGGTTGCCCCGTCGAGAGCCGTAGGAATTGAAATCTTTCACGTCGACGCCGCGCTCGATGAGGTACTGACCTGCAGGGCTGTCTGCGGGGAACGAACCCGCCGGCGAGATGTGGTCGGTGGTCACGCTGTCGCCCAGCACGGCCAGGCAGCGGGCACCGGTAATGTCGGATGCTCCCGGCGGCTCGGTAGTCATGCCCTCAAAGTACGGCGGATTCTGCACGTAAGTTGATGTGTCGCTCCATTCAAAGAGATCTCCTTCGGGCGCTGACATGTTGGCCCACTGCTCGTCGCCGGCATAGACATCGCTGTACTGTTCTTCAAACATCGTCGAAGTGACCGCGGCCTGCACGGTATCGGCCACCTCTGAGCTTGTGGGCCAGATGTCTCGCAGGAAAACGTCGTTGCCATCTGCGTCCTGGCCGAGTGCCTCATTTTCAAAATCGATATCGACGCGACCGGCCAGCGCGTAGGCCACAACGAGTGGCGGAGACGCGAGGAAATTTGCACGGACAGCTGAGTGCACGCGGCCTTCGAAATTTCTGTTTCCGCTGAGCACAGAGCAGACCACGAGATCATTCTCTTTGATCGTGTTAGAGATGGTTTCGGGGAGCGGGCCACTGTTCCCGATGCACGTGGTGCATCCGTAACCGACAAGATGGAAGCGAAGCTTCTCGAGGTCATCCAGCAGATCGGCAGCCTTGAGATACTCCGTCACTACTTTTGATCCGGGGCCGAGACTCGTCTTCACCCAGGGCTTGGACTCGAGCCCCTTCTCGACAGCCTTCTTTGCCACCAGGCCTGCGCCAAGCATGACCGACGGATTCGAGGTATTCGTACAACTCGTGATCGCTGCTATCACTACCGAGCCATCGTCGAGAGTGAACTCCGCTTCACCCAGTGAGGCATCTTCGGCGATGGCCGCCTTCTCGGTGCCCGCGCCACTGAGGGTGAGCACCGGCTGGCTGCGATCCTCGGCTTTGGGAGCGACGCGCAGGTCATCGAGACCGTCGCGGAATGCGTTTGGCAGTTCCCTCATGAGAATGCGATCCTGCGGGCGTTTCGGGCCGGCGAGGCTCGGCTGAATGCTGCCCATATCCAGTGACAGGGTGTCCGTGTATGTTGCATCCGGAGTGTCTGCGGTGTGGAAGAGGCCCTGCGTCTTACCGTACGCTTCGACCAACGCCACCTGCTCGTCCGAACGTCCGGACAACCTGAGATATTTCAGGGCTTCTTCATCAATGGGAAAGATGCCGCAGGTAGCCCCATACTCGGGTGCCATGTTTGCAAGCGTCGCCCGGTCCGCGAGTGGCAGGCCCTGTAGGCCTTCTCCAAAGAACTCGACGAACTTGCCGACCACGCCCTTCTCACGCAGTAGTTGCACCACGGTCAGCACGAGGTCGGTCGCGGTTGCTCCTTCGGCAAGCTTGCCCGTAAGCCGAAAACCGACGACCTGAGGCAGCAGCATTGAAATTGGTTGTCCGAGCATGGCCGCCTCGGCCTCGATACCGCCGACTCCCCAGCCGAGAACGCCGAGCCCGTTGATCATCGTGGTATGCGAATCCGTGCCGACGACCGTGTCAGGATATGCTAGATTCTTTCCGTCCTTTACAGCGTCGAAAACCACCCGAGCCAGATACTCCAGATTCACCTG
>JASLXP010000932.1 GCA_030740295.1 Planctomycetota bacterium
GTTTCCTCACCGGTCTCGGCAACATCTGGCCCAAGTATGAGATCGACTTCTACAATCACCTGGTCGAAGGCCGTCGCGACGAGGCCCTGAAGATCGTCAACGAAAAGGACCTGCCCTACCTGTCCGTGACCAGGGAAACCAAGCGCTATTGGGCCTGCGTGAAAGCGCTCCAGGAGATGTCCGGCCTGCCCGGCGGCAAGATGCGCCCGCCGTTGCTGGATTGCACGCATGAGCAGCGCGACGAACTGAGAAGAGTCTGTTCGGAGATTGGCCTGTTGTAGCGCTGCGGATAGCCTTAAATTGCTCCTATTCCCATCTATTTATAGACCTGCACCCAGGTCAACCCCGGGCCCATCGAACCGTTGGGATTGCGGCGGTGAAGGTATGGACGCGCATCCAGGAGCGTGCGGATGTACCGGAATGGCGTTGCCGGCAGGCGATGGACGTATGCGCCGTCCTCTCCGCAGATGGCTTTGTTTTCTCCAACGGTTGTCCAGTTTTTTCCATCAGTTGAGACCTGGATGATACAGTCCGTACGACGGAACATACTGACGCCGTAGTGCACCTTCGGACCGAAGTACTCCCAGTAGAACTGCGCCCGGATGGCGATTTTTTTCGCGACCACCGGCTTAGTGAGTTTGATGATTGCCCCGCTTCTCAGTTGCGCGTTATCTTTGCGTTGAAAGAGACTGCCGATGGAGTAAGGCGCGTACTTGAGTAATTCACAGACTTTATTGCCTTCCTTGTCCAGATAAGTGCCGGCCAGATTCGGATCGTCTGACCAGACTCCATCGTCCGGAATGATTGCGGTATCTGACTGCTCGATTCTCTCCGTGCCGGGGATGACCAGTGGAAGCCGTTTCCGATCTTTCCAGAGGGCAAGATCTCTTGCTGTTGGAGCGACGCCCGTGATGGCCAGGAGTACTTCCTTGCGGCCGGATCGCCTTCCGGGCGGATAATGGACGGAGACGCTCTTGATCGCGAGCTCAGGATATGGATTGACCCACTCGTGCAGCGTGACCTTCAGTGGGTCACCGGCCCCCGTCATTCCAAGCCACGCGGGTCTGAAGAAGAGTGAGATATATTCCGTCATCCGATGCTTTGCGGATTTGAAATTTATGACGTCCACGCCGGCAGCTCGGGAGGCGCCGCCCGGCTGATAGATTCCGTAGCAGGCGTACTTCTTCGACAGGTTTCCCATCGCATCGAGCGGCTGGGTAAGGTAGCGACCATTCGTATAAGTGATGCGGTACCCGGGCGCGTTGCCGCCGGCAAGATTGGTGCGCAGGAAGATCAGGCTGGCAGCCGGGCGGCCAACAGGAATTTCAGGGGATTGGTTTGGGATGACCAGCCGGGCATTCTTTGACTGCATAGCCACCATCACGATGGATTTGCCGCCATTGTTTTTCGGGTCGATGACTTTGAAGGGAACTTCCTCGAATTCGACGTCCCCCCGCGGCAAATGGCGAAGATCGTTGTTAGGTCCCCAGTCGAGCCAGTCCTTGCCATCGCCCGGGACCGGGTCGATATGCGACCAGTTGCAGGCGCCCTTCATGTCGATTTTGAAGTAGTCCTTCTTTACGCCGTCCCGCCAGGAAGGAAGTTCACGCTCTAATACAATCTCACCGAATCTCTGCTGCATATGTGCTATTTTCAAAGCCCACTCTTCGGTGTGAACAGGAGGGCTGTTCGGGTTCCATGCCTGGCAGAAAAAGGGGATGTTCGAACCGCCGTCAACCATCGTCATACTGCGGCAGAATTGCCCGGTGAGCACTTGGTCTACGGGCCCTGCGGCTCCCCAGACAGAGTTCCACGTTCCCCAGACTCGGTGGCCTTCCGGAGCTTTATAATACTCGTTGACCCTCCCGCGATTCGGGAATGGGAACTCCGCCTGGAGCATCGTCGTCCGTTCGAAGCGTCGTATGGCTTCCTCGGGATCGGATTTTTCGTCACCGGTGATCCCCCTCCAGCAGTACACATGCATGTCCTCAGGAATGCGGTCGTATGCCTTATACATGTCGTTGTATGCGCCGTTCCCTCCTTCGAACCCGGCTACCATCATGGTATCCAAAAGCGCCGTCTTCCTGTTTCGAAGCCGAAAAAGGTCGTAGGCGCGCAAGACCATTTCGGTGAAGAGCTCGTCGCCCGATTTGTTCCTGACCAGACAGCGACGATCTGCATTCCATCTCGAACCGCCGTCCGTGCCGTCCATTTCATCGGTATTGATGTTGATTGAACCGACGACGCCCCCGTTATTCACCCTTCGGGCATACCCATCGTAAAACTCGTAGCGACCGTAGTGCGACGGGCAACAGTTAATGCGCATGTAGCCGGCCAGCCCGGTACCGAGGTAGTGCCAGTTTTCGTCGTCAGCCATTTCGGTCGGGCTGCCGCCGCTGTGTCCCGCATATCCAGCGGTTGAGTTCATGAAGTAATCCTCGAGCGCGGGATGCCTGCTGCCGAGTACGTAGTTCACCTTCAGCCGGGCGAGCGCGCGGATCATCGGCAGCGTCAGGCCGCCGCGGCAATCGAGCATTCTCCATGGGATGTACGGCCAGTCTCGAATCTCGATGCCGCGGGCAGACGCGGATGATTCATCACGCCGGATCAGGAGCTGGTGGAGCGTCTGCACGCCGTAGAAAGTACCCGCCTGATCGTACCCGCAGATGACGATTCCGTCGGGGCCCGATGCCAGGTAATAGCCTTGAATGCCCGGTTTCTTATCGTCCAGCTTCCATCCATGCGCGCCCGCCATCTTTCGGGCAAGCCCGTCTTCGAAGGTCTCGCCGATGACGATAGCGCCCTTGGCGTCTTCAATCGTCTCATCACCTTTCTCGAGGATTGGGTTCAGCCTGATCCCCAGCGCCGCGTATACCTCGTCGACCAGATTGTCCTTTACCTTTTCGCCCCGTCCGCCGTTTCGATAGTAAACCCGCGTCCCGTCCTTGATGACAAATTCACCGGGACGCTCTTCGACCTCCTGCGGGGTCGGCATCAACACGGGCCCTTCGAGTTTCCTGAACTGGCGATATTTCTTTTCGGGAACGACCAGGCCCTCCTTCCATCGAAAGCGGCTGATCCCTTTGTGTTCTCCCTTGGGTCCGCCCCATATTCGAATGAAGTAGCTCGCATGGCCCCCGTCTCCGAACCAGATCTTGACGTACCGGCAAACAGAATTGACGCGGCGAATCCGACCGTAAAGGACAGGGCCGGGCGGATTGAGCACCCCGGCCCCGCGCAGCTTACGTGATAGCACAAACTCTTCACCGCCTTCCGCTCGCACACTCACCGTCATGTTTTGGATGGCCGCGGCAGGCAGAAGCTCAACGCTTCGGACGTAGTATTCTTCGCCGAGATCAAAAATGATTTCGTGTCCCTTTGGGTAAGGAACATATCCGGCTGTGGGTCGGGGGTGCGTCCATTGCACAAACTTCCGCTGTTGATCCGGATGGGTGAGAGAGCCCTCGGTCGCGGAAATCCATCCGGTTGTGCCGCCGATATCCGGCTGTCCGTGAATCCAACCGGGAGTCCACTGTTTACGGGAAGGAAATTCCTCTTTGTCCGTGCCGGGCTCTCGGTAGGTGTACTTCACCTTGGCCAGCTTTTCCTTTTCAAGATTCGTATCATCCCTCGGCGAATTCCCAGTCAGGCATACCGCGCCGGTTGGTGCGCCGTAGATCTGCTGTTCGATGGAGATCGAGTCGATGGCCGCAGAGCCTTTACTGTCCATCAAGCGAATAAAGACTGTGGCCTCACGCTGGCCTGGATCGGAGAAGAAATCCACTACGTGGTCTTCCCACTCGCCGGTCTTGGTGAACTCATGCTGAAGCCACGGCTTGTCCACACCAAGAAAGACCTTCGCTTCCCCGCTGTCCTTCCGAACCCTGGCCGTAAGTTTGTAGCCAACATTCGGCAGGACGCCGAATTTCTGTGTGACCTGCACGCCATGCTCTTCCGCATTGGCCGAGACTGAAAGAACGGCATGGCCCAAATCGTCATCAAATTTCAAATCGGCTTTGGTCTTTTCACCAAGAGTCGCCATCCTCCAGACCTTCGGCCGATCAGAATCTTTGACGACTTCGTTGAAGGCGCCGTTGGCGAGCGTGTTTCGATGTTCGAACACAATGACCCCGGTCGGGTACGGCACGTGCCAGGAATTGGTGGGGTTGTAGGTCCACGTCGTTCGCATGCGTTCGCCGCCGGTATCCGGTTTGGGGCCGTCTCGAACCATTCGCAGACCCCATACTTCACCACGCCGAGGGGGCCCCCGGTACTTGAAATCCACCTTGTCCGTCTTATCCGTATCGAAGCCATCGTACGGGAACGTAAGCTCAACAATCCATCTCTTGGCTCCGAAGGCACCAGCCATCTTGTACCCGGTTTCGATGTACGGCACGAAGGGAGGATACAGACCGTCATACCATACGGCTGGGTATGCGTTGAAAATGAATTGGTATACCTGACCAACACCCCCGACGCCGCCAAGCTCGATGAAGGTCTCGATATGGTCTCCGCGACCAGCGGTTGCCCACCTGCGTTTCCCTCCGGGGTGGCTCGAGGCCATCCTCACCATTTTCAGATTCGGCTCTTCGCAGACGAGCGCCATGTAGAGATTCTCATCGTCGTGGCAGACATAAATGACCGTCTGCTTGCGGACCGGCTCCTTGGTCATCCACTGAATGAACGCGCTCTTGGTGTGATCAGCGACTTTCCAGCAGTCGTCTTCCAATATGCCGTCCAGAAGCGGCGGAACATCGATTCTGCGCGAGACCAGCGTTTTGAAGTCATCACTATCGTTAAACGCACGATTGAATTTCGTTCTGAACCGAAACGTCGTCTGTTCGATGAAGTCCCCGCCAAGCCGATCCTCGTACGCGTCCTTTGTCTCGGCCAACATGACCTGGGCAAACAGCACGGTCAATGCGCACATGTCTGTGAATCGTTGCCGGGTTGTATGTGTTGTCATGGATTGGTGGCAGACAGATGGTGCTGATCAGCAGCGTCAACAGGTGAGCATGAAGAGGAGGCGAGTATAGAGTCTCGGACCCCGGAAAAGAAGAGAGGCTTGGCCAATGGTATCTGCCAGTTTCAGAAATCCAATCTTCCGAGTCGGTCGTCATTTGCCAGATTGACCAGCAGACCTCTTGCCAGCAGCTCTGGTCGGACGGGGGGGACGCCCATCCTGCGGATCCGTAAGGATCTGCACGGTTTGGCGAGAAACCATGGCACACGGAAACTCCCCTTAAAATGCCAATCAGATCTTGCCCGGCCTCTCGGGAATGGAAGAAACGATTTCTAAGATGCTGATGGAACCAATAACCTCGGAGGATCACGGGCGCGAAAGCGTCGCGTCAATTCACGCCCTTTTTATTCGCATCCATGCTCCTGGACTACTTTCGATCTTTCTATCCTCGCAATCAGCCCGGTGGTACGCGGCAGAGCTATGCTCATGAATTCAGGGCCGCGCTGACCATCCCTGCTGCATTCTCGCTGATGGAAAGCGGGGTAGTTGGGATCCTTGCCAGGAAGGCATTCGCCGTCACACCCGCTCAGTTTGCAGTCATCATGTCCGCGTCCAGCTTTGCCTGGGTGACGAGCTTTCTATGGACAAAATTCGCTCACGGCAGGCCTAAAGTAAGGCTCATTGTCGCGCTCCAGATCT
>JASLXP010000933.1 GCA_030740295.1 Planctomycetota bacterium
ATCGGAGCGATCCGACTGGTGGGAATGAACCGCCTCGAGGATTCCTTCTGCGAGCCGCCGGTTCAGGCCGGTGAGGCTGGCGGCGGGCAGGATTTCCGGCGGGGCCACGCGGCATCCATGGGCTACCGCGAAGAGTGGCAGGCCTTCCACAAGATGGTGACAGCTGACGCAGAAAACCGCTCCGATGCTCTCAGTGCGGCGCGAAGCGTCAGGCTCTACCAGATCGTTGAGGACAGCATCGTCGGCCGGAAGTCGATCACCCTTTGAACTCATGGCTGTGGTACCACACGCTCGATCGACCCGCCGCAACCATTGTCGATGCCTCTTGAGGTGCAGCCAGGTCATACCGATCTTAGCTTCAGCATACGGGAAACGAATCGCCGTCCGGTTCTGGCAGTATCCCATTCCTGGGGTGAGTGAGGGCCAATGAAGAGACTGCATCAGCGCGTTCGGAAGCGCTGGCAGGAGATTGACTGGGATGGCTGGTGGGGGGACAGCGTCGATGTCCGTTTTGAACTCATTGGGATGTTGGGCGAATACCACTCGAAGCGCGTTCTCGATGTCGGGTGCGGCCCCGGCGTGCATCTGTCAGAACTGGATGGCAGTAACCTTCGGGTAGGAATCGACGATACCGTGGACCGGCTCCGAACGGCCAGAGGGCTTTGTGCCAATGGGGCTTTCGTGCAGGGCGACATGTTCCATCTTCCATTCCTGGAGGGGAGTTTCGACGTGGTCGTTCTGGCGGGGGTCCTTGAACTGGTTGAGGAAAAGCAGGAGTTCCTCAGGCAGGTCCTGAAATTGTGTCGACCGGAACACAGGATTCTGGCAACGACTCCCAATGGCTGGAACTGGATTTACCGGGGACATCCTCGCCTGATCGACCTGCAGGAGGTAGAACGTTCTTTCTCGGTCTGTGACCAGGTCGCGATTCTCGGGTATAATCCCCTCCCCCCATGGCCTCTCTTCGTACCTTGGCGGTTTCCTCCGCGGTGGCGCCGTTTCCTCAGCGTACCCTCGCCGCTGCTGGCACGCATGCCAGGGATGACTCGACTCCTGCGGGTTCTGATGCGACGGGGATTCCTGCGCGACAGGTGCAAGGCATTTCTGATAACGGCAGAGCCGGGGGCGCGCTGAATCGGGCATACCTGGCGTGATGCCGGTGTCGCCCGATCCCGTGTCTTCTTCAACCGAAGATGGGACTTGATCGATACATGACGACCAAGGATGCACAGCCCCTCGCAGACTACCTTCGCGTTGCCGACGACGTGATCCTGGGCCAGGACGTGCAGCTCAGTGCCTTCGTGAATGCCTACGGTTGCACGATTGGTGAACGCACCAAGGTAGGTGCGTTCGTAGAGATACAGAAGGATGTGACCATTGGGCCGGATTGTAAGATCTCCAGCCATACCTTCGTATGTGAGGGCGTGACCCTTGGACGGGGAGTGTTCGTGGGCCACGGGGTTATCTTTACCAACGACAGGTTTCCCGCAGCCTGTACCGAAGACGGAACTCTCAAGACATCGGAAGACTGGCAAGCCATCCCCACGGTTGTGGAGGATTCTGCATCATTGGGGTCAGGCTGTACGATTCTTTGTGGCGTTACCATAGGGGCACATTCGCTGATTGGAGCTGGAAGCGTGGTCGTACGAAGCGTGCCACCGCGAGAGGTCTGGGCGGGGAATCCGGCACGCTTCCTTCGTGGAATGGATCCACAGACCTCCGGAGGTCAACCATGCAGATAAGAGGACTGCGCTGCCTGGTGACGGGTGGGGCAGGCTTCATCGGTTCTCATCTGGTAGATCGTTTGGTCGCCAATGACAACAAAGTTGAAGTTCTCGACAATCTGAGCAATGGCTCTCTCGGCAATCTGTCTGCGGGGTTGGCAGAGGGAAACTGTGTTCATCACCCCGGTGACATTGCAGACACTGCCTTCGTGGACGCTCTCGTAGCAGAAGTCGATGTGGTGTTCCACCTTGCATGCCTTGGCGTACGACATTCGCTGGCTCATCGCTTCGAGAACTGTCGAGTGAATGCCGAAGGGACCCTATGTGTTCTTGAAGCCTGTCTGAGGCACAAGGTGGATCGGGTACTCTTCTGCTCCTCGTCCGAAGTCTACGGAACAGCCGACTACGTCCCCATGCCGGAATCACACCCAACCCATCCATGCACGCTCTATGGAGCAAGCAAGCTGGCTGGCGAAGCCTATGCTCGGGCCTACTCTCGCAGCTA
>JASLXP010000934.1 GCA_030740295.1 Planctomycetota bacterium
CCTTTCGAACAAGCTCTTGCAGGGGGGATTCAAAAGTTGATGACTGCTAGCGTAGCACGGACAAAGACTGTCGCGAGAAAGAAGGCCAGGTCCTCGAAAATCAAGGCCAATAAGCCTGAGTTGGGGAGATACGAGGTCCACGAAATCATTGGCAAGGGGGCCGGTTCGAAGATATTCAGGGCCACGGATTCCAGGGACGGCAAAGAGGTGGCGATCAAGCATGTTACCGAAGAGACGATTCACGAGCGGCTGGCCGATATAGGTGAGTACAAGCCTCATCGGAACAACAAGCCAATTGATTACGCCAGTTTTTTCGATCAACTGAAGCTGGAGCATGAAGTCCTTACTGGCTTGTCAAAAACACCGGTCAAGAAATATGTGCCCGAAGGCTATGCACTGAAAACTGTGCGGAAATATGGCTTCCTGACTGTGGGATACGACCTCATAATGGAGTATGTCCCAGGCCCGACTCTCCGGGAGAAACGGGATTATTCCATCAAGGATATCGCCAATTTCTATTACCAGACAGCCCGCATCCTCTACGGCCTGCACGGTATCGGTTGGCTTCATTGCGATCTCAAGCCACAGCACATCGTAATAACCCCGGAGAAACGGATTAAGCTGCTCGACTTCGGTCAATGCCGAAAGCCATGGGACGGCGCTCATCGGATGCAGGGGACACCCGATTACATGGCCCCCGAACAACTGAAGGGCTGTGAGGTGGACGAAAGGACTGACATTTACAGTCTTGGCGCATCCATGTATTGGATACTTACCGGTGAGAGCAATCGGCCGGCAATGGGCGGAGCGTCTGTTGGGTCTGGTTTTCACGTTGGTTACGGAGAGCGTGCAAGAAGTATCCGTGAAGAGAATCCCGAGGTGCCCGAGCCACTCGAACGAGTCATCCTGGATTCATGCGAGCCCAAAGCCATCAATCGGCCGGCGTCCATGAGAGAAGTGATAGAGCGGTTGGAACGCCTGAGATAATCAGACAGATATCGAGAGCAGAAAGGAAGCTTCGCAGATTAGAGTCTGCGGAGCTTTCTTTTTTTGATCTCAACTATCTCCTTTTTGTCTCCTGCTTTGTCTTGGGCTTCTTCTTTTTTGCCAGCGGCTTCGGACTGTCGAGATCTAATCCGTCGCCGGTGACAGGCTGCCATTTTTTGAGCCTCGTCTTCAACTGTGCAATTCGTTGAATGTGTTCAGGATTGCCCGCGAGGTCGGTCGTTTCCAGGGGGTCTTTTTTAAGATTAAACAAAAGTGTCTTACCGATCTGCGGATAGAGAATAATTTTGTAATCCCCTTGAGTGAGGTGGCGCTGTGTGTGTGTGTAGGCACCATAAATAGAATCATACAGTCGCTGCGTTTTGCCCTGAACAAGGGGGAGAAGGCTTTTGAATTGAACGCGGTCTGGTTTGGGAACTCCGGCCAGTTCCAAAGTCGTGGGCATGATATCCTGCACGTAAACTCTGGCCGGCTTTCTTTTATTCTTCTCAATGTCGGGCCCCACCATCATCATGGGAACGCGAACACTGTGGTCGAACATATTCTGTTTGCCCATTAACCCATGATGGCCGACTGCCAGGCCATGGTCGGCACCAAAGAAGATGTAGGTGTTCTCGTACTTGCCTGATTCCTTCAGAGCCTCGAGAATGCGCCCAATCTGCGCGTCCATATGGCTGATAATGGCGTAGTATTCACGACGATTGACCTTTACTGAGTTTTCAGTTCTTGGGAATGGTGCAAGCCTTTCGTCACGAATTCTGTTGCTGCCTATCTGGAAGGGGTACTCAGGCAGGAATGGCTTTGGCAATGCAATCTTTTCAGTGGGATATTTATCAACATATTCTTTCGGGGCCTGCCGGGGGTCATGCGGCGCGTTAAACGCTATGTACATGAAAAACGGATTCTCTGATTTGGATGCCAGATCAAGGTAATCGCAGGCATCATCCCCGACTACCTCGCTCCAGTGTTTGCCGCCTTGCCAGAAGCCGCCGAATTTCGGGTCGGATGGACTCCACGGATCGGGCTTGCCATCGATGGGCCGATTGTAGCCCTCCTTTGTCTGGCGCGGCATTCCGCCCCTGACATGACGGGCCACCTTGAAAACAACATTTGGATCCGCTTTTACATGCCACTTGCCCGTGAAATAGGTGTCGTACCCGGCGCTGGCCAGCAGTTGTGGCCAAGTCTGTTTCTTTGCCTGATATTCCTGCTTGAGTGTGCGCTCTGCCGTCCGTGCGTGCCAAAGATAGCGGCCCGTTATGAACATCGTTCGGCTTGCAACACAGATGGCCCCATGATAGCCGCCCATGTTGTAGGCGTGCGTGAATGTCGTCCCTGCCACGACCAGGCGATCCAGGTTAGGCGTTTCAATCTCTGTGTTGCCCAGAGCGCCAACGGTATCGAATGCCTGATCGTCTGCGAAGATGAAAAGAAAATTAGGCTTTTCCTGGGCCCTGGCCGGTGTCTGTAAAAGTAGTGGAATTAAGGACAGCGAGATTAGTGCTAATACTTGGCGTCTGATCATCCGGTGCGTTTCTCTGAATCGGTGTTGAGGTAAGATGCCGCCAAAGCTGCCGTTTAGCCCAGCTTCCCTGTTTTGAAATAGCTTTGGATCTGATTTTTCTTCGGCCGGGCGCCGCTTCGCACGCGCCGCTTGAGTCCCATTTTCCTGGAACGGAGCCTTCCCTTCGTGTTGCTATATTCGGTGGTGATGCTGCGGGCTTTTGCCTGAGCCTGTGCAGTGATGTTGGTAATCTCGCTGCCGAGCCTTTTGATTTCGTTCTTTACGGTCTCGTACGATTTATCGTTAAGTTTCTTGTCGCCCTTCTTATGATCCTGATAAATCTTCTGTAGGCCTGCCAGGACTTGCTTCTTAGACTTTTCCCCGCTTACTCTTTTCAGGGCGTATACCACCTCCTGTTTCTTGACGACATTACCTTTTCCCGTTCTTCTTGTATTTCCCTTCTTATTGTTGTTGGTTTTTGCAGGGGCAGCAAAAACGGCCGGCAGCAATGATGCATGAGCCACGGCGGTTTCGTCCTGCGCCTCTGCCTGTGTCTTTCTCTTGTTGTTGTTTCCGCCTTTCTTGTTGTTGTTATTTTGCTTGTTCCCGCCTTTCTTATTTCCCTTCTTATTCTCTTTCTTTTCGACGACAAAGGAGAATTTGGCCTTCATCTGTTTATCGAAGGCCTCCATTAGTTTCTTCTTCTTGGCCGTATAGTCTTTTGTAGCTTCGGTAACGAGAGAGTTGTAAACCGCGTCGATTTCACCATCGAGCTTTGCGATTGCTTTTGAGATTGCGCTGCGGCGGGCGTCAATCTTGTCCTGCAGCCCGATAAGGAATTCGGCATTCAGGTCTGCTACTTCTGTCTGGGCGAATGTCTTCTGAAATGCCTC
>JASLXP010000935.1 GCA_030740295.1 Planctomycetota bacterium
TTATCGGATTTTACCAGATTCTGTGTCTCCTGGAGAACGGCTAGCTTTTGCTCGCTTGTCAGCGTCTTACTTCGTAATCGGCGGGCGTAGGCGAGCGCAAGGTTCGTGATCCCGTTCTCTCCTGTGGGGTCGAGTTCCATGGAGCGCTGCATACGATCCAGCGCGCTGCGATCCCTTCCCTGCTCAAACATCAGCAAGCCTTCAGTAAACGAGAGCGGGTACAGGGAGTTGATGGAGATGTCCTTGTCCAGTTGCGCCTTTGACAGGAATCCAGCAGCAGATTCGAGGTACACGGGGCTTCTGGTTTCCCTAAAAAGCATGAAGGTGACGATGCCGCGGTTGACGTAGTTATTCCCCCTGCTGTCCGTGGACTTACCTGCCTTCTTAAGCTCCTCATCGGCCGCTCGCAGCAGCTTGATCTTCTCGGCTTTCGTCTTGGATTTCCTGGCCTGCCGTATCCTCATGACGGCGTTTGCCGTAAACGCCGCCTCGGTGGATCTACCTGCCTGATCGTTCAGAGCCAAGAGCTGTTCGACCATCTCCTTAATCAGAGATTCTTCTGGCTTGGGCACATACAAAGCCGCATAAAGTAGTGCAATACGACCTTCGTCGTAATCTGGACGAGTGGCCACCGCCACTTCCAGGGCATCGCGCGCGTGGCTGAAACGGCCGAGCTGCAGTTCATCAAGGGCCACCGCAGCCGCATCCTGCGCCTTGAAGTTCGAATATGTCCTGAACCCATTCTTGATCCCGACCAGCGACAGGATCACCAGCATAACCCCTTCACAGATGACCAAGAACTTTATGTGCATTTAGCCCTCGAGTTAGATCTTGACGCCAATGATTCGGCCAATGTGAACCAGCCTCTGGTAAAGTTTGCGCTGATCAGAATCCCGCTTATCAAACAATACAAAGACGTGCTCACGGGGCACTGTAAACTCAGGCAACTCCGTCGGAATGCTGCCCGACTGATCGGCCTCTCCCTCCGGTGGCTGGCCGTTTATCAACAATGATCCGTTGGTAATACGGATGCGGTCCCCGGGCAGCCCCACCACGCGGGAGATGCGCTGTTCGCGCTGGTTGTTATCGGGATTCATGATCCGGAATAGAACGACATTTCCAGAGGCAAGATCATCCGCGGTTCGCACTGTCCGCTTAAAGTAAGCACGGGTATCCTGGTCGATAAGCGGCATCATAGACCTGTCACCGCGTGCGGTCCGTGCGGGCTTGATCCAGTAGAAAGCGTAGATCAGCAACAGGATGAGGATCAGGCCAACGACGATTCGGGCTGTCTCAAGAAACTGTCTCATGTAATCAGCCGTAGACGAGATAGATGTAAAGGAGAGTTGCCCCGGCGAGGCTGTAAATCATCCCCGCAACCATCAGTACTTGCGGGTCGGCTTCCTGCATCATGTCTTTTATCAGGTTGGGGAACAAGAGAAAAGACAATCCCTCAAGAATGATTATTGTCAACGCACAACATGTTACCCAGGCCATGCGCGCGATCCTTACTCCTGCGGTAGTGACAGCATCTTCAGGCCCTTGACGTTTGCCGTGTTTTCGATGCTCTCCTGCAGGTCATCCAGAGGGAATTGGGAGGTAATGAACTTATCAGCGTCAATCTTCTTATTCGCTACGAGATCCAGGCAGGTCTGATACTGCTCGACGGTCGAAGCGAACGCTCCGAAGAGCGAGATTTCATTATAGTGAATGTGATTGCAGTCAAACTGAATCACCGGGTCGGGTTTCACACCAGCGAAGAAACTCACCCGCGAGCCCTTGGCGGCCATGGCCAGGGCGCTTGTATTCGCGGAAACGTCACTGGTGCAGCAAATCACGATGTCCGCGCCGAAGCCGTCCGTCATTTCCTTGACCTTGTCCACCGGATCCCCATCGAGCACGCTCAGGTACAGATCCGCATTAAAACGCTCCGCCAGTGCCAGCCTCTCCCTGGATCGCCCTACAAGAATGATCTGCTCCGCGCCATAAGCCCGGGCCAACTCGACCATCATGCAACCGATTGTGCCCGATCCGAAGACGACCACCGAATCGCCCTTCTGAACATTCACAAATTCAATCCCGTTCAGACAACATGAAAGCGGTTCGACCAGTGAAGCCTGCTCCATCGTGACGCTTTCCGGCAGATTGATGATATTGCCGTAACTCACCGCGATGCCCGGTACTTTCATGTACTGCGCGAACCCGCCGGGGAAGTGATACCCGAGAGCCTTGAAATCATTGCAGCGATTCACCTGCCGTCGCCGGCAGTAGGCGCGAGGGCCATCCCCTTCCAGACAGAATTTGCAGTCGAGAGAGGCGACGGGTGTAGCCACGGTCACCCGGTCTCCAACGTTGTGCCCCGAAACGTCGCCCCCCACCTCGACGACGACGCCTGCAATCTCGTGCCCGATAATCTGCGGCGGAACGACGTTGGCCTGCCCGTAGTTGTAGATACGAATGTCCGTGCCACACACCGCACAGACATCGATCTTGACAATCACCTCGTCCGGCCCGCATTCCGGATCGGGAACGGTCTCCACATCGAGTTGCCCGGGGCCTTTAAAAACGGCTGCTTTCATGGTGTTTCTCTTTCCGGTGTACGGTGAACTGGTTCCTCGCCTCTCCAGTTGGTCAGAGCCATCCTGCTTAAAGAATCGTGCTTCTTACGATCGCAGGTGGAATTATAGAAGGGGGGTATGGAGCGTCAAACACCCGGCTCTCTCGGAGCCCGAGCAGCCTTCGCCGAGTTGCTTCGCGATAATCTGAATCGCGCACAGAGAAAAGACTACGACATTGTTCGGTATGGATGCTGAACAGCCGCGAATCCGATTCATATTCGAAGCGGGCTTAATCCGCAGGCACACCCAGCCTCCTCCGACTCGGAACCTCCCCAGTCAACATCCAGCGGAGGATATCCTCTGTCTTCATGACATATCCATAAACCCGCCCGAAAAGGATCTGGACCGCTTCTGCGCTGCCGGGATCGATGGTGGCCGTGGCGTCTGATGCAACGATTACGTGGAAGCCGCGATCCGCCGCATCGAGCGCGGTAACATTAACGCACATGTCCGCGGCCAAACCAGTCAGAACAATCGTTTCGATGCCCATGTTGCGAAGGTAGAGATCGATTGGGGTGCTGTGGAAGGCGCTGCTCGTGTTTTTGTCCAATATCATTTCCCCCTTTTCCGGCGCTAACGCCTCCAGGATTTCACAACCTGGGGATCCGAGCACCGGCATATGCCCGGAAGCGTCGTCAGTGGACTGATGAGCACTATCCTCACGTCCCTTCCGCCTCAAGATCATGTCTGACCCGTCGGGCAATTGCGCTCCGTGCCTGGTAAAGAAGACGCGATTCCGTGAGCTTCTGAAGCAATCCAGGAGCCGAAGGATGTTTGCCAGCATCTGTTCCACTCGCCTCGAGTAATCTTCGAAGAGCGCCGCATTGTGGCGTTGCACTGTATGCGCCATATCGCTTTCAGGATCCGTGCAATAGTGCTGCACATCTATGATGCCCAGAGCGGTTGTTTCAGACCGGATCGGCAACTCGAATCCGAATGCTTCCTCAGGCCACTGTTCGTCATCAAGGAACGCAATTGACTTTCCGGGCATATGAGTGTTTCCGTTTACCTGAAACTGACGTCTGAAGAACCTTATACATATGCTTCTCGCGAACAGCGAGCAATGGATGGTTCACATTGACCGGGGCCGGCATATTCCGTGGTTCCTGTTCCCAGCACCTTGCGAATGATCGCCCTCAAAGTTTAATCCGCACTGTCATGACCACGCCAAAACAATTCATCGGTTTCCTCGGTCTGATGGCCGTTCTCATGTGTGTGGCCAGGCCCGCCTGGTCCCAGTGTGCCATGTGCAAAGAGGCCATCGAGACCGATGCAGACACCAATTCCACGGGAACAGCAGGAGCTGCCGCGTTAACCGGCTATACACGGGGCATCTTCCTCAGCATCTTCTTCCTTCTCGGAATGCTCTTCACCACCGCGGGCGGGGTCGTGTTCCTGAT
>JASLXP010000936.1 GCA_030740295.1 Planctomycetota bacterium
AGAACTGATCACCGGCATCGAATACCCATCCTGGCGAGTGGGCACGCCGAAGACGTATCACACCATAGACCTCCGCAAGCACACCAACTGGTCACACATCGACGACAAGCTCCTCGACGACAAAGGCTGGCTCGATTACGGCGGCAACTACGACATGCGCAACCTGCCGAAGGGCGTCAACAGATTCGCCGGCGAAGTCCCTTTCGAAATTCTCGATCCTGTTGCCAACAGCGACAGATCCATCGTCGTCGTGACCAATCCTCCCGCGAGCGAGGGCGAAGGCCGTTTTCCCAACCGGGCAGAAATAGAAGTCAATAGACCGGCCGCAAGCTTGTTGATCCTGCGAACCAGCTTCAAGACCGGCGCCATGCCGAATTACAGAGTGCACTACGAAGGCGGTGGCACCATGGTCATCCCCATGGCCGGCCGCGATTGGCGCACCACCTTTGGCTATGCTGACGAGCCGAACACCGATCCCAAAGCCGCGACCCTCGAAGCAACTCATCGGATGTCCTGGGGCCTCGACTTTCGATTCCGCCCAGCCTGGCTGGGCCACACCCTTTCCGGAGACGAGATCAGTCTCTACATGTTCGAGTGGGTCAACCCGCACCCGGAGCGACCAATCCGCAGCCTCGAAATCTGGCATGACCCCGATGCCCCAAAGACCTCGCACCACGAAGTCCTCCTCGCCGTCACCGTCCTCGCGCCCCTCGCACTCGACCGCCGCATCTGGCAGTGGCGCGACTGGCGGCCACCGATCGTACCCGATGCAAGTCCAGCGAAATACAAAGCTGCCGAGTTGAAGCCCCTTCTATACGGTGCAACGAAAGATGCGAAGACTGAGCAGTGGTTTTTGAAAGGAAAAGACGGTCCAGCCGGGACATTCACCATCGAGGGTCTGGGCACAAGCGACCGTCACACGCCCCATCACCCCTGGCTCGGATACGGGAACAACTTTGCGACCGGCCAAGGCATCACCCGCAACCTGAGAGTCAGGTCCACCCCTATTATCATCGAGTTCACAACCCTCGCCCCCATCTGTCGCATCGAAGCCCTCGGCCAGGGCCGCGGCGGTTGGACCCACGACCTGCAGCGCGCCGACTGCTCAGTCGAAGTAAGCCCGGACGGAGAGAATTGGAAGGAGATCGTAAATCAGCAGGGCATCACCTCCGAAGACGGACTCCAGATACACGACTTCGATCCCATCCCAGCCAAATGGATCAGGCTGCAAATCGAAGGTGATAGATATAAAAGGAATCAGGTTACTGCAGGGCTTAGCCGCTTTCAGATCTATCATCGCAAATGAAATGGATGACTGGCAGCTCTTGTACGAGAGTAATTTCGATGGTGACGAAATCCCCGACGAGTGGTTCGTCGATCACGGGAACTGGGAGGTCGCTGATGGCCGCTTGATGAGCATGGAGAGTGAAGAGGCTGTCATCATCCTTAACAGAGAATTCCGCGGAACTGACACCAGGCTGGAATATGATTGCGTTTGCCGCGACGAAAAGCCCAGCGACGTGGGGGCCCTCATCGGTGGGTATGCCATGCACGAGGCATATCTCTTTTCATTCGGCGGAAACTACAACAGTAAGCATGTCATCAACAAGCATGTGACGACGCGACCCGATGAGGTGTTAGTGACCACCGAGCCTGACGAGCCTCCGCAGAAGATCGTCCCAGGCAAGAGGCACCATGTGGTCTGCTCGCGCATTAATAATGAATTAAGCATGGAAGTCGATGGCCGCATCATTGTTCAGGCCGTGGATACCGGCGAAATCATTGAGGAGACCATAGCCGGGATCTTTGTGTGGTCTAAATGTACCTTTGAAAATGTGATGGTGTGGGGGCGCGGCTCTGACTGTGGGGCAGGCACCTGTCCCGCCGTAGAGAAAGAATCGCAAGCTGAAAGCTTGCGCAACGAAAACCTGCTGACGAATGGTGACTTCGAGAGCGGTGCTGACTCGGATGGCATGCCGATTGGCTGGACTCATAGCTTGAAGGGGAGGTTGCCTGGTGGGCTCTCGATTCGGTTGGATGACGAACAGGCAATGAGTGGCCGACACTGCCTGAAAATATCCGCAGACAAAGGAGTCCGGTGTGGGTTCCGATTAGCCTGCGAGGCCGAGGTGAAGCCGGAAACGGTCTACACCTTTTCCGTGCATTTCTACAACAAGAGCATGTCGCCGAATCGACCCAGCCGAACGACCAGTCTCTTCGCCCTTGCGCATCAGCCTTTTGATCTCATTTCGCTCGGCAGTTGTGAAGACTATCGTGGCTGGTTGAGATTCAGCATGCGGCCAACGGGGGATCAGCCGCGATATTTCAAACGGCAGGTTGTCTTCAAAACTGGTCGGGAGGATTCACGAATCAGGTTGGCCATCGACCATGAGGCCACGGAAGGAGAATTTTTTATAGACGATGCCAGGCTGGTGGAGAGTGGACATCTCATGCTTCAGAAATGGCAGCGGCCCGTGCCATTTCATCGATTGATTCAGCCAAAGTACACCTTCCTGCGTCCCTCCTTCGATGAGATACGAAATCGCTTTGAAGCATGCCACGCAAGGAGCGAAACCTATTACGCCGGAAATGGTGGTTGGGCCATCGGACATCAGGCAACGACCAGCAGCGGCGAGATGGCGATTTCCGGAGATTCCAGCGGACAACCGGACGTGCTCTCCCTGTCTGTAAGATTGATCGGTTACCTGACCGCTTACGAAGCAACCGCCGATGCAGTCTATCACCAGCGGGCCGCCGAAGCCGCGGACGAAATGATCCGGCAACAGTCCCCCGACGGCCACTGGACTCACAGCGGTTACAGTGACGGCCCGATCGTTTCGGCAATCGCATTCGCATGGGAAGAAATGAAAGAAGATCGCTACAAAGTTTCCCTCGAAGACTACGCAAAAGTCACGTCGCAAGTAATGAAGGCGGATTGGAATCACAACATTGCCATATTTGGAATCAGGGCGGCAGCCCGCACTGCAACAGCGTTGAATCGTCCGGACGTCCTCGAACCTGCGCTGGACGAAAGAAGTTCCCAACTTTTCCTCACGCTTCGTGCGCAACAGTTGTGGGGAGGTTGGGCCTACTACAAGAAGCACAATAATCGCCTGTGGTATCACAGCATGATCCTGCAGGGTCTCGCCGAGGTCTATGATGCTTTGATTCGAATTCAGGCGCTGGCTTCGGATTCATCCCTCGACGAATTACGGCAGCAGGTTCTTGAGTCCATCACCGGAGCGATGAATTACTACACCAGCCTGCAGTCTGACAACGGCGGATACATCCGAGAGCACGGCGTGCCCACCATTCGCATGCACGGCAATGTCATCCCAGCCATGATTCGTGCGGGAGAAGTCACCGGCCTGGACATCGGGCCCTTCCTTTACAGTATGCTCCACTATTACGGCCCCGGATCGGACTACCACCCGCGTTGGCCGAACGACTTCGCGCTCTGCCAGTCCTACGGAATGACGATGAAGTGGTTGAAAGACCATCCATTTTCAGAAGGTGAACCGCTGGCCGAAAGCTGCAGCATGACGACATCGGGAAAGACCATGTCCAAGCCGCCGCGGGCAGATTACGAAACCGTTGTCACCAACTACCGTGCAACGATCAACGAACTGAAAGCGAGTGCTTCATCCGTCCCGTGGTCTTCCTCAAAGGAAACCCTCGAAGTCGGAACGCCTCAGGCTCTGATGGAGAAGGAGATCACCCTCCACACCAACAGCGTCGGTATGCAATTCACGCGAATTCCCTCGGGCGAATTCACCATGGGCTGGGAGAGCAACGCTGAAGAATGGACGGACGCCGTCGGGCGAGATAACACTCGCATCCCCCGTCACATGATCCCGGAGCATCCGATCACCATCGAAAACGACTTCTTCATCGGCACACATGTCGTGACAAAAGCTCAGTATGAGGAAGTCATCAAGAGCCCGGAATATCCCCTGATGGCGCTCTGGTGGGGCAACGACGATCATCCGGTCATCGGGCTCAACTGGTTCGATTGTCTCGAATTCTGTCGCCGGATATCCGAGAGAGAAGGCCGCGTCTATCGTCTACCCACCGAAGTCGAATGGTGGTACGCCTGTCGAGCCGGCGCCACCACGAGGTACTATTGGGGCGATGATGACGACAAATCGGCGTGGCCAAAATTCGCTGTGTTCCCGGTCTATCGCGGCAGCGCCGGCAGCGGCCCGGAAGATCTGTGCGAAGCCGGCGCCCTGATTCCCAATTCCTTCGGACTTTACGACTCGAGCGGAAACGTCTGGGAATGGTGCCAGTCGCTCTACAAGCCCTACCCCTACGCAACAGGTGATGGCCGCGAAAACATGACCGCACCGGGCAATCGCGTACTGAATGGCGGCTCATTCGCCATCTGGGATGTGGAATACTCCGGCTGGGGACCTGTCAACACCGATGTGCCGCCGAATATGAAGTGCGGGCTCTTTGGCTTTCGAGTGGTCGTCGATCCGTAGT
>JASLXP010000937.1 GCA_030740295.1 Planctomycetota bacterium
ATCGTAATCGTTCACTTAATCTCCTTGCCGATAATCTTGGCATCAGAACGCCGTCGCCGACTATGTCCCGGAGATTGCGGAAGGGCAAGCATAGCATTGCTGCAAGAATGGCAAGGACAGACGAAGCCTTCAAAAAGTTAAGGGGTGTCATCATCGCTAACGCCTAAGTTCACCGGTGCGTTTACGCGTCCGGTGCAGCGCCTTGTTCGCCGACGCCTTCCCTTCGCATTTTCACCGATCATCTAGGGCAACAGCCGATTGCTCGACCATTTGGTGCGAGCCTCAGTCGATCCGAAACGTCTTCAGTGGCTTCCGCCTGATAGCCTTGGAGCTGTATTTGGCCAGGAGGGCCTCGTCCTCTTTGGTGCAGGCTGTGTCAGTGGTCAAAATCCCAATATTGGCGTCGATTTCCTCGGGGAGTCGCATACCGATTGCCAAATGATCGATCCGTTTGTCTTTCAACACCCAACGGATTGCCGCTCCCGGCAATTTGCTGATCTCTTTCTTGTGCAACTCCGGTGCGATTGTGCCGGACCACGAGCCGAGGACGCCCGCCCCGATGACCTTCATCGCAACAATCCCCATCTCTCTCTCATGGGCTTGGGCAACACATTCGTCGCGCAACCAAGTCATACGCTTAGACCACATCTGGTTGTATCCCCTGGGGATGTAACCGTACGAGAGCATACACTGTTCGAATCCGCCGGTCTTGATCAACGCCAGAGCTTTGTCGAAATAGGAGTGGGCCGTGAATCCGACATGGCGCACCACCTTTTCGTCTCGCAGCTTGACCAGCTCCGCGTGGATCTTCATGGCCTGTTTGACGCTCATTTGCTCCAGCCCCGGCGTCCCATGAATCTGGATCAAGTCAAGGTAGGTGCTCTGCAATTCGGCAAGGACCTTATCAACGGCTTTGCGAACCTGCTTCTCGTTGGTGGTCTCCACCTTTGAGGCGAGGAAGACGTCTTGGCGAATGCCTTTAAGCGCCTTCCCCAGAATCGACTGGCTCTCCAGATAATTCCCCGCTGTGTCGAAGAACCGCACGCCTTTGTTGTAAGCATATCGGACCAACTTCACCCGGTCCTCAACCGACAGTGGATTCCCCCAGGCGGCCGGCAACGCAGCCCCTCCGAATCCAAGCAACGGCAGCTTCACACCGGTTTTCCCGAGGACGCGCACGGGAATGCTGGCCTTTTCGCCTGCATGAACCAGCGCGCCCGGTCCGGCAACGGACATGGCGGTCGTAGCGATGGCCCCATGCTTGAGAAACTCGCGACGCCCAAGTGAGTCTTTCATCTGTAATACCCTCTATTTCGGCGCATCTTCCACGTGGGGATACCGGTAGTCGATGTCATCGTTCATGGATACCTTCTTTGTCGAACCGTCCTTCAACGAGTAGAGGAAAAGCCTGCCTTTCCCGGCCGTGTTGGCGTGGTACATGACCGCCTGACCGTCCTTGGTCCAACGCGGATAGGCGAACCAGGCCGGCTTGTAATCCTTGTTGGCGAAAACCCTGGGATTTGACACCCGGCGCTCTTGCGCGTCGAACTCAGCAATATACAGCGCGTGTCCCGTCTCCCTGAATGTGTGGCCTTCGATATGGCCGAAGCAAATCTTCCTCTCGTCCGGGGAAATACTAATGCGACACATCAATCCCTTTTTCAGCAGGTCGCCGACATCGATCCGCTCGTAGGTGGAATCGCCTCCCGCTTTGGGCGTCATCACGTAATAGCCAAAGCCCTGTTTCGGGTGCGCGCACTCCACAAGGATCCTGCCGTCGGTCAGGCATGAATGCGCCCAAGTGATCACTGATCGCCTCCTCCTGGCCCGGCTTGTTTCCCACCTCGCTCCGCATCACGAAGAAGTGTCCCTTCAGTGGATGCTTGCGGTTCCAGATTGGTACATTCTTGCCGTCGCGCGTCCACGTCGGATTGAAGTTCGTGTTCTTGTCATCGGTCAACATCTGGAAGCCAGTGCCGTCGGTCTTTATCACGCAGAGGATCGTTTTCCAGTTAGTCACGACGGGATCATTCTTTGCCCTGCGGAAGAAAACCAGCATATCGCCAGTCTTCGACCACGACGGCTTGAAGTCTTCCTGTCCCTTGCCCTGGGGCACGGTAACTGGATTCCTGCCGTCCAGTGTTCCAAAGGAGTCGGCGCAGATTCTACCGTTAGCATAATAAGAGAATCTGTAGTCGCCGTCTGTATCCGCTGCCCTTGCCAACACAGTAGCGGCAATACAAAACAGCACTATAGATTGCGGCCGAACTCTCTCACGTCGTTGAGCATCATGCATCGGTGTCTCCATTGATGGGCGAACGTCGGAGCTGACGGGCATGCACGAGCACTTATAGTTATCCCTCTTTCCTTTTCCTTATCAATAGACACTCCTCTTATTCTGGAGTGGGGGTCTGGGGGAGAGGTGTCAACGTCTGTGAATTTGTCAAAGTCTCACTCTGAAAAAGAGCACGCATCATCCTGTTACGAGCATACGAGCGCAGTTGCACGACAACTATGGGCAGACTCTCGAACAGGACGATGCGCTCTGGCTTAACGAACACTCAGATGAAAACGTATCGACGATTCTACTATAAGGATTTCGCACAGTCAGAGCATGCGTGTTCGACCGTTTCATTTCTTTTCCAAGGAGGTCGACATGAATTGGCAAGATGAACGAGCAGTCTGGAAGCGACAGTATGGAGCATTGATCGGCATTGATTGGGCTGATGAGGAGCATGTATATCACCTCACCGAGTCCATGACCGGCGAATCTGAAACCGCTACCTTGCTACAGAGGCCGGAGTCTCTTGATGAGTGGGCTGCGGAACTCTCCGCACGTTTAGACAAACCGGTTGCCGTATGTCTCGAACAGAAGAAAGGCCCTCTCGTCGCTGGCCTGATGAAGCATGACTTCATAGAGCTCTATCCCCTCAACCCGAAGAAACTTAAAGAGTATCGGCAGGCATTCACTACCAGCGGAGCGGTCGACGACCCGACCGACGCCCTTTCTCTCTGGAGTTACCTCGACACCTTTGGGCATCGAATGAAAGCCTGGAAGCCCGACACAGTAGAGACCCGCCTCCTGGGCGAGTTGACCGAAGATCGCCGGCATGAAGTAGAGGAAATCAAACGCCACACGAATGAGCTCAGGGCTCGCCTGAAACGATACTTTCCGCTTGCTTTAGACGTTCTGTGCCACCTCAACACAGCGATGGCCTGCGATTTCCTGGAGAAGTGGCCGGCCAATGAAAAACTTCGAAGAGCCCAGCCAAAGACCCTTCAGAAGTTCTACACCGGCCACGGCTGCAGAGACCAAACACTCATCGAAGAACGTATCAAGACGATCAAGTCAGCCAGACCATTAACGACCGACCGCGCCCTGGTCGAGAGCGGAGCCCTCAGAGTTCAAAAGCTCGCCTGTCAGATCCGAGTACTGATTGAATCAGTAAACGCTTATGACGAGAAGATAGCGGAGGTGATGAGTGAGCACCCCGAAGCCGACTTTTACAGTAATCTGCCCGCCGCAGGGAACGCGCTGGCCCCTCGCCTGCTCGCAGCGATGGGCACTGATCGTGAACGCTGGGAATCTGCAAAAGAAATCCAGGTTTTCCACGGAACTGCACCCGTAACAGAAAAAAGCGGCAAGAACAAACATTGGGTTCACTGGCGCTGGGCCTGCCCTAAATTCCTGCGTCAGACCTGGCACGAATTTGCCGATCACTCAAGAAAGAAATCGGACTGGGCCAGAGCCTTCTACCAGATGAAAAGGGATGAAGGAAAGGGGCATCACCACACCCTCCGGGCCCTGGCATGCAAGTGGATTCGAGTCCTTTACGCCTGCTGGAAAAACAGAACTCAATACGATGAAACTCAGTACATCGAGGCACTAAACAAAAGAGGCTCGAAAATCATCAACTACATGTCAAAGAACGGTGAAAAAGATTAGTGAAAGACTCTTTCAACTTTCAAAAAGGGCTTGACAGACCAACTCAGATGTCTGCCCAATGAAAAAGAAAAGGTACACTCGGATCAATCATAGCTTTCGCTTGCGGTATTCGTGCATGTCCCGTCGAGCGATTGGTTGGCAGCACCCAGGAACGACCTCTGCTCAGGACAAAGAAAGATCCGCAAGGAGGCTTGGTTTCGCGGAAGCTCGGCTTTCTGATCGCACAACCACCGGGAAGGTCTGGGCGATCTTAGAGTCGCAACAAGAGTGAACCGAACTATCGATCTGAAACGGAAATAAAAGAGGAGAAGAAAAGAAAATAATATTGACGGCCTGGCACTGCCAACTTTAAGGGTTTTATCTTCGGTAGCTGCGCTGAGCCCTGACAGTTTGTCAAGATTTTCTCGCAGCTATCGAAGATAAAACCTCTGTTGAACGAATCCGCTTCGCCGAGGCATTATGCTGGCCAGCGGTTTGCGATGATG
>JASLXP010000938.1 GCA_030740295.1 Planctomycetota bacterium
GGCGCGCGTCTCCATCGTATGGAAGGCCGCTCCAAAACAGGCGCAATAACCAAGAGGGGTTTACATGAGCCAGTTCTCTTCGAATGGTGTCGGCGAGCTCTTCCCAACAGCTTTGGTTCCCGAATCTCTGTTGGTGCCCCGGAGGATTTTGCTCGTGGAGGATCGACCATTGCTCCAGGAACTGTTCAGATGCAGCTTCGAAGGCGAAAACATAGAGATTCACGCATCGAACGACGGCAGGAAGGCGCTGGAAACATTCATCAATCAGCCTTTCGACATCGTCGTCACGGAACTGGCCATTCCAGGAATCAGCGGCACCCACCTCGCCAAGCTGGTAAAAGCACACCGACCAGGCACACCGGTCATCATCCTTACCGGCTTCTGCGGTGAGACGATGCCATCGCTCGTCGAAACCAAGGAAGTCGATGGGATAATCTACAAACCATTCAAGCCAAGTAAGCTGAAGTCCACCATCCGGGATGTGATGTTAATGGTTGATGGTTGATAGAGGATGGGCGATGGCCTTCTGGATCAGGATGCGCTTCCTTATTGTTTTGGTTTGCCCCCACTCATATTCTTAAGTCGTCTGTCCTCCCTCCCATCCACTTGGACAGTTGGCCAAAGAAAGAATGATAAGCGACCAAAATCCGTTACAGGCCATCCAGGAATTACGCTTCGTCGACTGCGGACGGACGCGCTTCTATTCGAAGGCGATTGACCACCATCTGGCAAAGTCGCTGGAGTCGTTTGATTTCGATTCCCTGCCGTATGGTGAAACGCAGGAGGATGTCACCGCGCGCGTTTCCACCAATCTGACGGGGTTGCTGGCATTTGCATGGGCGAATCCGCTCAGCAGGTTTCATCAGGACGAGAGCTTTTTGAAACACGTCAGGGCGCGGCTGGCTGAGTTTGCTCGTACGCAGCAGGGCGGCGGTATCGTCTATAAGAAGGTGCAGCCCTACGAACAGTGGCCGGACAACGATCCGTTGCGGAACAACCTCGAAATTGCCTGGGACGTGGAGCCACTCGTCATGGCCGCGCTCTGGGTTGATGATGAACTCTCTGACGTTGAAAGAGAGGCCATCAGGGCCATGGCCCGCAAAGCAGCTGACACCATCTGCGGCCTGCCATGTAATGAACGCAACAATCGCGGGTCGGTACGGTGCGCGGTCCTCTGCCTGTTGGGTCGCTACCTCAGCGATGCCAATTACATCAGCATTGCCAGACACGATTTTCATCGCGAGCCGGTCCGCGTATTCAATCGCGATGGACAGATCAATGAAGGGCCCGGGCCCGATGGAAACTACTCCGGCACCTCATTCATCTACCTTTACACCTATCGCGTGCTGTCCGGCGACCGGACCATCGATGAGCAGTTGGCCGCAGGCGCGAGGTGGTACACCATCGTCTCCGATCCGTCAGGCAGCCCTTCCGTCTTTGGCGCATCAACACGCGTGGCTATCGGTGGGCCGACCAAGGTGGCGGATTATATACCTGCCATGGAACGCTACGCGGAAGACCAGCCGCATTTCAGTTGGCTGATCGAGAATCACTACAAACCAACGATCCCAAAGGGCGGCCCGATTCATGCTTGCCATCCCTACATCTGGGCCATGCTGGAACACAACGGCAAAGAGCCGTTAGAAGATCCGAACTGGTTTTGCGAGCCAACGGAACGCCACGAGTTTTACACGGTGGATGAAGGCGCAGACGGTCTTTACTTCATCTTCAAGCAGGATTACCACGCGGCCACGTTTCTCTCTGGCCGCGCTCCATACAAGGGATTTCAGAACTGGGGCTACAAGCTCGAGCCGCCGGTCGTCTGGCCGACGCTCACGCACGCGTCGAAAACCCTCGGCTGGGGTATCGACACATCCACCCAGCGTGTGAGCGGAACGAAGTTTTACGACCGTCGCTGGATTCAAGGCCCGCCTCACATTCTGGTCGATCGCGTCGAGCATGTCTGGCATCACTTCGTTCAGACCAGAACCACGCTGCTTTATCTCATCTCTTGTGAGCGCGAGCGAGAAGATATCTTTGTGATCGACCGGGAACACTGCGGCAACCCAATCATCGAGGAAGATGTGCTTCACTACGAAGGCCGCGAAGGCCGAATGCATTTCGCGCAGGCGCGTCCGGAACGGAAGGAACTTGAAAACGGATGCCACGTGGTTTTCAGCAACGAGGCGCGCACTCACCTCTACGCGTTCTCGAACGAGAGCTTTGAATGCCTCGAACTCGATCCGGACGGCGACTCCCTTCAGTTCAAAGACGACACTGGCGAGTATCGCCTCAACTACGAACTGAGGTTTTACGCGGACGACGATCTTGTGCCGATCGGCTCAAAAGGCTTTGGCATGAACGACGCCACGAAATACGTCAGGACAGAAGTGGGAATCTTGGGCTGACAGGCTTCAGTTGCGGCCGGCGTGAATCCCTCACTACCTCAAAATCAACTGTCCATATCCCGTCGGATTTCGGTAGCTCTTATTGAATCCGGCCCACGCCGCTTCCACTTGCACCTCGAATGATCCATCCGCATCGAATACGGTCGTATCGAAACCGAGAGTCAGACCAACGCCTGGCGCAACACCGAGCTTCTCCCAGGGACAGACGATCTCGATGGCGAAGCCGCTCTCGAGGCCCGACTTGATGTTGGCGTAGGCTGATTCCAGTTTAGCCGATTCGTTCTTGCTGTTGATGAGGTCGGCCTGAAGCTCGTGTCCTGCCATGCGGATCTGGATCAGGAAATCATCTTCGCTCTGTCTGGGATCGAAAAGGTCGTCCATCAGATTCGTATCGATACTGATGATGGCGTGGTCACCGGTCCCGGGGCCTCGATGCCCGGTGGGGAATTGAACGTCGTCGTCTTTCACTTTCAGTGCGAGATAGAGATTCTTCTCATCCCACCTTGCAAAGGTTGATGCACCAATATCGTTCTCATCCCCAATACTGTTCGGCCCCCGTCGCACCTGGATCAGCTCATATGCTCCTGAGGCTCGACGCGTGGTGTGGATGAAGGCCGGGGCAACGCCTCTCCAATCGTCGAGTCGGCCATCGAGGGCCGGGGGAGTCTTTATCCTGGGCGCAGGCATGCACCAGAGCCCGCTCGTACGACTGATCCGACCTCTAGCGAACTGCAGCCCCGCCACCCCCTGGCTCAAGGGACGCCGCTCCGCCAGGCCGCCCCGGAACGCGATGTCTGCCCACTTCGTACCGGCGTCTGATATATCTGAAATCTCACGTTGGATCTGGCCGCCTTCAACGAACATTCCTCTACCCTCCGAAATACTGAGCGTGCCGCTGAGAGGTTCTCCCGTCCTGTTGACAACAGCGGCCCTGAACAATGTTCCACCCGAGTCGTTTCCGAGGCAGATGCCTCTCAATGAGATACTTTCCACAAACTCTGCGCTCTTTATCGCTGCGGCAATTTTCTCTGCTGAGGCGTTGCCAACATTGAAGTACAGGGGCTGCCCCTCAAATTCGATCTTCGTCCGACCATTCGCGACATCCGAAGGAACAGCATTGCCAAAGGAATCGAGAAGGCTGCCGGTCAACTCCAGGTCGATGCTGTAATCGCCATACTTCACTTCGCCGTACTTCAGAATCGGGCCGACCCAGAATGTGAGCCAGTTGTCGCCCTTTCGTTGAAAGGAAAACGCGATGAGTTCCTCGCTTGGTGTCTCGAGCAACTTCCCGTCCGTTGCGTCCTGCAGAAAGTTGCCAATCGCTGCGTAGGCGGCCGCGACGTTGTGCGCGGTGCCGTCGAAATCAAAGATATTCGTGGGGCGGAGACGATACGGATTGATGACCGTCGGGATTGCCGAATACAAAACGAAACGCTCGACGTCGTAGCGGAGCCGGTGCACGGTCATTGCGGCAGCGGTCGTATCAACGGGGCTGCGGTAAAGGCTTGTTTTGCTCCTTCCTCCCAGACCCAGAATCTCCGCGCGGGTGCGATACATGGAGCGCGTGGGGAAGGAGAAGCCGCTGAACCAGAGCGGAAGATCCCATTTCTTCGCCGCCTGCGAATACAGAGCGTGCTTGTAGTGATCGCCGCGAACCGCGCTGAAATTCGCATCGCAGATCGCGTTCAGATAATTCTTGCCGAGTACCTTCAAGACCTGTTCCTGGTGCTTGGGCTCGGAGCTGACGATGACCACCGCATCGGGATCGGCCTTGCGGATCGCGTCCACCGCTATCTTGTGATAGAGCGGGTAGACCTCGTAAGGCATCTTGAAATCCGTCATCTCGTCCTGGAGATTCCAGACGTCTATCTTGTCCTTGAATCGCTCGGCGAAAGCAGAAAGGTCTTTTTCAATCGCTGCCAGGCTTGGCGCATTGTAGTGACGGCGGAGCGTGCCTTCGTAGTGCACATCCTTCTGCTGCTTGTGATAGAGAATCTCCGTCGCGTGCTGAATCTTGATGCCGTGCTTCTTTGCCACCAGGAGTACTTTTTCAAGGGCTTCAAAATCCTTCGGCTCTCGGATGTGACGGGCCTGGCCGTCGGCGAGTGTGCCGTTCCAGGGCAGGCCAAGCGATTGCATAATCTTCGCGGTCCGCTCATCGCCGGTCTTGCCGTAAAAGCCGCAGATACCGCCGGCCTTGCGCTCTGGCAGAACGATGGTCGAGAGCTCAGCGACATCCTGATTTGTGCCAGCGTCGTGGATGGCCGCACTGAAAATCCCCCACCGCCCACATGCGATGTTCAGAGGCAGACTGAGTAAATCGGCCGGCTTACAGGTGACGTTGATCGGTCTGGAGAGTACGACGATGTTCCGATGATCGCGAACGATCAGCTCGAGGTCCGCCTTCCATGCCTGCGGACCGTGATTCGCAAGCGTAAGAGCAGCCGGAGCGCTGTCCTTACTGTGATAGATATTGGCGACTCGGTCGCTCATCAGTCCGACTTCGTGGGCATCCCGCGTCTTGAATGCTTCGCCCGCCTTCTGGCCGACCGAAACGGAATCGATCCAGACTTTGCCCGGATTGGCCGCATCCCCGCCTGGGACGATCTGGATGTAGTATCGTCCGGTCGAATCCGCGGGCAGTTCGACCGCGCCTGAAAAGGTCTTCCATTCCTTCTCCACCAGCGCCCCTTTGGGCACCAGGCTTTTCGATTTACCGCGGGTGTTGTAGACACCGATGGTGGCTTTGGTGGTCCCCGAGCTGCGAAGACTGACCGTCACGTTCACGAGCTCGCCGGTGTGCCCTCTGAACATCTCGCTCATCACGCCAGAGCCCGGCGCGCCAATCTCGAGGCACTGCCTGCCGTGATGTGGATTCGTTTTCACGAGATTGCCCCGGTTCAGGAAGGGGCCGTTGTGATATCCGGTGTTGGCCAGCCACGAGGTCGTCGTGCCAACTTCGAACGAGCCGTTCGCCAGACGATTGCCAGGGAGAATGGGCTGCCGCTCGGTTTCCTTTGCTGTCGTCACTCCGTCATCCGGCAGCGCCACCACCTGCCTGCGGCCCGGAGTTGCCACCTGGTAACGCAGATCGTTCGTCACCATGAGACGATCCAGCATGATGGTCGGGATGGGATGTTCCGGCACATCTCCGATAGACCAGCGTTCGATCATGAGACTCTTGATTCTGATCTGTCGCGCTGGCTTCGTGAGCGTGAAGTCGTGGGCATCTACTGAGTAATCTCTGACCTTGTAGGTCTTCCCATCCCAGATCACTTTCCAGCTATGATCTCCGATAATGATCTCAACACCATTCTTGCCGCCGCTGCGCATCTTGATGATGTGGAAAAAGAACCGGTATTTGCCGGGAGGCAACGCGCTGTCGAGCGAGTAAGTAATCGAAGAGCCAACGGACTGCGCATCGCAGATGGCAACCGCATATCCGTTGCAGTGTTTCATCTCCATCGAATACCAGCCCTGCCCCGGCAGCGTATGCCATTCAGGCCGGTGGGTGGCCTTGTCAAAATCTTCGCCCTGGATGTCGAGGAAGATTGGCGCTTGTTCCCCGCTGATGGAAGCCGGCCCCGCGCACCAGATGCACAGGAAAGTGAAGCTGAGCGTTGGAAGGTTTTTCATGTTGGTTAGAGCAGTCGAACTGGAAACGGGTGAGTTTCAGAAAGCACGCGTGGCGACAGGCTGCCAGCCTGTCAGCCCGGTCAGTATCAAACAGAGGCGTGCCTGGACACAGATTTGATAACTTCAACTCAACAGAAATCAACTTTGGAGGGCGGACAGGCTGGTGGCAGGCTGTGGAAATATATAGGAGCTCACAGGCTGGTCAGCCCGTGGCTACGACCCAGGATGCGGATGCATCCTGTGGCCATAGGCTGCCACCAGACTGTCCGCCTGGAAAAATATATATGACTGCTTAAGCCTCTCCACCAAGCACGACCTCTTTGCCAATATCGCCCAGATGCTCTGCTATGAGGCCATGAATGGTCTTCATGAGCAGAAGGCGATTGTTTCGGATCGCTTCATCATCGACGAGCACCATCACTTTATCGAAGAAGGTCTCGATCGGATCGGCGAATACGTCGTGGTAAAGCTGGGCCGCGGCAGCATAGTCGCGCTGGTCGAAGAGAGCTTTGATCTCATCCTGGTTTTCCTGAAGCGCTACAAAGACAGCTTTCTCCTGTTCTTCATGCAACAACTCCTCATTGAGCTCGCCTTCAGGTTGGCTCTTTTTCGTGATGTTGAATGTTCGCTCGACTACCTTGACGAGAGGTATCCAGTAATCCTGTTTGGAGAGCTCGGTGATCGCATCGAGCCGGGCCTTGAGGTCGAGCAGGTTGTCGAAACCGGCGGAGAGCGCGGCGTTGACGAGGTCGTAGCGGTAACCCGCGTCGAGACAGAACTGGTTCAGGCGATCTCTAGCGAAATCGAGGATCTGGTCGAGGACGCCCTCTTCGACCTCGAGTGAATCGGGCAGGCTTTGAAGGCCCTGCGCAAAGAGGTCGCGCAGCGAGATTGAGATCTCTCTTTCAAGCAAAACGCGGATGATGCCAAGGGTCTGGCGGCGCAAGCCGTAGGGGTCCTGGCTGGCGGTCGGAGACAGCCCCGCGGCAAAACATGAAGAAACCGTGTCGGCCTTTTCGGCAAGAGCGAGCAGTGCTCCGAGCTCTGATTCGGGCAGGGCTCCCGCTGCGGCTTTGGGCAGGTAGTGTTCTTCGATAGCCGCGGCTACTTGCGGTTGCTCGCCGTCCTGGAGCGCGTAGTGGCGGCCCATGACTCCCTGCAGCTTCGCAAATTCGTAGACCATGTTGGTGAGCAAATCGGTTTTGCAGAGCATTGCTGCGCGGTCGAGATTCGCCGTGGTCGATTCATCCAGACCAAGTTTGTCTGCAATGAAGGCTGTCATTTTGCGGAGCCGTTCCGCGCGCTCGTAATAGCTGCCAAGCTTGACCTGATAGAGAACATCCTTGAGAGCATCGACGCGGTCGGCAAGCTTTGTTTTTCGGTCTTCATCCCAGAAAAAACGGGCGTCGGCCAGGCGGGCCCGGAGTACGCGCTCGTTGCCAGTGCGGACGACATCGTCATTCGAACCGTCCCGATTGCTGACGAAGGCGAATTTATTGACGAGATCTCCGCCGCTGTTGCGGATGGGGAAGTAGCGCTGATGGCCCATCATGGCCGCTTCGATCACTTCGGCCGGCACTTCGAGAAAACTCTCTTCGAAGGACCCTTCGACCGCGTGCGGCCATTCGACGAGATTCTTCACTTCTTCAAGTAATTCCGGCTGACTGTGCGATGAATCGTACGAGGCATAGATATCAGCCAACTGGCTTTCGATCTGCTCGCGCCTCTTGTCAAGATCGACGACGACCTTGTTTGCCTCGAGAGTGCTCTCGAATGCAGCAAAGTCGGGCGATTCGATTGTTACAGAATCTTCGCCCAGAAACGGATGCCCCGCGGTCTTGCGATCTGAGGCAATGCCGCTGTATTCGAACGGCACGACATCCTCATCAAAAATCGCGAGGATGCTGCGAACGGGTCGTGCAAATCGTGTGTTGGGAGTAAGCCAGTACATGGACTTTGGAAACGGAAGCGCATCAAGCAGGCCGGCGAGCACATCCTGCAGAATCTCGGCGGTCGGTTTGCCTTCGACGTGCTTGACGGTGTAGCAGTATTCGCCCTTGCCAGTCTCGCGCAGCTTCACCTCGGAAATGTCGACGCCGTTCTTGCGTGCGAAGCCTTCTGCCGCCTTGGTGGGATTGCCTTCATCATCGAAAGCTATTCGCTTTGGCGGTCCGGAGACTTCCATATCGATGCTTTCCTGAGCGGAGGGAAGTCCGGCAGCGTGTAATACGAGTCGGCGGGGGGTGCCGGTCGTTCTGATCTTGTCCGCCTGGAGACGGTTGCTTTTGAGGGCTGTTTCAAATTCAGATTTGAGCGCGGCGAGGGCCGGTTCAATGTAACCGGCGGGGATTTCTTCGGCGCCGATTTCAAACAGGAGGTCTGGCATGGTGTTGTTCTCTGTTCTGATTCCTTATTCTTTTTCTGTAAGCCACTTTTCTCTGTCCGCTTCGTCCTTGAGAAGTGGGAATTGCATTTCTTTTCGAAGGGCCAGGAATGCCTTTGCACAGTCGCGGGCGATGTTGCGGACCCGGGTGATATACCCGGTACGTTCGGTGACACTGATGGCATTGCGGGCATCGAGCAGATTGAACGCGTGTGAACATTTCAACACGTAATCGTACGCCGGGATTGGCAGCCCTTCGGCCAGGGTGTCTTTGCACTCCTGTTCATATTTGTTGAAGAGGTCGAACATCATTTCCACGTTCGCCGTTTCAAAATTGTATTTCGAAAACTGCACTTCGTCTTCGTGATGGATTTCGCCATAGGTCACCCCATCAACCCAGGTGAGATCGTACACGCTTTCCTTCTGCTGAATGAACATGGCGATACGCTCGAGGCCATAGGTGATCTCAGTGCAGATGGGGTCAAGCTCGACGCTTCCGACCTGTTGAAAATAGGTGAACTGCGTGATCTCCATTCCGTCGAGCCACACCTCCCACCCGAGCCCGGAGGCGCCGAGAGTAGGCGATTCCCAATCATCTTCGACAAAGCGGACGTCGTGCTTCTTGAGGTCGACGCCCAACGTTTCGATGCTCTTGAGATAGAGCTGCTGCGAGTCTTCGGGGGCCGGTTTGAGGATGGTCTGGTACTGGTAGTAGTGCTGTAGCCGGATTGGGTTCTCGCCGTAGCGTCCATCTGTGGGGCGCCTTGATGGCTCGACGTACGCGACGTTCCACGGCTCCGGCCCGAGCGATCTAAGCGTCGTGGCAGGGTTGAATGTGCCGGCGCCGACTTCGATGTCGTACGGCTGCCAGAGGACACAGCCGTAGTCAGACCAGTATTGATTTAATGAGTGAATGATTTCCTGGAACGTCATGATGTGTTTCGTGGTGCGTAGTACTCTTGCCTCTAATTCTCAGTTTCCCTGTTGCCGTCTTGCCATGAATCCGGCCCGCCCTGTCCGAACTGAAATGGACCGGCATTAGTCTGTTTATGTTCTCGGGTGAGTCTGTTCAGTCTCCTCATTCGGCGGATAAAAATGATGATCATGATTGCTGCCGCCGCATACATGAGATACAGCCAGTGACGGCCCTGCCACCGCAGGAAGATCGGCCACACCGAAGCGATGGCAAGAATGACGGCCGCATCTTCCCACCACGGAGTCGAGGGTGGCTCTGGCCCTTCCTGTCCGGGGGAGCCGGGTGTAAAGGGTGCGGGGCCTTCAGGAAGCATCGTCTGCCTTTCGCTCGAAATGTCCGCTCTTACCACCTGTTTTTTCGGTCAGGTAAAAGGGGCCGACTTCCATACCCCGGTCAACGGCTTTGCACATATCGTAAACGGTCAGGCCGGCGGCCATCGCGGCAGTCAAGGCCTCCATCTCAACTCCGGTTTTGGAGGATGTTTTCGTGAATGCGCGAATCTTCAAGCGAGTGTCATCCAGAAACTCGAACTCAACCTCCGCCTTTTCCAACGGAATCGGATGACAGAGCGGCACAAGATCGGCAGTCTTCTTTGAAGCCATGATGCCGGCAACCCGGGCGATCTGGAGGACGTCTCCCTTGGCTACCTGTTTGTCACGGATTAATTTGAGGGTCTCGGCCTCCATGGCGACCGTGCCCTCGGCGATTGCAGTGCGCATGGTGATCTCTTTTCCGCTGACGTCCACCATCCTGGCGGCCCCCGACTCATCGAAGTGAGTAAGCTCCATGATTATTCCAGGCTGTCAGGGGCGCCTTTGCCCTGAAGCAGCTTCCCAATGAGGAATAGAACGATCGCGCCGGCCAGCACCTTCATCTCAAATTTGACGTCGTTTTCCATGAAGCCGGCCATCAACCCCATCGGCAGAATGCAGAGCGCTACAAGCTGGAGCAGGCGACCAAAGTGAGACATGAAACTGGTGTGTTAAAGCGGATGAATATCGGGCGGCGAATTATAGAGAGTGGAAGAGAGGTAACAATCGGCGCGGGTGAATGGTGAATGGTGAATGGTGAATGGTGAATGGTGAATGGTGAATGGTGGAAGAATGGCTTTCCTCCCATCTGTGGCCGATTAGTCGTCTACAAGTCCCCAAACTGGACAGATGAGTCAAGTTTCGGTGAAGCACTGTAGCTCTGGCCTCCAGGCCGGAGTTTCGCGGGCGAGCCCTCGGCTCGCATAAGACGCCGCCCTGGAGGGCAGCGCTACGATGGGCTGCTCGACGGTTTGAGGCGAAGCTTCGCTAGAATTTGCATGGACACTTTTTCACTGACAACCATTTCAGGAGCGTCGCCATGAGCGAAACATGCGATCTCACCACAGAAAAATGCAAGCCCCACTCACCAGAGACGAATCAGAGGGACTTTTCAAACAAACTCCGGATTTGACGATTACTGATGACGGCATCCGTATCCAGCGTAAGTAGACTGTGAGTAACTTCGTTGCCGCGATGTAGCAGAGGCGCGCAAAACTGATTGTAGGATGGCCGTCTCGGCCGTCTCAGGTGGATGCGGCCTCAGACGGGCGAGGACGACCATCCTACGATTCATCCTACGATTCGACCGCAGAAGTGAGAGGATAAGGAAGGGGATCGCCGAACAGGGAATACCGGCATGGGTTGCCCCTCGAGCGTGTTGCCCCTTTAGCGCGGCGCGGGCACTACAGCTCTTGCAGGGCGGAAGCCCTATTTCTCCCGGTAGAAGAGCACCGGGCCCATCAGCCCGCCAGTGCCCAATTCATTGATCCATCCGGCCGGCCGGCTGCCTTTGATCGTGATCTGGTTTTGGGCACCGGGCCTGATGGCGGAAGTTACCTCGAAGGAACCTGGGACGGAGTAACCGATGAAGTGCTCGACAGTTTCTCCCTTGCTGTTGACGTAAGGGATATGCCGTCCGTTCACGAACAGCCTGCACACGCTATCGGCACAGCTCAGCCACAGGTACACCTTCTTGCCTTCCGGAATTGCGGGCATCCTGATCTGTGTGCGGTACCAGACCGATCCGAAGAAATCGAAGAGGCCCAGAGATGACCACGTGTCAACGCTGGGGTCGGTCGTCTTCCATTCCTGGTCTTTGAAGTCGGCCTTTTCCCAGCCAAGTGCCTCTCCCTTCTTTTCTCTATCCACCTGATACTTCCACTTCCGGATCGACCGAGTAACGATTGCGAAGTCTTTTGCCACGCGGGATCCATCACGGTAGATGGGCATGAAGAATCGGCCGAAATACTGGCCCTGGTACCGCCCAAAGGCGGATTCCTGCCGGTATTCGTCTCCCAAGGAAGCCCAGGTTCCGAGGAATCGGTTACCGTCCCGCCCCAAGTAGCGCAATCTACCGTTGGCGAGGTCCCAACGCATTTTCATGAAGAGCTCGAACTGCCGGAGCGAATAGTCCGCGAATTTCACACGGCGGAACTCCATGACAGTCTGACTGGCAGCCATGGCTTCATTCATGGCCTCGCGTGCGGCTTTCATGACTTCGGGCGTAAAGCGGCGTCCGTGTCCGAAGACGTTGCCCGCATGCTCCGGGACCTTGGTCCACGCATCATCGAAAATGTACCAGTATCTTCGCATGGGCGCCGATGCGGCCCCGTAGAAGCGAGTGAAGAACTCATTGAGGATTTCGTCGGGTTTCTCGTCGGGATACCAGGGAATGCGGATGTTCAGGTAAATCCCCGGCAGGCTTCCCTCGAAGGTCGGCATACTCTCGGGCATCCAGAACCGCACTTTATTCGCGTAGTAGGTCGGGAGCTCGTCACTCCAGAGCCTCATCATCGGGTAGGGGGCGTTCACCTCCGCGAGGTTGAACAGGTACCCTCGGAATGCCAGCCATTTGGCTACCTTTCCCCAACCCTTGACGATGGGCTGGATGGCTTGACGGGACGGGCAATCGGCATTGAGCATGGAATGCGCGCGGCAGTAGGTGATGGGCGCCAAAGCGATAACGACATTGGGGTGCGGCTTTTCGCGGATCGGCGGCCGCGTGTACTGAACGTAGGCATAGAGGCCAAACAGGACGTCCGGGTACTTCGCGGTCACTCGTTCGGCAATCTGGTTGGCAAAGTGGACCATCCGGTCGGAAAGTGAGACGCATCCCACGGTCGGGTCCCAGTCACCTGCATCCAGGGCTTTACACTTCTTGCATTCGCAGAAGCTGGTGCCGTCTGCCGGCGAAAGGGTGACTGAAGGCCGGTAGACCTTGTCCAGGCGGGTGATGATGGTCTCCGCAACGGCTTGGGCGACCTCCGGATTTCCCCAACAGATACGGCCGGTGGGGGGTCGCTTGCCATTCCGCTCTGCGTTCCAGTCCGGATGCGCTTCCCTCTGTTCCGCTGAAATGTACCCCTCCAGGCCGTGTGCTCCTTGAACCTGAAGGCCGCCGAGACGATTGCGTCTCTTGAAGTCCGGGCCGGCGTACCAGATGCTGCGGTAGAGCGTCGCCGGCACCCGCGAGACGTCCATCTCTGGCAGACTGATTGTCTTCCTCCTGGGAACGACTTCTCCCATCTCTCCCGGCAGGTACCAGCGGCACCCCAGGCGATCCAGAATCTCATAGATAGCGTAGCTGGTGGCCAAATCACTCTCCCCGATGCAGGCGATGGCCTTTCTCGTGACGACCAACCGATGTCCCTGCTTTGCCGGAGCTGAGACGGACGGCGGCCCGAATCGCTTCTCTCCAAGTTCCCCAATCAGGATGGGTATGGACTTGGGTCTGTCGGGGGGATCGCCCACGATGGCGTCGATCTCCGCTCCTGTCATTTTGGCAAGGTACATGGCCAAGTCGTTCACCGACGCGGCCAGCAGGGGACGAGTATTCTCCTTCCTCGGCTTCTTTGTCCACGGCTCGGGCTTGACCGGGGTGTAAATGGTGACCTTCGCCTGCCCGTTCTTGACGAGCCTGACGTCCCTGCCGGAAGCGGGACTGACGAAAATGCCACATGAGATCAGAACAGTTAGTGTTCTCAAGCCGGGTGGGTGTTTCACTTTTTCCTCTCTTTCAGACCATCGGAGAACGATCCTGAGTTGGTGGTGACCCTTCTCGATTCTTGGGAGCTCCCTAAATGGCCGGCCTGCAGCCAGGCCACCACTCGGCTTCGCAAGGCCCTTGCGGACCTGCCCCGTGCCACTATACCCGCGTGGCAGGAGCCGAGCACCAGGAGGATCAGAGGAAAAACCACCGAGTCTTCCCATCCTGAGTTGCCGTGAAGTTGCCATCGACGCTCATTTGCTGAGAATTCAGAATGGAGAAGGTGGAATGATGACTGACCAAATCCTAATAATGGAAATTCGAGATCAGGTCTACTTCGTTCCTGTTCGCATCGAGTCGCACTGACAATGTCAAAGTACGGTCTGTTCGATCCAGAATGTATCAGAAAGGCTGCGGCTGTTGCGGTGTGCCTTTTCTTTCTGACGCTTCCGTCCTGCTCTCTCAGGCGGCCGTGCCCATATTGCAGACCCCAGCTTCATGAAAATGAGACCTCTCATCTTGCAGATCTCAGGCAGGCGAAAACCAACGTCCCGCTCACGACTCGATTCGGGGATTTCAGCATCGAGGATGCTTACCGGATTCAGGATGCGTTCACTCTTTACGCAAGCCGGCAGGGCGACCCATCCGCCGGTTACAAAGTGGCGTTCACCAGCAAACCTGCCCAGGAAATGTTCGGTGTGACGGCCCCCGTTTATGGCAGACTGTTTCGATCGATGGAGCGACCAGCCAACGGAACGCTCAAGCAGAGCGAGTTCATATTCTTTCATATTGAGCCGGAAGTAGCGTTCAAGTTGAAGAAAGGTATCACGGCAAAAATCGAGACGATCGAAGAGTTGCTTCCATATGTCGCTTCAGTCCACGCGGCATTCGATATCCCCGACCTTCGTTTCAAATTCGAGGGCAAGCCGAACGTTGCTGACCTCATTGCGGATGCCGCGGCCGCGCATCGGTTCATGCTGGGGACCGGCCACGAGCCGTCGAAAATCGACATGAACAAAGTGACCGCGAGGCTTTCTGTGAATGGTAAAGAAGTCTCGAAAGCCCCCGCCAGCGCAGCGCTGGGCAATCCATGGAATGTCCTGCTCTGGCTCGCGAATCTTCAGATTGAACGAGGTCGGCCTCTTCGAAAAGGCGAGGTCATCCTGACTGGAGCGCTTGGCAAGCCGTATAAAGCCAAGGGAGCCGCTGCAGTCGGCACCTACGATGCAGACCTTGGTCCACTCGGCAAGATCCGATGTCGTCTGGTTGATTAACATGCCTCTGCTTCACAGCAATGTCCGATAGCAAACAGACCATCCTTACAGCCATTCGGCAGCAGAATCTGCCCGGGCTCTCCCATCCGGGTTTGCAGACGGAGAAGATCACCTACGAAGATCCGCTCCAGCAGTTCAAGGCCACTCTCGAGGCGGTTGGCGGCGTCTGTCATGAGGTGAATTCAGAGGCCGAAATTGAATACCGTCTGCAGAAGGTCGATGCCTACGCGAAGGCTGGTGAGGTCTGTTCCTCCCTCTCCGGCTTCGAAAAGGCCAACATCGATCTCGATGCCATCGACGATCCGCACGAGGTCGAGACCATCGATTTCGCTATTCTGCGTGGCCAGTTCGCCGTCGCCGAAAACGCGGCCATCTGGGCCACTGACGCGGGCATCAGGCATCGCGTTGTTTATTTCGTCGTTCAGCACCTTGCCCTCGTCGTTCCGAAAACCGAGATCGTCCACAACATGCACGAGGCGTACGGGCGCCTCACCTTCACAAAGCCTGAATTCGGATGCTTCATCTCCGGCCCCTCGAAGACTGCGGATATCGAGCAATCCCTGGTCATCGGCGCGCACGGACCGAGGTCCTTGCATGTTTTTCTTGTCGGGTGATAACCGCACAACTCTCTTAAGTGGCCGCCGGTATGCCTCGTGGCGACAGCCATCCAGCTAAGACGGCAAATGTTTATTGCAGAGCCCGGATCGTATACGCCTACCGTGTCCGGCCCCAATCGGACTCAGCGAAGCGGTCTTCCATCTCACGCCAAAGCGCGGCGAGGTCACAGCGCATGAGGATAAGGTCCTGCTTGTTGCCACTGATGTCCCTGACGTAATCCGGCAGCGCGCTTTCTTCCATGAAGCCCAGTTTCTTGAAGATGAAATTGGCTTTCTCCTGCGGACGCATCATCTTGACCACGACCTCTTCAATTTTCTCGTGGGCAGCCAGCCGGTAAAGCTCGCGAGCCATCAAAGTGCCGAGCCCCTTGTTTTGAAACTGGTGTGAGACAATCAGCCTCAGCTCGGCAATATGATCTTTCCAGCCTTTCCCTAAGATCTCGAGGGCACCGTCGGCCACGATCTGGTCGCGGATGACGGCAACCAGGCGTTTCACATTCCCAGTCGCCATTGACCGAATGCGCTGTTCGACGAAACCTCTCCGGGTCACATCGACTCGAAGATAGGCTCTATCCGCTGGCGTAAGAGCCTGGAAGAAGTCAAAGGATCGCTCGGTGTCATCAAGTCTCATCGGTCGGATGATAACTTCGGTACCGTCCTTCAGATTTATTGTGGAGGCCAAGTCTCCTACTCCTTTGCTTGGTTTGTAAACTGATCCAGGCCTCTCGATGTCCTCAAAATAAGTGCCAACTGGCCTCATACCCGCGTATAGCTCCCCGGCTGGGCCCAGTATCTCAGTTTTGCCGGTGGTCGTGGCCGTCTACCCCTTGTAACACAAGAGGACACAGCCACGAAATGTCCGGCGCGCCCATATTTGCTGTCTGTCCACCGCGCGGAATGCTTGGTCTAAAGTCGAGGCCTAACCCCGCAAATAGTGCAGGGCCTGATGGGACGTGGCCAGCTAAATCTGCCGGATGGCGTTCCGCGTGGTCATGGGAGCGGTGAATTCGTTGTGTGTCTGCGCCAGCCCGCTCAATGATGGTAAGCCTTCCAATAGAACCCAACCCGCTTCATACGAGGAGTCAAGCACATGCTCTCACTGAATGCCGAACGAGTCCTGATAGTTGAAGGTGTCCTGGATGACCCCGCAATGAAAGCGCGCTTCGAGCGAATGAGCGAGTTTATTACATCTGAGGATGTGCGGGAGGTCGATGACGGTGAACTGGCCGAGACCACCGAAGGGGACCTTGAAGGCCGCCGGCGGCATGGCATGAATGCAGAGGACGATCACATCGTCATCTTCAATCGCTTTCGCTTCGACGATAGCGAGGACGAACGAAAGAGACGGTCCGAGGCGTTTCCCTTCCTTAATCGGCACAAACTTAATGGTTACGGCGGATTTGACTGGCGCGACTCGGGGTCGGGCGAGTTCCGCCGCAAGACCGGGCTCGTCTGCCAGCCGGCGTGGCAACTGCATTCCATCGTCGGGTGCCACTTCCGTTGCGCCTATTGCCACCTTGGCTGGTTCGTCAACATCATGATGAACGTCGAGGATTTTGTCTCTCGCCTGGACAACTGGCTCGAACGCTGCCCGTCGCAGACCCTGTTTCAATACGACAACTACACGGACACCGTCTGCTTCGAACCGGAGTACGGCGGTGCAGGGCTCCTGATCGATTACTTTGCCCAACAGCCTGATAAGGCCCTCGAGCTCTACGTCGGTAAAAGTGATCACGTGGACTTTCTGCTCGATTACGATCACCGGGGCCATACGGTCGGTTGCTGGAGTCTCAGTGGCCGAACGCAGAGCAACCACTTTGAGAAAAGGACAGCGAGCATGGTGGAACGCATCGAATCCATGCGCAAATGCCAGCAGGCGGGATATCCAGTGCGGGTCAGGCTGTCCCCCATTCTTCCCGTCAAAGGCTGGCAGGAAGAAAACCGTGAGATGATCGAGTTGCTTTTCAGGGAAGTGACCCCGGACCTGATCACCTTCGAGACGATTCGGTTCCTGGACTACGCTGAGATGCGCGAGTGCTTCGACACCTCGCTGCTGGACGACGAATTCCTGCAAACGATGAAGGAGGCAGAAGGCAAGCAGCACTCCCAGGGTTGCCAGGCACCGGACGAATACCGCGCCATGGTCTATGACTTTACCATTTCAGAATTGGAGCGAGTCAGCCCAGACACTCCCTATGCCTTTTGCCGCGAGAAGCTCACGCTTTGGGAACGCTTCTCCCCGAGCTTCGATGGCCACCTTCAATGCCCGGATGACTACCTCTGCAATTGCGGCCCTCGCAGCGCTCCCGCTACGATTGAGGTTGCACGCCATCCCTCGCTGTTGAAGCATTGAGGCTATGATCACGCAGATACAGGCTTACCAGGACCGCATCGAATCGCTGATCGCCACGAAGCTGGAGAATACTCGGGCTAAACAGAAGCTCGGGCCGATGGACACCGACGATCATGGCTCGATCCTTCTCCCCGACAAAGTTGATTTCATTCCCAAACCAAACCACGGGAGTGGCGGATCTTACGGCCCAAAATCTGTCGGAGAGAATTTCGGGGCCCTCTTGAATGCACTCCCGGCCACCATTGATCCAGACAGCTCCCTGGCCGGCGCGTGGTACTTCGACGCCCCTTCCTATCGCTGCGGGCCCGGTTGGCCGCCTGACGCGGCCTTCGACTACTCGCACCTTCAGGAAGATTTTGCGAAGTACAACATCATCTCAGGAATCGGAGGGGGACAGCATTTCTGCCCCGACCTTCAGATCGGATTCGACCTCGGCTGGGGTGGCATCCTCGAAAAAATTCAATGGGCGCGGGAGGATCACCCGGAAAGCTCCGATTTCTACGATGGACACGAGGCCACGGTGGTCGGCATCCAAAGCTGGATTCGCAGGCACGTGCGGAAAGCGCTGGAGCTATCCATGAGGGAGAGGCGGCCCGACCGGCGTGAGAACCTCATCCAGATGGCGGAAATGAACGAGCACCTCGTATCCGGCCCGCCTCGGACCTTCCGCGAAGCATGCCAGTTCATCTCGTGGGTGGCCGTTGTCACCCGCACGTTCAACGGTGCCGGCGCCATGGGACAACTCGATGAACTGCTCCGGCCGTTTTATGAAAAAGACATCGCCGATGGGATCCTCGACGACGAAGAGGCCATCTATCACCTCATCTCGATGCTCGTCATCGATACCCAGTACTACCAGGTCGGCGGACCCGATGAAGACGGGATGGACAAGACGAGCCATGTCTCGTTTCTCATTCTCGAAGCTCTGCACATCCTCAAAATACCGTCGAACATCACCGTCATGGTCTGGGACGGGCTTGACCCCAAGCTCTTTGACCGGGCAGTGACCTATCTGTTCGATGACAAGGTCGGTTCGCCCAGGTTCATGGGTGCGAAGGGCCTCTATGAAGGCTTTGCGAGAAACGGCTACACCATGGAACTGGCCCGGCAGCGGATCGCATGCGGGTGCCATTGGATCGCCATCCCCGGCCGCGAATACACGCTCAACGACATCGTGAAAATAAATGCGGCAAAGGTGTTTGATGTCGCGTTCCGGGATTTCATGTCGCGTTCCGAGGAAAAGAATGTCGATGCCCTTTGGGGCTACTTCGATCGGCACTTGCGCAAGGCCATCGAAGTCACCAAGCGGGGCATCGACTTCCACCTTGCGCACCAGAAGGACGTGTGCCCGGAGGTTCCGCTCAATCTGCTCTGCCACGGCCCTATCGAACGCGGGCGAGACGTGACTGACGGCGGCGTCGATTACTACAACATGTGCATCGACCTTTCCGCTCTGGCAACCGCAGCGGATTCTTTTGCAGCCATTGAAAAGCATGTCGACACAGGCCAGGCCATCACCTGCGTCGAGCTTCTGCAGCTCTTGGATGACGATTGGAGCGGAGCGGAACACGTCAGGCTGATGTTGAAGAACAGCAGGCGTTTCGGCTGCGGTGATTCACCGGGCGACAAATACGCGGTGCGGCTCTCCGAACGGTTCACCGAAATTGTCAAGGAATGCCCGACGCCGGACGGATTCAACTGCATCCCGGGCATCTTTTCGTGGGCCAGCACCATCCCTCTCGGACGGGCAGTCGGCGCCACACCAAACGGCCGTTTTGCCGGCGAACCCATCTCACACGGCGCTAGCCCGGATCCCGGATACGACGGCAAGGGCTCGGGCGCGCCGACGTCGTTGTCCAACGCGGTCGTCTCGGTGCAGTGTGGCTACGGAAACACGATTCCGCTCCAGCTCGATATGGACCCTGGCCTCGGCAGCGACGAGAAGAACCTGGCCCTCGTCAAGGCTCTCATCCGCACCCACTTTGATCAGGGCGGTACCCTGATCAATATGAACATCCTGAACAGAGAGCAGATTCTCGCAGCGCACGAAGACCCGTCGCTCTTCCCGGACCTCATCGTCCGCGTCACCGGCTTCAGCGCTTACTTTGCCAGCCTGTCGAAGGAGTTCCGGCAGCTCGTAGTCGACCGGATCGTGGGGCAGAGCTGAACCAGAGACTGCATTCCCCGATGGTCCCGATTGTTGTATGCTGCTCGAAAAGGCCACCTGTCCAACCATGTGAGTAACAATGCCAAAGACTCGCGTCGCAGTGATTGGATGTGGGAACGTCAGCACCGGTCATATCAGGGCCTGGTGTAACGAGAAAGACAGAGCGGAGATCGTGGCACTGGTTGACGTGGTCCCGGACTTCGTCCAGGAGCGGAAGACCCAATACAGTATCGACAGTGCCGACGTCTACTCGGAATACCAGGAAGCCCTGTCTCGCGACGACGTGGATGTGGTCGATATCTGTACTCCAAGTCATCTCCATGCGGAACAGATCGCTGACGCCTTGGAGGCCGGGAAGCATGTCGTTACGGAGAAACCGACGGGCTACAATCCCGAAGAGTGCCGGCGTTTGAGGTGGTTCGCCCAACGCCATCCTGACTTGAAGGTCGCAGTCGCCTACTCGCTTCGATACTACCCTCTCAACATCCGCGTCCGCGAACTGCTCCAGGAAGGCGCCATCGGCGAGATACTGTTTGGGGAGGCGTCCCACAACCATCCGCATGATTACTCGGGTCGCCCCAAAGACGATGGGTATCCTCAGCCGCGCTGGATTGCGGACAAGGGAGGCCAGTACATCCCCAGTTCCGAGATGACAGGGGCCACCCACGTCTTCGATCTGATGCGGTACCTGTTCGGGGAAGTGAAAGACGTGTTCGCGTTCCGCCATACCAGCGGCACGTTCTCCCTCATGCGGTTTCACGCGGGCATGATCGGGAAAGCCACCGCAGCATCGGCATCAAGCAAAGGGATCGCCACCCCTCACGTCCTCTGCGTCCAGGGGACTGAAGGCACCATCATCACTCAGAATGAGCGTCAATACAGCGATGAGGGGACGATGACAGGCTACAATGGCTACATCGTGACCGACGGCAAGCAGAGACCGATCGAGGTAGCAGGGGCCGATACCAGCCACGGAGACGCGACTCGGACCCGCAACTTCCTCGACGCGATCGCGAACGACTCCCCCCTCATTTGCTCGCTCGAAGACGGTATCCGCACGTCAGAGCTGCTGCATGCGCTTTGGGATTCGCATAATCTCGAGATTCGAGTACCCGTCCACCAGGTGGGCAAGAGTGGCTAAATGCCTGATGTGTCCAAGGAGTTTTCTGAGTGGATAACTGCCGCAAATCTTAATCGTCGTGCAAACTGCAAACACTTTCTGAATTCCTGAGTCTAATCCCCTATGAATCTTCGCCCTTTACTCATATCCGTTCCATCTCACGTCGGCCGCGACACACTCGGCAACGCGGACGCTTGCCGTGTGAGGGTGGTCCTGCTGGCCCTGTCCTGCGCGCTTTTGCTCTCTGGTCTTCACGCAGAGACGATTCAATGTAAGTCCACGCGGACCAATTCCCCATCCTTCCACCGCCGGGAAAGGGACCAGGTCACCAGCGGTGCGCGGATGAAGATCAAATTCTTCGAGCAGTTTGGGCTCACGGATTACGACGTTTCCGGCCTGAAGGGGAAAAAAGTCAAGGAGGCATGGCTCCACGTGAAGGCCGCCGGCGGCCACAAATTCGGCCTCAACCGCGGCACGGACCTGACCTGGATCTCTGTAACGACCTTGAGCGAAGACTGGGACCAAAGAAAAGCATGCGCGAATCGTAACGGGATTCGCGATGACTGGGGCTGGCCCGGCGCCAAGACCTATGACGTTGCCTGCGGGAACGGCAACACCCTTCGCTACAATACGCGTCTCAGCCCGGTGACCGGGTCGCACAGGGCCAGGCTCGATCCTGCTCTCGTCAAGGCGCTCGTGGCCGGGGCCTCCTATGGACTCTTCATCATGGACGGTTCAACCCATTACTCCATGAATTGCCGCATCCAGAACCCCCGCCTGGAAGTTATCGTGGAAGGCAACGATGCCATCGCGCCGCACAAGGTGAGTGACTTGGCTGTAGTTCCGGCCCCGAACTGGGCGGAGGTCGAGTACGGCGCGGTCCTCTTGACTGCAAAACCTCCGGAAGATGCATTCGCTTACCATATCAAGATTGATGGGAAAGCAGTCCAGCGCTGGCAGATTCCTTTTGCCACTCCCGGCAAAGAGCAGACGTTCCAGATCGTCGATCTGCCGCCCGACAAGAGCATCAAGGTCGAAGTAGTCGCGGTGGACGGCTCAGGAAACAAGTCTTCCCCGGTAAGCGTGTCAGGGAGAACGAGCCCGAAGCTTACGGTGCCGGCGCTTCCCGGATACGGCTTTCAGCCAAAGGACGGGGAGCCCAGGTCGCTCGGTGTAGCAAAGGTCTACGCGTTCCCGGAGCTTACCAAGATCGACCCCACCACGGGAAAAGTGCTCCAGGAAAAGGGAGTCGAGAGTTTCAGCAGGAAGAATCCCGTATGGGATGGGGCGTCCGGCACGATCCGCCTGGCCGCGGCCAGGGCCGAAATCGTCAGTTTTCAGATCGCCATCGAGGGTGAGATCAGAGGGGTGAAAGTGCAAGTGTCTGATCTCACTGCAGGCGGAAACAAGATCAGCAACAAGGGCGTGAAGCTCTGGAGAAACTGGTATGTGAAGAACCACGCCGAATACGCGCTGCCCTGGACGGGCTCCGTGAGCTGCCCAATGGCGGATAACGGCATCACTGGCCAGATCCATCAGGCAGTGACCGTTGACTACCACGTTCCCAAGACGGCCTCGCCGGGTACCTACCGAGGGAAGGTCAGACTCTCTTCAGGAAAGGACGCGGTGGAGCTTGCGCTGCAGGTCAGGGTCTACGATGCCGTGATCCCGGACGAGATATTCTTCAATCCCGAACTGAACTGCTATGGCGGTCCCGGTGCGGCAGGATCCCGAGGTCTACACCCATCAGTGGCAGCAGGACTACTACCGCAAGGGGCTCCACGGCCTGGACCGGGAACACCCCACCTTTCTGTATCGCGGTGACATCTCGCGTCCCCACTGGCAGGGAAATTTGAGCGACGGCATCATCAATGTCATGTACATGAGCGGGCCGTCTTATGACCATCTGCGCATGGTCCGGAACCACAAGGCGCGCATGCCCAGCATCATGTACGCCTACGGGTCGTGTCCTCCTTACGTTGCGAGCAAGTGGCAGACGGCCGCGTGGTGTCTCAAGTCATTCGTGCACGAACGCGATGGCGTCCTGCCCTGGCAGTCACTCGGAAGAGGCCTCACCAACCCTGACCCAAAGGGCTCCGGGAATGGCCTCATCGTGGACGGCGGAGAGTACGGCAACGCCATCGCTTCTTTTCGGTTGCACGCTTTGCGACGCGGCGCGCAGGACTGCGAGCTGCTGAGGCTTCTGATGCTGAAGAAGGGCTGGAGCCGCCGGCACCTGGGTCTTCTGATATCGCCCAAAATCCCTCTGCCCACGAAGTATGATCCGAAGTTCAGAGACGAGGCCGCGGCGCTCACCTTCAAAGCGCTGACCAGCCAGAACTTCAGTGAAATGAAGGAGGGCATCCTCAAACTGCTTGAGAAAGAGTAGCGAGGCCGTAAGTCAGAAAACAAGTAAGCCATGGGGCTCGACCTGAATCCTGGTGAATCCTGAATCCTGCTGAATCCTGACATGAAAAGATACTCTCAGCCTATCCACCTGATGGCTCTGGCCGTGCTCTCCGTCCTGCATGCCGAGAGCTTCCAGCCCTTCCAATCGCAGAACATTCCTTCTGATGCCTGGCAGACATCTGGAGAGAGCGTCAAGGAAGGCGATGGTGTCTATGCTCAGACGGGACGCCCGGCTTTCACCTTAACCTTGGCCGATCCCGGCTCTGAGAACTACCTTTTGCGTGGCGAGGTCCTCCTGCCGGGGCCTGGCGCATCGTTCTCTGTAGCAGGTGGAATTCAGGAATCCGGTGGGAAGTCACTTTCGGCCCGCGGCGGAATCTCACTTCTGAATGATGGCAAGACTCTCAGATTGGGACGTCTCAAGCCGCGAATCGAGAACATCACCACAAGCTGGCAGCCGTTCGAGCTCGGGCGTATAGGGAAAACGGCGCAGATCTCGATCGCGGGGATGTCCGTGCCAACCAAGCCGCTCCCATCTGAAGGTGGCGGTTGCTCGGTCTCACTCGGTCGCGGTGCGAAGGTCAGGAAACTATCCGTACTGCCGCTGCCGGCAGGCTACGTTCCTCTGTCGATA
>JASLXP010000939.1 GCA_030740295.1 Planctomycetota bacterium
CTTGGTGTCAGTTTGTATTGATCATGGGCGGGTGGCATGGCCGTCCCGGCGGTGATTCACGGGCGAGACGCCCGTGCCACAATGATCTCTGCGCCACGCGTAGAGGACATGGACTGAGACCCCATCCTCTCAAGCATCCAAGACGGAGTCGTTTTGACGGATTTCAGGGGCGAAGCCCCGGGCTGTTTGCCTAGCCCAGCCCAACGGGCTGGGTGAATGGTACAGAGATTTAAAAAGGGGCAACGCCCCGGCCATTACAGGGGCCATGCATTTGGGCAAATGACCGGGGCGTTGCCCCTAAGGATGATCTGACCGAAAACCCAGCCCGTTGGGCTGGGCTAGGCAAATGGCCCGGGGCTTTGCCCCTGAGAACTGTCATTCAAATCCGTAAGACTCCCTCGTCTCGGCCTACCAGTTTCACGTTGCTTTGGTCTACAATGTTTGGGCGCAACGGACCTTTTACGATGGAATCTGCCAGCATGTTGGCTTCAGGAAGGACAGGTTCCTGCCGGCTCTACTACTTCTTATCCAGAAGCAGCTTATACGCGGTGATCATTGGGATGTCCCTTTTCAGACGACTCTTTGGATTCACGCGCATCAGGGCCTTAAGCGTGTTGTCGTCCACCTGGGCCGAAAAATCGGGAGTCAGCCCTTTCGTCTGCCACGATTGTCCGCGGGGGGAATACATGGCACCGACGATGAACTTAACGCGGTAATCGTTCTTCAGCGTGAAGGTCTTTTCGTAAACGCCCTTTCCATAGGTTTTCGTTCCCACGATCATGCCGATGCCGTGATCTCGCAATGCAGCCGCCAGGATTTCGCACGAAGACGCGGTTTTCTTGTTTACTAGAACGGCGATGCTGAGCGGCTTGTTCTCCAGGCTCGCGGAAGCGTAATTGCGGAGGCCTTCGCTCTGGGTCAGAGTGCGCAGGAGAATTTTTGACTTCGGTAGGAAGATCTCAGCGACCCGCATGGACTCCACGAAAACTCCTCCACCATTGTTGCGCAGATCCAGAATCAATTTCGTGACGCCTTTCTTCTGCATCTCCCCGACCTTCTTACCCAGATCATTTGAAATTCCGGCGGCGAATGACTTGATGCGCGCATAGCCGATGTTGTCCGAAAGGATTTCGGTCTCCAGATTGACGACTTTGAATTTCTCTCTGGTGAGGTTGACCGTAAAAGATTTGATGTCGCGCACGATGGTGAGGTCAACGGAACTGCCCACCTCGCCGTTCATCAGGCCATCGATTTTGCGAACGGCCAACCCCTTCAGCGCCTTGCCATCGATGCGCAGGATTCGATCGAAAGGCTGAACGATGCCTTCCGCTGGCGAACCAGGAAGGATGGTGCTCACGGTAAGGCTGCCATCGTTTCCGTTGAACGAACTTTTGATTCCGAGCGATACCTGCTCCCCTTTGAGAGCGTTGGATACCTTTCCGTACTGCGGGGGAGTCCAGATCGCGCCGAGCTCGGGATGCTCCGGCGGAGAGACATGACGCAGCATGCCCTGAATGGCGGCCCAGTAGAGCGCCTTCTCAGTGATGTGATTCGAATAGTAGTTGTCGATGATGAGCTGCCTGGTCTCCTCAAATGCCTCCTTCGGATTCTTGAAGGCGTGGTCGATATCGATCTTAAAGAGAGGTTTATACTGACTCTTCTTGCGTTCTTTCTTGGGCGGATCGGTCTTGGGCTCTGCCTCTTTTTTTTCGCTTTCAGTTTTTGCCTCGGATTCGGTTTTGTCTTTGGTTTCCGTGCCCGGCTTTTTTTCGGTCTTGGGTGGCGCCTCCTTGGTTGCCTGGGCTGACAGTTGAGCTTGCAGCAGCAGGAGGAGGGGCAGGCATTGGATCGCTCTCTTCATGGTGTTTCCCTGAGGTTACAGTCGCTTCTGACGTTCAGATGTACCCGGGAATTCGAACACATGGGGAGATTAAACGCAAAGAGGAGGCGGGAGGAAGTGAATGGTGAATGGTGAATGGTGAATGGTGAATCCCTGAATCCGTGAACCGTGAATCGTGAGTCGTGAATGGTGAATCGTGAATCGTGAATCCTGAATCGGTGAATCATGAATCGTGAATCCGTGAATCGTGAATCCCGATTCCTGATTCCTGCCCGTCGAATCCCTGAATTTGCAGGCATCCGGGTTGAAACAACGCGTCTTCATACTTATGTTGCGCGACACTTGTTTGGCGGGCGCATTGTAAGGAGTTGTTCATGGACAAAGGAACACTGGTTGGGCACGTTGCACGGGAGTTGAAACTTCCGGCGAAGCGTGTCCGCCACATTATTGCCCTGTTGGAAGACGGGTGCAGCGTTCCATTCATTGCCCGGTTTCGGAAGGATATGACCGGCAATCTGGGCGAGGGTGCGATACGCCGTGTTCACGACGCTTTGACCGAGTTTGGTGAACTGCAGGGCAGAAAGGCCGAGCTGCTTGCGGAGTTGGAACAGAAGGAAGAGCTCACGGACGACCTGCGTCGCAGGATCGAAAGAGCGCCTACCATCGAAATACTTGAGGATACTACCCAGGTTGGTCTGGACAGGGGGCCAGCCGAACGGGCGCAATCGCTCGGGCTGACACAGCTCGCAATGATGATGAGGATGCAGCTGAATCCCTGGCGCGATATCCAGTCGCTCGCGCAGCGGCTGGCTGATCCTGAGAAGGGCATTGCCGATGCGGACGCCGCGATTCAAGGCGCACTTGACATT
>JASLXP010000940.1 GCA_030740295.1 Planctomycetota bacterium
CAAAACTACGCGGAGACGTTGAAGAGCTTCTGCCGTTGGTGCGTGCGTCGAGGGTTTCTGCCTGAAGATCCGCTCAAGGATCTTCTACCGTACGACATTGCTCCCAAAGAGCCGCGGCGGGCTCTCGATCTGGCAGAGATCGGAAAGATTCTTCAGATGGCCGATCAGTATCGTGGTCTACTTTACGAGGTCGCTCTCTGCACAGGGCTGCGGGCAAACGAACTTCGCAGCCTCCAAATAGAGGACCTTGATGTTGAGGGTTGCGGCCTCCAACTTCACGCGGAGTGGACGAAGAACCGCAAACCGGGATTCCAGCCTTTGCCGAAGCTGCTCGTCGAGAAGCTCAAGAAGTTTGCTGAACGACAGACGGCCGAGTTGCTCTACGAGGAGCGATACCCGCGGCGAAGCGCCACGCGAAACATCATTCCGAAGAACCCGCTACTCTACATCGAAGACAGTCCGGGCATGACACTGGATCGCGTCATGGAAGCGGCCGAGGTTGAGAAGAGCAACCGAGACGGAAAGATCGATTTCCACGCGCTGCGCACAACGTTCGGAACTCTTCTGAATATGGTCGGTGCCACGGAAAAAGAGATTCAGCATCTGATGCGCCACCGCCCGCGCACTATCACTTTCGACCGCTACGTCAAGACCAGCGAAGATCGCCTTCGCACGCTCATTGATTCAATAAGTGACATGATCATGACAGCGAAGGAACGCGAAACTTGCGAAAAATCCGCTAAACAAGTTGTCGGTCTTGACGTATCTCTTTACGAGACAAATAGTAAATGGCGGGAAAGGGTGGGAGTCGAACCCACCTGGAGCATTGCTACCCCAGAGCGGCTTTGAAGACCGTCAGGGCCACCGGGCCCTATCCTCCCCCAATGAAGTCTCTTTGTCTCAGTCCTGCTCGTAATCTTTCATCTCTTTCATTAGTCTGAAGCTTAATTATGAAGGAGGACTTATGAAAGCAACTATCAGTTCATTGTGTGGAGTGTTTCTGATGACAATGGCTGGTGCGCGTGCGGAGGATGCTGCACAGACTGCCGCCGGACACCCGGTCGAAGGAAACCTGGATGCGTTTCTGGGAGAAACTGATCTTGATATCCAACAGGTTTTCAAGGGTGGGCGTTTTCCGAATGTGGTCGTGTGCGTCGATGGGACTGTGCTCGCCGTGTTCGGTGGGGTGAAACTCAGGCGAAGCGAGGATGGGGGCCAGACCTGGGGGCCGGAGATCCTGGTTTCGAAGGGGTTCATGTGTGGGGGCGTGACAGTGAACGAAAAGAATGGTGACGTGCTGGCTTTTATTGAGAAGCATCATCCGCCGGCGCCGCTGACCGTTCTTGTGAGCAAGGATCATGGGAAGTCGTGGTCTCCTGTTGAGGTGGAGATCAGGCCGGACGCGAACGGAAACGTGCCATCGATGCACATGAACGAACACGGTATCACGCTGCGGCATGGTGAACATGCGGGAAGGCTTTTGCGGGCGTCTCGTCACTATGCTGGACGCAATCACCGGAGCAAGTGGCCGGAGCATTACACCAACGCAGTCTTCAGTGATGACGGTGGAAAGATCTGGCAGACGAGCGCGCCCTTCCCGGCAAAGGGAACCGGCGAGGCCACGATCGCCGAGCTTGCTGACGGACGCATCTACTACAACTCTCGCCGGCATTGGGCGCCGGAGGGGGAGAATCCTCGAAGGCGGTGGACTGCCTGGAGTGACGATGGCGGCGCAACATGGAAAGACCTCTCAATCTGCGAGGTGCTGCCTGATGGACCGCAGAACACGAACTATGGATGCATGGCCGGACTGGTTCGCCTGCCGATCCAAGGCAAGGACATTTTGCTTTACAGCAATTGTGACAGCCCCGGTGGCCGCAATCGTGGGACAGTCTGGGCGAGTTTCGACGGAGGGAAAACCTGGCCGTTGAAAAGGTTAGTCTACAAGGGCGGTTTCGCGTATTCGTCGATCACCGCGGGCAGGCCGGCGACGAAAACCGAAGGATGGATCTACCTGCATTTCGAGAGCGGCGGATCAAGGGTGGCTCGATTCAATCTGAGTTGGGTTCTGAAAGGCGAGAAGACTGGGGATGGGGATGTGCCGAATTGGGTCGGTGATGAGTAACTGCTCATAAGATTGCCGGCTGGGAGCCGGCGCGCCCAGGAATAGAGCCCCAGTGGCACGAGTGTCTCTCCCGTGTCGGCCTGGAAGTCCTTTGTTCACGGGCGAGACGCCCGTGCCACTGAATGGCTGCCGATGACGTCAAGTTGCACGGCAAGCCAAGGCCGATCAGTTCTTCTTTAAAACCCTCTTATCCCCAATGCGCTGCGTGAACCCGATGGAATCGAAGTGTTCCAGCAATGGGAGCGAGTATTTGCGAGAGGTGCCGAGCATGTCGCGGAGATCGGCGACTGTAATCTCGCCGGTTTCTTCGATGCGTTGGGCGACGACATTCTTTGCGTGCGCGAAGGTGTCGCCGTGCAGGATGACGTCGTTGCTGATTTTGATGATCTCGTTGGATTGAATCAGGAGGTCGAAAACGGCTTCGGATTCCTGGGGCGGCTTGTAGTAGTCGATGAGGTCGCGAGGTCGGGGAGTTTCGAACGGTTTGGCTTTCGTCTGGTCGAGCATGCCTTTCCTGATCTTTTCGGCATTACTGCTGAGCTGTGGCCGGCGGTCTGCGAGGTGGACGCAGCGTTCAGTGCGTTCCAGGCGGCCGCGGGCGATGCCTTCTTTGACGGTGAGGCCGAGGAGCGGGTTGTCTTTTGTTTCGGGAATACGGCGTTTGATGTCGTTGTGGGTGAGGCCAAGAAGGATGGGCTGTTTGGCGTGGAATTTTTCAAGTTCTTTGACGATCTGGTCGAGGAGGCCTTCCATGACTTTGCGGTGGACATAACGCTCGGTGCGGCCCTCGTGGACGGTCAGGCAATCGTCGCCAATGGCTTCGAGGCAATCGCTGACTTGTGTTTCAGAGTAACCAAGAGATTTGGAGAGCTCATCGAGTGTCGGAGGAAGATCCCGTGCGCGGATGAGCTCGGCTTCGACCTGGGTCTTTGGATCGCCGCTGCCGACAGATTTCAGGTAATGGATAAATGCCGTCTGGAATCGTGATACTTTTCGATCACCTATGTGCAGGATTCTGCCTCCCCCGATGGTGCGCTGCGGCGACATCATGCGAATGACGAAACGGTCCTCCCGATCGGCCACGACGTGATCCTCGAGACGGAATTGGACGAACGCGGTTTCACCGGGGCCCAGCCGTGTGTTGCGGTCGAGGAATACGGCACGGGCCACGGCTTCTTCGGTGCCGAGGTGGAGTTTGACCTTCGTGAAGTTCTTGAGGGGTTGGCGAACCTCGTCCAGGAGGAAGAGTTCACCAGCCAGGAACTTTGATGATTGAAGCCGTCCAGGACTTACGACCTGGCAACCTCGCGCGACTTCGCCGGACTTGACTCCCGAGAGATTGAGCGCAGCGCGCTGGCCTTCTTCTGCTTCCTCGGCCGTGTTGCCATGCACCTGGATGCCGCGGACTTTGACGCGTTCCTGTTGGGGGAGGAGCTCGAGCTCGTCCCCGAGCTTCGCTTTGCCGCCGGTGACTGTGCCGGTGACGACACAACCGAAGCCTGATTTGGAAAAGGAACGATCGACGGGCAAACGAAACCAGGCGCGCTTGTTTTCCTTAGTGAATGCTTTGAGCTCGTCCGCCAGTTTCTGCCTCAGTTCTTCGACGCCATCGCCTGTGATGGATGAGAGATGGCAGATGTCTGAGCCTTCGAGCTTTTTTCCTTCGAGCAACTCTTTGATTTCTTCGTCGACAAGTTCGAGCGTCTCTTCGTCGACCATGTCTTTCTTGGTGACGGCGACGAGTCCACGCTGGATGTCGAGCAGCTCGAGGATCTGCATGTGCTCTTTAGTCTGGAGCATGACGCCGTCATCCGCGGCGACGACCAGGAGCGCGAAGTCGACACCGGTTGCGCCTGCGAGCATGTTTTTGATGAAACGTTCGTGTCCGGGGACGTCAACGATTCCGGCTTCGATTCCGCCGGGGAGCTGGAGGTGGGCATAGCCGAGATCGATGGTCATGCCGCGCTCTTGTTCCGCGGGCAGGCGATCCGGGTCTGTGCCGGTGAGGGCTTTAACGAGTGTGCTCTTGCCGTGGTCTATGTGTCCGGCTGTGCCGATGATGAGATGGGCCATCGAGTGGAATCAGGTATCAGGTGTCAGTGTCGGGATTCAGGAATCAGGTGTCGGGTGTCAAGAATCAGAAGTCAGTTCGTTAAGGCTCGGGCAGGCGAGGCAAAAGACGGAGCGATTTATGGCTCAGATGAGGACATTCGAGATCGCAGTCGCGAGGGTCTCCAATTCCGCGTCCTTAACTGTGCGCAAATCCAGAGTGCAAGTGTCATCGAGGACGTATCCAAAGACAGGTGGGTCTCCCATTCTGAGATTGCGGCTGAGAATGTTGGCCGACGTTTTCTCGGTCTGAATAGCCACGCCCGCACTTGGGATCTCTTCTCCTGGGACGGAGCCGCCGCCGACCGTGGCCGTCGTCTCGATGACTGAGAATGACGTGTTCGGTATTTCAGTTTCGAGCAGCTTCACGAGTCTTTCTGCGCGCTCTCGAACGGAATCCTGCGTTTCTTTGATCATGCTCAAGACCGGCAAAGACTCTTCGATGGCGTCTTGGCCCTCGAGATAAAGTTCAAGTGTTGCCGCAAGCGCTGCCAGTGTGACCTTGTCGACCCGCAGGGCTCGTGAGAGCGGATTCTTCTTGAGTTGTTCGATGATGTCTCTGTTTCCAAGCAGCATGCCCGCCTGCGGTCCGCCGAAAAGCTTGTCACCGCTCATGGCGACGAGGTCCGCGCCGGCGTTGATGGCCTGCTGCACGAGGGGTTCATCGGCGGCGATTCTTCCTTCATAAATGTCACCGGCGCCGCTGCCAATGTCGAACAGCACGGGGACATGATGTTTGCGGCCGAGGGCGACCATCTCCTCGATGCCTGGGTATTCAGTGAAGCCGACGATGCGGTAATTGCTCGTATGGACTTTGAGTAGAAGGGCTGTGTCTTCGTCCATCCCCTGCTCAAAATCGCTGATGCGGACCTTGTTGGTGGTGCCCACCTCAACCATTTTCACGCCGCTCGCGTTCAGGATGTCAGGTAGACGAAAGCTGCCGCCGATCTCGACCATCTCCGCCCTTGGGATGATGACCTTACGTCCTCTCGCAAGGCCCTGCAGAGCGAGGAGCATCGCGGCGGCGTTGTTATTGACGATGTGAGCTGCGGGTGCACCAGTCCATGCTTTGAGAAGTTCTTCGGAATAGAGGAGGCGGCTCCGTCGTTCGCCGGTTTCCTGATTAATTTCCAGAGTGCTGTAGGAGCCGGCCATTTCCTGGATGGCTTGAACTGCTCTTTCGGAAAGCGGTGCACGGCCAAGTCCGGTATGGAGGACGACACCTGTCGCGTTGATGACCGCGATCGGCGAACGCAATCCCTGGAGACGTTTCAGTGAGCGCATTTCGAGCTCGGCAGCCAGATCGGTTTTGCCGTTCCATTCGTCAGCAAGGATGGAGGCGCGGGTCTCGTCGATGACTTCTCTGGCCGTTTGGACAAGGAGTGGCTGGGGCAGGGAAATGCGGTCAGCCAGCACGCGTGCGAGGTCATCTACGGATGGAAGATTTCTGAGGAGGCCTTTGGACATGATGTGATTGTTGCTTTGGGACAGCTCCTGGGTGCGCCGGCGTCTCGCCGGCATGGCGACCTCCGGTCGCTCCCGGAAGCCAGCGGGACGCTGGCGAGCCCAAGTTCATAACCGAAGCACACGGATTATAGCCAGTTGAATCTGTCTGTAGAAACCGTGCAGCCTTACATGAAATGTGCTGATTGATTTTCGGGTTCAGCAATCAAGAATGGCAGACCAATTGAGAGCAAACCATCAAACCAACTCTTGAGGTTAACAAAATGGCTGACCGACCAAACATCGTTCTGATTCTCAACGACGACATGGGCTTTTCGGATCTCGGCTGTTACGGCGGCGAGATTCAGACTCCGAATCTTGATGAGCTGTCGGACAACGGTATTCGATTCACGCAGTTCTATAACACGGCCCGATGTTGTCCGACGCGTGCTTCGCTGCTCACGGGTTTGTATCAGCACCAGGCCGCGGTGGGTCACATGATGGGTGATTACGATCACGATGGTTATCGTGGCGACTTGAGCCCTAAGAGTGTGACCATCGCAGAGGTACTCGGAGCGGCGGGATACTCCACCTACATGAGCGGAAAGTGGCATGTGACGCGACATAACGACGGCCCAAAGCACAACTGGCCGATTCAGCGCGGGTTTGATCGCTATCATGGCACGATTACCGGCGCGGGCAGTTTCTTTCAGCCGACGACTATGACCATCGATAACGAACGCGTCGACCCGCCCGATGAGGACGATTACTACTACACGGACGCTATCAGCGACTGGGCCTGCAAGTTCATCAATGAACACGAAGACGAAAAACCGGAGACGCCCTTCTTTGCCTACGTGGCCTATACGGCGCCTCACTGGCCGCTTCATGCGCCGGAAGAGACCACTGCAAAATACAAGGGGCGTTTCGATCGGGGTTGGGACAAGCTTCGTGAAGAGCGTCTGGAACGCATGATCGAGATGGGCATCATCGATCCGGAGTGGAAGCTGACGCCACGTGACGAATCGCAAGTTCCGTGGGAAGAGGCCGAATCCAAGGAGTGGCAAGCCCGACGCATGGAGGTCTACGCCGCGCAGGTCGACCGCATGGATCAGGGCATCGGACGAATCATCGAGACGCTCAAGGACACCGGCCAATTGGACAACACGCTGATTATGTTCCTTGCGGACAACGGCGGATGCGCAGAGGAAATTGGTGGTGGTTGGGGCAACAACATGCCCAAGAACAGAATAGCCACAGCCAAGACACGAGACGGCCAGGACGTGATCTTCGGAAACGATCCAAACTACATGCCCGGTGGCGAGGACACCTATCAGAGCTACGGGGTGCCCTGGGCAAACGTCTCAAACACTCCGTTCCGGCTCTACAAGCACTGGGTGCACGAAGGCGGAATCGCGACTCCTCTGATTGTTCATTGGCCGGATAGACTCGCAGCCAGGGGCGAATTCCGTACTCAGCCCGGGCAGCTCCCCGACATCATGGCTACGTTTATCGAAGTGGCAGAAGCCGAGTATCCGACCGAGCGTGATGGCAACGAGATATTCCCGCTCGAAGGAAAGAGCCTGACGCCTATCTTTGACGACAAACCGAACGAACGTGAAATCCTCTACTGGGAACACGAGGGCAACCGCGCCGTCCGCAAAGGGAAATGGAAGCTGGTGAACAAGTACCCCGGCGATTGGGAACTCTATGACATTGTCGCCGACCGAACTGAACTGAACGACCTGGCTGCCCAGCATCCTGAGGTAGTCAATGACCTTGTCCCGTTTTACGAAGAATGGGCAGAGCGTTGCGGTGTGGTGCCCTGGGACGAACTGATGGAAGAGCAGAGGAAGAAGAGAGATGGAGAGAAGTGAGACGGGGAGACGGGGAGACATGGAGACGGGGAGACGGGGAGGCATGGAGACGGGGGAGACATGAATAGGATGGCGGAGTGGGGGAGTCATGAAATGATGGTTGGGGAGTGAGGTCGGCTCTTCCCTGATTGCTTATTCCGTTTACTCAATTCCTCAATTCCTTTTCAACTATGCCTGTCACCGTAAACGGCGAGGTCATCACCGACGACGAAATCTATGACGAATACAATCGTCTGCGGGGGATTGCCGAAAATGGCCCCGAAGGACTTTCCTCCTGCGAGGGACAGGAGGAATTTCAAGAGATGGCGAAGAACAACATGATCGCGCGGATGCTGCTCGCTCAGGAGGCCGGACGTCAGAGGATCAGTGTTCCGCAGGAGAGTATCGATGCAGCCGTTGAAGAATTGAAGGCGGAGAATGAAGGGAACTTTCAATTCGAGGCGTCGTTGAGGTGTCCCGAGGATCGGGCGAAGCTGAACTCAAATATCCGCACGCATCTGATCATTGAAAAACTGCTCGAAGGCGAGGTGGGCGGGATGCCTGTGTTGTCTGAAGAACAGTCCGAGCAGTACTACCACGACCACATGGACAGCTTTGTCTCGCCGCCAAAGATACATGTGAGGCACATTCTCAAGAGCCTCGACCGCGGTGCCGGCAGGCGGTCGTATAACGAATTAGTCGATGTGCGCGCGAAGCTGATGGCCGGCGAGGAATTTCAAAAGCTCTGTGATGAACATTCGGACAGGCCCGGCGAGGAGGGCGACCTGGGCTGGTTTTCGCCGGGCGAAATCTCTGAGGAGTTTGAGGCCGTTGTCTTTTCGATGAAGCCGAACGAAATCAGCCCGGTCTTCATGACGCCCTTTGGATACCACATAGCGACCGTCATTGGCCGCGTGGACCCGGCGCCGTATCCCCTCGAAGAAATCAGGGAGCAGGTGCAGCAGATTGCCGCAGACCAGATGCGGCTTGAAAAGACAGCAGCCTATGTTGAGACATTGAAAAGGAAGGCAGAAATTGAGGAAACAGAAGAGGATCTGTAATTGTGTGACGCCAATCTTTCTGATGTGCGCGCAATACGATCAGCCTGCTCGCCACAAGGAGGAGCGCAAAAGGATGGATGAGATCGGCATCTGGAATAACCTCATCGTCGTGAAGGATGCCCGGCATGGCTGCTGGAACCTGCACCCATGGTTCAAACCCATGGTCGAGCACATGCTGAAGTTTTCTGAGGAAAGACTGCGGAAATAACAGTAAAGGGCGGCGCTCGGAAAATCTTACTTCTTGCCCATTCGGCTCCGCAGGTATGCCTCGATGAACATGTCGATATCGCCATCGAGAACCGCATCGACGCGGCCGGTCTCTGCATCTGTGCGGTGGTCCTTGATCATCTGGTATGGCTGCAGGACGTAAGATCTGATTTGGCTGCCAAACGCTATCTCGCCCTTTTCGCTGTAAAGCTTGGAAAGCTCTTCTTCACGCTTTTGCTCCTCCAGCCGTGAAAGCCGTGCCTGCAGGAGTTTCATGGCTGCGCGGCGATTGGCATGCTGCGAGCGTTCGGACTGGCACTGCACCACGATGCCGGTTGGCTGGTGCGTCATGCGGACCGCGGAATCCGTTTTGTTCACATGCTGCCCGCCGGCACCACCGGCCTTGTAGGTGTCGACTTTCAGGTCGTTGTCAAGAATCTCGATGTCCCCACCGTCTTCAAATTCAGGGATGACGTCGACCGAGGCAAAGGAGGTGTGCCTGCGATTGCCTGAGTCAAAAGGCGAGATTCGGACCAGCCGATGGACGCCAATCTCAGCCTGCAGATATCCGTAGACCAGTCGTCCCTTGATGTTGATCGTCACGCTTCGAATGCCGGCCTGTTCGCCGTCCTGCCAGTCCAGAACTTCCGCTTTGAACTTGTGCTCTTCAACCCAGCGTGAATACATGCGGTAGAGCATCACTGCCCAGTCACACGACTCTGTACCGCCAGCTCCCGCGTGGATGCTGAGGTAGACGTTCTTTGAATCGTTCTTGCCGCCCAGCATGGCCTGGAATTGAAGCTGGCCGATCTCTTTTTCTACCGCGCCGATTTCGCTGCCTACCTCGGCCAGGGACTCTTCATCAGATTCTTCCTGTGCGAGCTCGTAGAGAACGCTTATCTCTTCGAGGTTTTCGGTCGCCGCCTCCAATGGCTTTATGACGCCCCGAAGGTTGCTCAGCTCCTGGACGAGGTCCTGAGCTGCCTGGCCCATATCCCAGAAGTTGGGCTTGGCCATCTCTGTTTCAATTTCCGCGGTACGGGTCTGTTTTGCATCGCAGTCAAAGTGACCCCCTCAGGTGGTCGAGGTCCACCTGTAGTTGTTGCAGTTTCTGCTCGATTTCAGCGGTTGTGAGTTCCATGAGTCGTAATGCGTAATGAGTAATGAGTAAGGTGCGTTTGAGAGTTCGAACGGCGTGTGGAGAGCTGAATCCCACTCCAGTCTCACTCCAGCCAGTATTTCTTCGGCAGTTCCCAGCTATCCAGTGTCTGGACGGCTCGCATCATGCCCTGGATGGCGTGCTGGGTGTTGTCCATTCGAATGATCGTGCTCATCACGTCTCCTCGAACGCCGCCACGTGTGCGGAGGGCATCTTTTGCATAGAAGAGGTTATCATCTCTGAACTGCAGTTGCATCAGGGAACGGCACGCCAGGATGATCCCGATGCGGTATCTCTCTGCACGATGCCTGTCGCTGAGAGATTTCGCGAGCTTGTAGGCATCCACCAGCCCCTCAAGGTAGACACCCGTCGATGCGGCAAACGGGGGCCCGTATGTCTTGCACCATTTGGGCGCGGAGAAACGGCCGTAGTGGTCCGGGGGGAATTTTACACGCTCCTGAATGGAAAGAATGAAGTCGCTCATCTCGAAAACAAAGTCAGAGTATTCTTTGTTTGCCTTCACCGAAATCGGCGCGCGCGTAAGCTTGAGTGAGCCAGGGGATTGAAGCCGGATGCTTGTCCTTCCTGTAATAATCACGGTGATATGCGAATGCCTTCTTGACAACATCGTACGCCTCACGATCACCCCTGCGCGTGAAGAGCTCCATCAGAGCGACCAGCCCCTCGCCGGAGTAGTAACGCTGCAGGAATTCATCGGACCTGGAAAACTTGTCCTTGCCTTTGGGATGATAAATCGTACGGAACGAACCATCCTCCCGGAACATGAAAAACAGGAAATTGCGCAGGCCCTGGAATTGTCGGTCATACTCTCTCTTGTGATCGATGTGCAGCAGTGATCGCACGGCAAAGGCTGCCGATCCGAGCTTACATTTCTCTCTGAAATAGATGAATCCCAAGCCGAGCTTCGATGCCTCTCGATAATAGCGCCGGAGATTGAAGGCGAGGTTGCGCCGCGAGGCTTCATGGTATCTTTCATCTACAAAGAAGCGGCCAAGCTCGTTGAGGCACAGCGTCGACATCCATTGCCGAATCATGTTGTTCGACGTCGAGTACTTTGCGCCGTTCACATACCACTGGTACTCCAGTGCACCGTCCCATCGCTGTCCGGTCAGCAACCATTCTCCGCCGAGGCGGATGGATTCCGTGACCGATTTTTCGTTGACTTCCTGCGGGAGAACGAGGGTGTTGCAGCGGAAGAGCTCGACGACTCTTCTCGGCGCCGAAGTCTCGAGCAGGTGTACCGTCGGCACGAGAAAAACCTCTGATTCGGGATGGGTGAGCACGGCTCTGGCGATGACGCCTGATTGAAGGCTGGGCAGGCTCCGTATCTTTCGGTCGGCCGAATTGCGTGCCGCGATTTTCAGCAGCTCCTGGGATGACGGAATCCCATCGGGTTTCTTATCCTTGCTTCCAACGATCATCTTCATCAACGCCTTGGCGGCCTCGCTGCGCACCTCGGTGGAGCTGTCTTTCTGCGTAACTGCCGCCAGGTCGGACATCGCATCCCGGGCGCGGGCGCCGAGGAGTTTCAGGCCCGTGGCTGCATCGAGCCTGGTGGAAATCTCAAAGTTCTTCAGTCCGTCCCTGAAGACGGGTACTGCGGCTGTCACAAGCTTCTGCAGCATGCTCGCCCTCTTATTCTTGATCGCATCATCGACCAAAAGGAGGAGGGCACGTCCTCCGAGCTTGCGTTTGGATTCTTCCGGCGAGGTGAACAGGTCCAGCGCGGCCGGCAGCTCGTGCTTTTCTCTTGAACCGATTTCAGTCAGGGCCACGTACGCCTGCCATTCTGCTTTCTTCGAACGCTTGAGCACATCCTGCAGATGCGGGAGGGCGAGCATCCGGATGTTCGCTTTTTTGGCCAGCCGATCGAGAAGCCGTCTGGTCGAGTATGCACCCGTGATGGGCACGTAATTGAGAAACGTCGCCTGTCTGGTCTTTCCATTCACTTTGCCGCTGAACCGGATGCTGTCGACCCCGAGGATGACGATGGAATCAATGACATCCAGATCCTTCTCGAGCTTTATCTCCTGCTGCAGAATGAACAGTTCGAGCCTTGCGTAGGCGACTTCTTCTTTTTGCAGGCCGCCGCCGTAACGATCGTCTTTCAGAGTGTTTCTCATCGCCGAGGCGAGTCGCAACGGCAGCGTATCGCCACCACCTGAGTAACAGCCGCGGCTCTTGCCCTGATTGCGGACGAGCACGAAAACCTTGTGTCTATGCTTCTGAAGTCGCTGCAGAATATCTTCCGGCACGGGAGTGCTCTCGGCATCAGAATGGTCGAGCAGCAGCGAGCGCGCGTACCGCATCAGGGCGACCTTTTCGTCCTGAGTAAACTTCGTCCGATCAGCCTGCAGCCAGGGCAGAAACGCGATGACCGAGAGAGCGGTAATAATCCAATTCATAGGATAGGTCGCTGATGAAGGAGATAAGGGCGGAGATTCTATAGCCGCACTGGATCCGATGCATCGAAGGTCAGGCAACTTCAGACTCTGATGCAGCGAACTTGCCTCAGCCCATCGTTCCCAATTCTGTCGGATACCCGTAAGACGTTCCAAGCCGGTGTGCGGGCAAGGGCCAGCTCTGGCCGCCGAGGTTCTGGAAATGCTCGCCTTTGCCACACAGCCAGGTGAAGAGCTCGGCCACGCGGTTGCATCCGCGGAACTGGTCACTCATCTGGTCCGCAGGGGTCTCGTAGTTTGCCGTCGCGGGATCGAAATCTGGTTCAACGATCCAATCGCGAGTGGGAGCCTGCGTTCGCCAGTAAAAATACTTCAGCAGGTTGCGCACTCCGTCGGCCGTGCTCCTGGAACGGCGATGCCAGATCTGGTACGCGGTCAAAAAGATCGATCCTGCTGGCGCGGCAGTGGCCCTGGCGGCTCCTATTCGATCGTAGTGCTGCATGCCCCGCGCAATATTCTTGACGAGGTGTGAGCCCGGTACGACTTCAGTGGGTCCATTCTCAGCAGGAGTCTCCTGCGGGTAATAAAAGACCTGCAGATAGGGAAGCACCAACTTGAAATCAAAATTGCCATCGACATGCCAGCCCTGGCTTCCCGCCGGGCACTTGATTCTATGATTGCTCATGAGGATGGGCAGATGAAAGTCCTTCCCCAGCAGCGATCGCACGGCGCCGGCCGCTACGGGGTTGATGGTGACGTTATCGTGAAACCACGCTTCCTTGAGGATCTCGGTCGGTTCCATCTGTGGCTGAGCATCCACGTATTCCAGCGTGCGGCGGTTGACCTCTTCAGGGACGACGCCTTCGAGCATGAGGTAACCGTTTTTGCAGAACTCCAGCACTTCACTGTCCGTCAGTGTCGGGGCACAATCGTAGGTGGTCACAGTTGCCTCCAGCGTTCGAGAATAAATTCGCAGCCAAGGCCCTTGGGATTCAGTTCATCCATAAGAAGCGACAGGTCAGGAAACTGGACCACACGCCAGCCGTCATTGATCGCATCGAGGGCCGAGCGATAGGGCCACTCCTCTGGATTGGCGGATATCTCCTGCCTCTTCCCGTCCACCACCATCGAGATGCCGAGAGCCCCCGATGATAGAGAAGAACTTGCGGCCTGAATGTAGAGGATGTCCTGCCGGGCTCCGGCCTTCTGGTTTTCCCAGCCGTCCTCTTCGCCGTACAGGTAGCGATGCTTTTCCGCCGGCAGAAAGTCGGCCTCATTTGCGAAGACGTTATGGCCATGCATTTCGTAGAAAAGATCCTTTGCGCAGAAGCATTGGACCATCAGGCGGCGATGTTTCAGATGCGTCGGCAGCACGCCGTGCCAGCTTTGCGCCCTGAAGATGATGGCGCTGCCGGCCTCGACCGGTACCGGGCGCAGCTCACAATTATCTAGAAGGAAGTCGTTATCCGGATAGTAGGGCTGCTCTCCTTTTGTCCCGAAAGAAAAATGAAGGTGATGGCTTCCCCTCGCGACCACGAATGCGCCATTGTTTGCGAAGGTCTGATCGAAGTAGAGCAATGCTGTCAGAGAGGTCGCGGAAAAAGCATCACGGACGTCTTTCAGAACTCGCCCATCATTGTGCCAGCCTGCACGCTTCCTGCGGTCTTCGGAACCGAAGCCGGGCATCCTGGCTGCCTCGACCTCATCGTGGGCATCGCGCCCACCGGCATCTCGTGCTCCATTGTGGCAGCACAGAACCGCCTCCTGATCGAAGTAACTCACAAAGGCATCCACGACAGCCATGATCTTGGGGTGACAGGTCGCATGGACCATGGCCTCTTCCGATCGCAATTGTGCCCAGGAGAGATTGTGAGTTTCGTGTTCCCCTGCTTTGCACTCAAAGGCCGCCTGGGCCTCTTTCACCTCATCGGCATTCAGGACGTTTGGGACAACGACGTAGCCGTCGATCAAAAGCCGGACAAGAAGCTGGTCGACGTTCATGGGTATCGCGTTCGAAAAAGAATCCCCTCTCATCACTTCAAGAGGGAAGTCTCTGGATTATCCGAGGCGTTAACAGAATTCAATCCTGATGAGACTCCATTCCGAAGGACAACTTTCTCATATTCGGCTGGACCTGCTTTTGAGGGCAGGATTTCCGCCCTGAATACGACGACTCTCCTAAAGCGTGCGCTACAGACGCTTGGCGAAACGTGAGGATTCGCGGCCACAGGATGCTGCTTTCCAAAGCCGAAATAATCTCATCGAAAGAGACTCCTTTGCCGCTGGAAGATTGGGAGATACTGTCCATCGAGCGACAATATGAGAATGGCCATGGTCGTTGGGAACACCGGGCCGACGCCCTGGCGATGCGCACTGCTCTGAGATGGGTAGGGCCAGTGGCCGTCTCCCTTCTGGCGTTTGACAAGGACCTTTCTCGTTTTGCCTGCAAACTCTTCGTAGCCTGTCCCTCCCATCTGAAAGAAGCCTTGCATCAGGTACCAGGTGCTGATGAAGAAGTAACCTCTGTACTGAGACCCGCCCCAGCCAATCTCGAAGCTCTTCAGATACTTCAGGGACTCGCTCATCTTGTCGTCCACCTGGTTTTCAAAGATGCCTTTCAGCAGGACGCAGGTGCCGGTGACTCCGTATTCGGGAACGGTACTTCGGCCGGGCCGGTACGCGAATCCGCTCTGGCCGTCCTTCGTCCTGACGAAACCGCTGTTGACGTATCCCATGGCGAAGTTGATGACGCTGTCGTCGATGGAATAGCCGCACTGGCGAGCCGCATGCAGGCACAACAGTTGCCATGACGCAACGGACAGATCGCTTTCGTGGGTGTGTGGCGAGTAGCGCCATCCACCTTTTTCAGCTTTCGCTTTCGGCACCTTCTGGGAGCTGACGATGACGTTGATCGCTTTCCTGCACCATTGGGCCAGTTCCGCATCCTTTTCGGCATCCTCGTGCATACCCAGATACGACAGGGCGAACAAAGTGCAAATGGCGTGGACATACATCGAGTCACCAATGCTCCCGGCGTACCCGTCGCTGGTCATTGAAGATTGAACGTATTTCATGGCCCTCTCGACAACGACTCCATGGTTTCCTTCGCCAGGAAGATGGCCATTTGCCAGAAAGGCAAGCCCTGCCAGACCCGTCACCGCGGTGGGGTACTTTGGGCTCGACCAACTGCCGGCGGCCCCGCCGTCCTTCACCTGCTGAGAGGCTAGCCAGTGCAGGCCGGCTTCGATGGCCAGCTCGACATCGTCGCTCATCTTCTGTGATGGCTCTGCCCTGGCGGGCTGGGCGGCGGGGAATGCCAGGAGGAGGCAGGTCAGAAGGACGCCAGAGTGCATTCCAAGGTTATGCCGTCGTCGCTTGCAGGTCCCGTTTTCCCGATAATCCCGATACATCCGCTGGCTTTCGCCACAGTCTTGTCGGGCTGGTATGCTTGTTTGGATTCTCATGCTGTCTACACTAGCAACCAGCACAGGACCAGGCCAGTGCCAGATCATCCCAATAAACACATACGTGAAGCGATCCGGTACGCAGAAGAAAATGGGTGGACAGTTACAGAAGCCGGTGCTCGCGCCCACATATGGGGAGTGGTCTGGTGTCCGGAACGAAGCCGCGAGGGTTGCCAGATCCGGATTATGTCTACTCCTCGTAATCCGGAGAGTCATGCCCGAGACATCCGCCGGGGTGTTGACCGATGTCCCCATTCGTGATGGCAGGGACGCAAAATCGTTCGTCGTTGAGGAGCGCCCGTAACCACAGGATTCAAAAAATGAGGGAACACCACTTTACACTGATCCTGACAACCAATCCGGATGAAAAAGAAGCGGACATGCTGTACGGCATTCTTGATGATGGGACCCTGTCGACTATCGTAGGTGTTCCGCAGATTAGTTTTCATCGGGAAGCCCAATCGCTGGAACAAGCCATTCGGAGCGCCCTGGATGACGTGAGGGTCGCTGGCTTGGAGATAGAGCGTGTCGAGATGGAACCAGAGGCAGTAGTCCAGCCGGCGTAGGTCGGCGCCGCCCGGTCACTGTTTCGTTTTCCTGTCTTGCAGCCGGAGATGATACGGCAGTTCCTTGGATACTCTCTTCGCAGATTGCCCACTCATTTTTTCTTGGGCAGCTTCCAACGGTATTGTCCCATTCGGCCGAGGAAAGGCGGTACGGTGTCGCGGTAATAAATGATCTTGATCCTCCCTGCCTCCTGGAGAACTTTTCTCAGGTAACCGACATAATTCGGGCGGCCACTGGGAGGGAGGATCGGCTCGATGGGTCTGAACCGAGCGAGGTCACTGCGCACGACCCGGTAGAGAAAAGCCCCGTGCAGCAAGCCCATCTGATAGACGGGGAGGCGTGGATTATCTTCCAGAAGCTCGAAGACATCCACGTTGACACGTTCACGATGGAACTCGACTTCAACCGCCAACTGTCTGCCGGCCTCGAAGACGCGAGCGGGGGACAGGCCCCTCCCGGCATCCAGAGCTCCTCCGGTGAATCTCAGTTTTCCCACTCGTGCTGAATAAGCAGTCACTTCCTGAGATAAATCCTCCAGTTTCCTGACCAGGTTTTCCGTCTCGTAGATTGCCGTGTCCGCGTTCGTCTGGGCGGCTTTCAGTTTGGCAATGCTCGCGGCTGCGTTTTGCAGCTCGGCGGTGAGGTGTTCCCTGAAGGGCGAAGGTTGCGAGAGAGTGATCGTCTTCAGATAGCGTCCAATGGCCTGCTGCGTCTGGTCTATTAGTGTGCGATAAACGCCACTGGCGGAGCGATTTTCTTTGAGGGCCGACTGGGCCTTTCGCAGGAGAGCGACGGCGGAATGGAGACGGGTCAGCGAAGAAGAGAGCCAGGCCATGGTCGCTTCTTCGGAGTCGCCAATGGTCCGCCGGGCGACATCAGTCCTATCTTCGGCAACCGACAGCTCAGTGCACACCTCGACATAGGAGCGCGTCCTCTCGAACTCTTCTGCCAGGACGCGCTGGTAGTCATCAAGGTCCTGCGTCTCCTTCTTTTGAAACCGGCCAATGATGCTGCTCAGCTTGCCGTACGCGGTGCGCCGGTGTCTTCCAAGAGCTCTGAGATCAATCTCCACGTCCTCGAATATCTGCGGGACCAGTTGCCCTTCGCCCGGCGCCTCTGAGAGCCGGTGCAGAGTTATCGGTGGCCGGTCGCGAAACTCCCTCAATTTGAGGTAGAAGCTATCCAGCGTGCGCGCGGAATCCGCCGCGACCGGCAGAGCCATGAGCTCCAGGTAAAGTCGTTCCACGAGACAGCGTAAAACCTGTTTCTCGAGGGCGAGCCCCTCTTGAGCCTTGTCCTTTACATTGAGCACTCTGTTGGTGGCCTGAAACTTCGCCAGCAGGTAATTCGCTTCGTCAGCGATGGTGGCTGGCGCGACTTGCTCCGATACAGCCGTGCGCAGTTGCCGCTCCAGGGTCGGGTATTCTGCCTTGCTCCGGCATACGGACTCCGGTCGGGCCAGGAATGCAAAGGGGGCAGAGGGCGTCTTGGTCAGACTCATGGCCTTTAAAGCTTCCTTCCTCTCGGTGGTCGCGCCCTTGTGACGCTCGTCCAATTCCACGAGCAACCACCTGGCGGCGAATTCCTTTTCGGTAGCGGAAATGTGTTCAAGACGATCCAGTACCATCAGCTCGGAGCAGACCAGTAGCTCGTCTTGAGCCTTTTCGTGTGCCTGGAATACCTGGGGCATTTGCTGCAGGAGCACTGGTGTGGGTGGCGGCTCAGGTTCTTTGGTCTTCCCTTTCTTGCCTTTTGTCTCCAGTTTCCGAACTATGGAAAGAAGGCTGCGCGACAACACATGATTTTTGACCAACGGCCAGAGCGGATGGTGGGGGTTGGCCCTCATCAGACGTGTGTTTCTGTCAATGAACTCCATGGCTTGTCGCCACCACTCGTGGAAGCGGTCGCCTTCAGCTTGAGACGCAATCAGGTTTGCCAACTGTTTCTCATACATCCCCACAAGGGCCTGGCGGGCCTCCTTCTGCCCTTTCAGGGCTTCCAGGATACCGCCCTGGCTGATTGAAAGAAGATGGCTCAATTTTTCCGACAGGAGCTTCAGCTTCGCCTTTGCAGCAACGGGTCTGACCTTTGCGGGTTCTTTTTGAACATCCTCCGGACCTGCTTCCTGCGTGAAGAGATCGTCATCAAAAGCTCCGTCCACCGGGCCTTGCTGAGATTCCGATTCCTTGCTGCCGAGGATGGCTTTCCTGATTTCTGTGATCGCTTTGACCTCTTGCCTCAGCCGCGAGGAGTCCAGAGATCTGATTCGCGAGGCCACCTTCAGGAGTCTGGCCGCGGAACGCTCGAGGGTTGTGAAAACCAGTTCCAGTCTGGCCGAATCGACCGATGGTTTTTCAAGCAGGACCGAGACAGCATCGCGAAGCCCGAAGAAGCGCCACATGAGATTCTTGAGCTCCCGGTAGTCCAGTAGTGGGAGCAGGACATCATCGAGCAATTGCACCACTCTCTCATTGCGGAATTCGATGTCGTCTCCGATGACGGCTGGCAGCGTTGAGAGTGCCAATACTGAGTCAATTCTTCTCAAGTCCTCCTTGTCCCAGGATGAAGAGGTCAGAACATGCTCTCGGCCAAGAAGGTTGAAAAGTGAGGTGAAAGAAGTCTCCTCAGATATCCCGATTCCATTTGCCCTGGCTTCCTCGATGATCCTTCGGTATATGCCGCCGCTGATGAAGACGCTGGCCGACTCCGGCTTGTTGCCTTTCGATGTTGATTCAGAGGCCCTTTCGAGGGCTTTGGCGAGGAATCTCAGATTCCTGATCCGTATTTCTTCCCGCGCTCCCCGGCCGAAAGAAGTGATGTCAATGAGGACGCCCTGGGAAAAGCCGCTCTGCCCCGCGCTGTCCCTGGCGCGAAGCCGCAGCAGGATTCGGTCACCGGGATAAACCTTCGCGGCCCTGAGATCGAAATGCCCCACATCCGTGAGCTTTCGATTCCGGTCGCGGAAGGGCAGCTTTACCTCTTCGGCCCCTTCCTTCTGGCCGGGCACCGGATTCACAATGTAGCTGACCGATATTTCAGAGATGCCATAATCGTCCTCCACATGGAAAGGAAGGGCCAAGCTGTCGGTCGCAGACGTATGACGCAGAACCTCTTCCGCCTTGATAAGCACGCTGGGAGGGTGGTCTTCGAGCAACTGAAACGAAACTGAAGAGGGATTCGCATTTTCAAAACCGCGCTGGTTCTTGATTCTTATTCGGAGGGTCATTTTATCGCGCAGAACGAATCGGTAGGCCCCCCTGTTGGTTTCTTCATCCCAAATCGGAATCACCGGCTTTTCCAGGATGTCCGACAGGATGACCCTCTCCGCCGCCGCCTGATTGGTCTTGAAGACGAGCCTCACCTGTGTGCCCTTGAGGAAAAGAAAAGACTGTCCCTCGAAGATGATAGTGCGGCGCTCGAGGCGCGAATAAGGCGGAGGCGTGATGTGGAGCTTGATTTCAGTGACCTGTGGGATCGACACTACCTCGACCTCAGACCAGTCCGTCTGAGCGTCCCCATACCGAACGCGGTAGCGAAAGCCTCCGCGGACGTCGGACTGGGCGAAGATGTAACGTCCCTCACCGATCCCTGTCAGCTCGCGTTTCTGCTCTGCCGGCGCATCGTCTCTCGTTCGTGACTCGAGGTGCATTTCGGGAGAGCCACCAAGCTCTCGCCCCATGAGCTCGAGCAGCTTCAGCCAAATCCGCGGCACATTTCCACGCGTCTTGACTTGCAGCACAAACTCCTGGCCTTCCCCGATTACTT
>JASLXP010000941.1 GCA_030740295.1 Planctomycetota bacterium
AGTTGGCCCACCAGCGTATCGGAGAACTCCACTTCACCTTCATAAGTCTGCGGAAACGGTTCGGGGCAATTGTCCGGAGTATGCGGATCGATGAAGTGCACCCAGAGCAATTGAGGCCGGCTGGCATCAACCTCATCAAGCCAATCCAGGATTCGCCGGATCGTGCGGTCACCGCGGTTCTCTTCGGATGCGGCGCCTCCCTCACTGCGAACATTCTCAAAACCGTAAACCTGTTGATTCTGAAAGCCACCCCAACTCGTGATAGCGGAAGTCGAATACCCCACCTCGTTCACGATCTCCGCAGCCGTCTTCCTGCGACGAGGATGTGTGACGCCGTTCCAATTGATGCCGTTGACGGAAGGCGTGCATCCGGTCATCAGGCTGCAATGGGATGTCAGGGTGGCTGACACACTGGTCAGATGCTGTCCAAACCTCGCGCCCTCAGCGGCAAAACGATCGAGATTTGGAGTGCTGATTTCACGCCGGCCGTAACACCCAACATAATCGGCGCGCAAGGTATCGATGGTAACGATCAGTATGTGTTTCATCATTGTTGCCTGTGTGTGCCTGGTTGAGGATGGAGGCCTGACCGTTGCGGTCGAAAAACAGGTTCTTCGCGTCCCCTAACGGATAAACCATCGAACCGGATACCGGTAAACGTGATCGGCAAACTCCAGAGTGTAAGGATCGCAACGCCGGTAGACGATTCGCCCGTCCGTCCGCACCATGAGCCAGCCGAAATCCCAGCCGCCGGTTGAGTATCGCATTGGAATACCTGGTCTCACTCGAATGACAGGATGCGTGCCTGCCAAGAAAAGCTCCCGTTCGGTGTAGAAATAACCAGATCCGGTCTCAACAAACACCTCGTGCTTTGAGATCTTTTCTGTTTTTCCGGCGATATCCGAGCACAGACCTCGGACCGCTACCTTGACCGCGCAGCCGGCAGAAAACGCGTCAACCAGATCAGCAGGCGAGCCGGAATCGACACGGCCTTGCTCATCGTGAGCCAGCACTTCTTGCCACGATTCGTTAACACAGAAACGGTAGACATCAAAATCATAGATGAAGTTCTGGCTGGGAGCGTTTGTCTCGCCGTCCCAACTGTCCAGGACGTGATACTTGTGCATGCCATCCGGGGGCTGAGCGGGCGAACGGCCCGGCGGGCCAGCCGCTGATGATCCATCAAGGTAGGGCCTGGCAATGGCCTGCTCGCCGTTCTGGTTGTATAGAAAAAAGGACATGGATGGCTGCGCTCCAAAACCTTCCGGCAGATTGATGGGCTGCCGCAGACTCATGATTCCGGCCGCCCAGCGATCCTCCACCAGGTACGTGACACCGAATTCGGCGACTTCACGAACGCGTTCGGCATTTTCGGATGCAACGTCGATGTGCTCGTTATGCAAAAACTCCGTGTAAATGCGGAGATCCGCCCCTTTGCGAATGGCGTGCACAAGAGCATCCTCGCTGCCGGAAAGCAGGCGGCGTTCGGAATCGAGCTCGAGAATCACTCTCCTCATCTTGTCCATCTTCAAGGTTATCTTCTCCAATTCAATCCCTGATTTTCCACCGGCATGCTGTTCCGCTGTTCGTCTCTGGTTCTCTCTACTTCGCTTGATTCCCGCCCCCAGCCATCGCAACATCTATAGCTGACCGAATATGCCGATTGGTTTTTAATCCCTTTGAAGCTTCGCACCATGCTGCACATCCACAACGCAGAGCTCAAGCCGCTCATCAAAGATAATTACACTCTCGACGAGATCCACGCCATATCTGAACTGCTGCATCAGAAAGGCACGTTTGATTTTCCAAGACTGGAGAACGGCCTCTTCTCCGCGGCAGCGACCACCGAAGGAAACGATTACACCGGCTACAATAATGTCTGGCTCCGTGACAACATCCATGTGGCGTACGCGCACTACATCACTGGCGAAATCGACGTCGCGGTCAAGACAGTGCAGACGCTCAAGAAATTCTACAAGACCCATCGTCACCGAATTGAACAGATTGTCCGTGGCGAGCTTGACCCGGCCGATCCGATGAACCGGCCCCACGTCCGTTTCAATGGCTCGGAGCTTGAGGAGAACGACGAAAAATGGGCGCATGCGCAGAACGATGCGCTCGGGATTCTGATGTGGCTATATTCAATGATGGCGCACGAAGGCCACATCTATCCTCAGAAGGAAGACCTCGAACTACTCGGGTTATTGGTTCTCTATCTCCAGACGATCGGATTTCATGAAGATGAGGACAGCGGTCACTGGGAGGAGACACGAAAAGTAAATGCATCCAGCATCGGCATGGTTACAGCCGGTCTTCAAGGGATGCATCAGTTGCTCTACGAAAAACTTGGCATGATCCAGGTGTCTGTCGGCGAATGGAATGTGGTGAATCACGTGGTCGAAGATGAGATCAAGCTGGGCCTCGATTCCCTGTATGCCATCCTGCCTTCGGAATGCGTGCAAGACGATCCCGCCAAGAGCCGTAGGTACGATGCCTCGCTGTTGTTCCTGCTCTTCCCAACGCAGGTTGTTGAAGGAGAGCTTGCCGAGAAGATCGTTGCTGATGTCACGGAAAACCTGCAGGGCGACTATGGTATCCGCCGATATCTGGGTGATTCTTACTGGTGTGCTGATTATCGAGCCAAGATGAGCGAAGAGGTCCGTACCACCGATTTCAGCGACGACATGTCTGAGCGTGATGCGTTGCTCGCGGAAGGCGAGGAAGCGCAATGGTGCATCTTCGATCCGACTCTTTCGTCTTTCTATGGATTGAGATTTCATGAGACACACGAGGAAGGCGCGCTTGCCAGTCAGACGGAGTACCTGAATCGCTCGCTCGGACAGATCACCGGTGAAGATTGCCAGTTCGGAGCGTTCAAGTGTCCCGAATCCTATTTTCTCGAGGATGGCAAGTACGTTCCAAATGATGTGACGCCGCTCCTATGGACTCAGGCCAATCTGAAAGTGGCGCTGCACATGATGCAGAGGAGCATCAGCGAGAATGAAGTTGGAGGCGGCAAGGTCTCGTGAGGTCCGGCAGAACAAGGGAAAACTGGGCAGCAGTTGGTTTCGCGATATAGTAACTGGGCATCGCCGCACACTCTGAATAGAGCAGGAAGTCCTGACGATAGCTCAGCCGATTAACCGGCTGTTGTGGCGAACCGGTCCCGGACGGACAATGGAAACATGGGTAAGAAGACGATAGCAACGGCCATTACGATTTTCTGGTTGGGCATGATGAGCATGCTGGTTCATCGTACCTGGCGGCAGCGGCAGCAAAGCAGTTCACAGGTTGGTTACGCTTCGATCATCCAAACAAGATCTCTTAACAAGCAGAAGCAGATGGGGATTTACCTGGGAGGCAAACGCATCGGGATGACCCGGACCACCTATCGGCAAAAGAGCCCAGGATTCGATATCGAGTCCTTTACTCGGCTGCAGATGTCGATACTTGGTGACCGGCCTTCAAGCGTGCGGATTAAGATGTCGATTGGCCCTGATTTCAGGCTGCGCAACATCCGGGGTACTCTGGCAATTCCCATAATTGAAACTGGCGCTCTTAATCTCAGTGGCCGGGTTGTCGATGAACATCTTCATGTGAAATTGACCCGCATGGATGGCAGCAGTCTGGGCGTGACTCGAATCCCGTTCAAAGGGGATGAAGTCCTGGCAAACATCGTCTCACCCTTCGACATCATGCCCGACCTGGAGCTTGGAAGGACCTGGCGCTACCAGGTGTTCAATCCAATTACTCAGAAATTTCAGGAAGCCAGAGCCATCGTTTCCAGGCTGGACCAGTTGTCCGTCGACAAGAACACTTACGATGTTTTTGTGGTGAAGATCACCGTCGACGACCTTGGAGCATCCACGGCATTCATCACACCTGAGCGCGAGATTATCAAGCAGCGGATCGACGGCCTCGGGCTCGAGTTTGTCATCGAGCCTATCGGTGCCGGAAAGGAGCAGAATCCAGAGCAGCGGGAGCCTGTGCCAGTTTTCGAGGAATCGGATATCGCGCCTACCGTGCGACCTGAGCTATTCGAGGATTAACGTTCAGTCCAATTCTGCTTTATCGCCAGCATCTCGAAGGTTGCTGGTTTATTACTTCCAGCGGGAGTGGGGTCGGCAAGGTCCTCGAAGTCAGGAACGTCCTCTTCCAGAGGCTCATCCTCATCGGGAGCGTTGGCAATGGTGGGTATTCGTGATTGCTTTTCGAATCT
>JASLXP010000942.1 GCA_030740295.1 Planctomycetota bacterium
TCGGTCAGCCAGACGGGAGCGCCATCGCGATTTGAATTTCGCCAGCCGCCGACAGGGATCCACAGAATTACTGGAGGATTCTCCGCATCTTCCGGGATGTGCAGATCGAGTGGTAGAGAAACGTCACCATATTCTGCATAGGTGAGATCACGTATTGTTTTGATGCCTGGCATGGTCGGGCTTGGTGGAGGGAGTTGGATGGTATGGCGCTGACGCCGGATACTGGCTTCAAGGATTTAGCCAATCGGTCAGCCGGGTGACGAAGCCACTCCACACAGCCGCAAAACCGTCGCATACTCTAGCCTGATTCTTCTTCAGGCCAGTATTGGGTCACCATCATAGAGAAGAGCTCAAAACAGATAGGGATTACGTCCACGTCGAGTGCGGAGATATTCTCCCGCTGCAGAGCTCTTTTGATCACGGCGATGACGTCACTGCCGTTAGGCTGCATTGCTTTCAGACTCTGGGCGATCCCCTTGAGTTGGAGTGTTATGACTTCGGACGACACCTTATTTCCCTTTTTGCACGTCCGGAATATGAGGGCCAGACGGCTGCCAAAGGAGGATAGACTTGTCTCTTCAAGGGATATTTCCGCGGTCGGTATGCCGAACAGATCATTGCCAGCGGCAGTTATCTTCTCGTCGCCAGCGGCAGCCACGTTCTCGTCTGGTTCGGCCGCGACACCGTACTCACCGGAGTCATATTCCTTCTTGCCTCTCTCGATTCCAGACTGGATGCGATGCCGTTGAATGGCGTACTTCACAGCGCGCACAATGGCTTCCGTGCTCATCCGGGTTTTCACCAGGTAGTCCTGTGCTCCCTGCTGAACGCACTGGATTGCGATGTTCTCATCAAGAAGACCGGACATCACGACAACCGGTACATCATCGATCTGCTCTCTGAACCTGGTCACCGTCTCCATGCCGGAACTGTCAGGTAGAGAAAGATCGAGCAAGGCAACGTCGTAGTGGGTGTTGGCAAGCATTCCGATGCCTTTACTCAAACGGTCGGCACGCTCCAGCTCGAAGCTGGTGTTGATAGAGCTGCTGACGTATTCCTTAATCAGAGCATAATCCGCTTCCGAATCTTCTATGAGCAGGGCTTTAATCTGTTCTTCCGGCATCATTAATAGGCGGCTGGTAAAGTGGCCGTAAATATTCCTGATCTGTTAGCATCGCGTCTGTCAGAGAAGTCCATGAGTTCTGGCAAGGGAATTTCCTAATACAGCACTCACTGGCTGTCCAGCGTGACCGGGCTAACCGGCTCTTTCGAGTGATCTAACAGGTGTCCGCGCAAGCAGTGTCGCTTTCCCCTCAGCTAACGACCTGCCTTTATTCCGCTCTTATGATACCGAGCTTATCCAGAAAAGCCGTCACTTTTGCCGCATTGTATGAATGAATCCAGACCTGAATGAATGCGGTGCCGTCGGGAGTCGAGAACGGGTAGGAAAATGGCAGCCACTCATTGAGTTTTGCTTCCGGCGTGCCGATGGACGCGATGTGACCACGCTCATTGAGCTGTCTGTTCAGGAGCTTCTGGTCTTTGCTGTAAAACTTCACATACAGGCCGACGCCGCTTCCGGATTCGTGGAAGATCTCTCCTTCGAGTTTGTAGCGCTGACCGGCTGCGAGGGGAATAAAAGAAGAACTGACGTTCGAGCCGCGCTGGTCTTCGTTGTCCGTAATCTTCAATGAGTGTTTTCCCTCCGCGAAGCGTTCATCCGATATGCTGGAGAAGGAGTCTCTTCGAACGTTCCAGGACCAGTCCTCAGCTTCAAAGCCGCCGTTCTGCAGAAGCTGCCCGTCCTGCGACTGTGTTGGCGAAGCGGGTGTTATGGTCAGAGTGATTTCAGCCCTCTTGACCGGCTGTTTTAGTCGCAAGCCAAGGCGGAGCGGCAGTGACGGTGCGGAGACATCCTCACGGATGATTTCAGGGACAACCTCGAACGGTCCGGACGATTCGACCACCACATTCACTGCGGCATCCGCTTCGTAAATGAGGAGCGAGGTCTCAGAGGTCTGCCTCCATCCACCGAAAGTAATCAGCGCCGTTTCGAATGTTGCCGGTTCCGCAATCTCGATCTTGTCTGACACTTTCAACGAGGTGCCGTCCACCCGCGAGTAAACGAAGGTCCGTTCGAGCCGCTGGATCGTCTTGACACCGTAAGCCGATTTAAGGTCGAGGACGAAGGTGTCCTGCTCAGGCGTGAATTCGGCCTTGAGCACTTTGCCTGTGGCTGCCCGTCCCTTCCGCTGCAGCTTGCCTCCAATCAGCGGGACCGGATGACCGTACGAATTGAGGACTTTGCTTTCATACCGGCGGCCGCTGAATGTTCGGGCGGTGTAGACCTCCGCACCGGGATCGACCAACACCGCACGACGTCCGGAGACCACGATAAAAGAACCGACGTCGTTGTGATTATGATGCTCCCCGTTGTGCCCGCCTTTGAGTGCCACGGCAAGGCCATCGGATGCATCAGACCGGCAGATGAGGACCCCAGCATCTTTAAAATAGGTTCGCTTACTTTCATTCAGATCAACGCTCTGTTCCGGCTGCGTTCTGTTCTGAAGGCCACCGTCGTGCGACACAGCGAGCAGCATGATTTCAGAGAGGCTGCCGGATGGCGCTTTGGTGTCCAGGCCTTCATATCGCTCGATCCCCAGCCTGAAACGCCGGCTCAGGAATTTCATGTATCTGCTATTTGGCTTTGAGCGAACAGAGCAATCAGCGAAAGCTGGATAAACGCCGTTGGCAATTTCGATGCGGCTGCCATACAGCGCAGGCTGGAGGACATCCGCTCTCGCGAGAAGATCGAATCTGCCGTCTGTGGCCTGGTAAATGGATTCAGACAGAAGAAGGAAGTGCCCGAAGCCGTAATTCCAGTAGCCCACACCTTCACTGCAATAGCCGTCGCTGGTAAATCCTTGCAGGAACCGCTGTGAATTCTTCACTGCGGCCTGAACGATTTTAGTTCGTTCGTCCTTTGAATCCGCCAGACCGAGTGCCGCTCCAGTGACGCACGCGTGGCAGACAGCATTCCAGTTGTTTGTGCCTCGCATCCACCACATGGCTTTGCGTTTACCATCGACCATTTCGATGAAGGGATCAATCACACGGCGCCGCACGTTTTCAAGGATGAGTTTCCGGGTCTCAGGGCTCAGCTTGTTGCCGAGGAGATGTGTTGCCGTTGCCAGTTCCCAACCGAGGGACGAAGAGACGAGATCGATCTCCTTAACTTTGCCATGAAAATTCCGGAGACTCCGATCGTGCGCGGGCATCACCCACGTGCGTTCGGTGCAGAGCGCTCTTACGGTCTTTTCAAGCGGCTGAATGAAGCGGTCTTTGTTTTCGAGGCATTCGGCGAGGGTGAGTGTACGGATACGAGACCGTCGCTTGCCGGCCACTCGCTGCCATCGTGAACGGTTGCCAGTCTCTGAAAAATCCAGGAATAGCTCGTCCGGCTGATCGGGGATGGGCGTCTTCTTCAACTGCTCCGCCTGCTGAATGAGCCTGTTCCAATCTGGGTTCCCCGCCAGCCTATCCCACACTTCCCTTCGAGTAATCGTCGGGCCGAAGCCCTGCGATTTGTCGGGGAGGGCTGAAGCCCAATCGGGGACTTCTGCGGTCACAGATGTCAGGATGAGCAGAGCGATGAGAATTCGAGGCATCTGTTGTTCTAGATTGCAGACGTGGGCAGGGGCCCATTGCCAGAATTTTTGAAAGATGTAATCAGCGTCATCATCCAGCAAGAACGGGCAGACGAGAGCATAGAGATATAGTATGTGAGTCGATTTCTGAGATGACTTCAGAAGTCTTTTGGGCAGGCTTTCAGGCGCGCCCTGTGCTGAGGTCCCACCCCGCTCCTTATTGGCTGAAATGTAGGTCTTGTGGCCGCCCCGTTCAATGCAGGAAGTCTCCTGTAATTCTGACTCCATCTGTTCCCACAAAGGGGATCCCCAATGCCATTGAAATCTATCTGTACCACCTTGGCTTTATTCGTGCTGCTTTTCACCTCACCGGCGGATGCCCAATTCTGGAAAAAGAAGCGGAAGAGCGGGCCGGTAGTCTCCCAACCTGCTGAACGGCAGAGCCAGAACTCTGTTTACCTGGCCTTTCCCACGGGTGATCTGGATACCAGCGTAGTGAAGGTGCTGAAGGCCTGGCCGAAGGAAGTCCAACTCAACAGGACATTCGATTACACAATCACCGTCACTAACCTCGCGGCAAACCCAATAGAAGACGTGGTTGTCGAAGACCAGATCCCTGCGTCGTACAGATTTGGAAAAGCCAGTCCTTCACCAAGGACGACGACGCAGAATTCGCTTGAGTGGAATCTGGGCAAGATGAGTGCAAATTCATCCAGGATCATCAC
>JASLXP010000943.1 GCA_030740295.1 Planctomycetota bacterium
TTTCAAAACAGACTTTGTTGTCAGACCTGCAAGAAGTTGCCGATGCCTGGGAGGAACTTCCCCAACCCCTCAAAGACGGGATTCTGGCAATCGTCCGGGGACAGGCGAAATAAGCGAAAGAAGGTCCCTGGTTTGGCCTGAGCGATGTTCGATTGCCGAAGAACGCAGGCCTAACGTCTCGCGCGTCAGCGGCCAAGTCCGCTGCATGCGCTGGTTAGGCAGAACAGCCTGTCGTTTTTGCCTATCCACCACAGGCTACCCAGGGAGCTACTTACCATGATCGAATGAATCACGATTGTATCACGTCTTCGTGCTCGAAGGCCGCGCCACGCGTCAGATCTGTTGCGATATTTCTTTCCCGGCAGAAACTTCAAACTTCGCCTGTTTCTCCTTCCAGTGAACGACCAGCGTGAACGGCTCAGTGCTGAAGACCTTGAGTGTCCGTATGCCGTTCTCGCCCACTGCCTCGCAGACAAGATCCACGGTCTTGTCGCCAAACCAGAAGTTCTCAATGCCCACGCGTTGCGGGCTGGTCACGTTCCATACGATGCTATTCTCGACGGCATCGGCCTTGATGCCGATAGCGAATTCGAACAAGAAGAGAATTGGGCCAAGACCCGTCCAGCCGACAAAATCGGGGCTGGAGTGGTTGCCCTGTGCGCTCATCTCGGCCGAGTAGTTTTCCCAGACGGTTCCCGTCTTCTCGAAGACGGTTCCGATATGGCTCAGATGCTCCATGGCGATCTCGCGGGCGAGATCATGTTTGCCATATCGTTCGAGACCGCGAACGACCATCATCTCCGTCGGCGCCCAAACCGCGCCTTTCCAGTAGTCTCCGTACTCGTGATAGCCGGCTTGGTCGGCAGCAAGCGTCGGCACGCGATGGGGACGGCCGAAGGTCTTGGGATTGCTCAATTCAGCGGCCAGCGCATCAGCCTGTTCGGGAGTTGCGACACCGGACAGCAGGACCCAGTAACCCGCGATGGTCTTGACTGGGACGCGATTCTCGTCGAGCGTCAAGTCATAGAAGAACTTCTCCTCCGGATCCCACATCTTTTCGCGGATCAGTCTGGCGTCTTCATCGGCCTCTTTGCGGAACGCGATGGCTTCCTTCTTCTTTCCGAGGAAAGCGGCAAACTCGGCAAGCTGGTTACCGAACATCACCATTTCCGAAGAAGTGTCGACCGCAGTGCCCCCTCCCTCGATAAAACGATTACGCGGGGAATTGTCCATGCTGGCCCAATCGGTAATGTAGAGGCCGTTTCCCTGGCGGATATACTTCTGAAGCGCCCTGTAGTATCGCACCAATGGCTCATAAACGAGTCCGATGCGACTGTGGTCCCCGGTTATGCGCAGGCTCTCTTGCTCTGCCCAGGCCAGAATGGGGTGATTGAGTGCGTCAAGTGTAAGAAGCGGAGGAGGCTGCGGAATCTCGCGATCACGGTACGTGATCGGATATCCGGCTTTTGTGTTGCCCCAAGCACTGTAAAGATCGCGCCGCTCCCGGTTGATCCACGGATCGAAGTCGACTCCCGAGTTCCGGTTGATTTCCCTGCAGATTTCACCGGTCTCATGCTGTTTCACGTAGAAGTTGTCCACCGAGCCTATACCGGGTACGAACCGATGGGCATAGTTGCAGAACATCGTCAGAAAACAGGTGTCCCACAAAAAGATGTTCTGGTTCAGGGCCG
>JASLXP010000944.1 GCA_030740295.1 Planctomycetota bacterium
ACGACCATGAAATCATCGACTGGCAGATAGATCTGGAAGCGGGCACAGCTACTGCCGAACTGCCCGGCCATACACCGGACAAGATCGTCGCTCCTCTCGCTCCCATGCTCGGCTGTTTCGGCGTTGCACCACCGGGCGGGCAGTCCATCAATACGGGTACGTCCGGCCCCAACGGTGGCAACATGGATTACCGGGGTTACGTCAGCGGAGTTACCTGTTACTTCCCCGTGTTTGCTGAGGGCGCGTTGTTCCATCTTGGCGACGGACACGCGACCCAGGGCTGCGGCGAAATCGTCGGCACTGGTGTCGAGATCAGTATGGATGTCCAGGTCACGTTCAAAGTGCTCAAGGGAAAAGAGTCGTCATGGCCGCGGGGCGAAAACGACGATTACGTCTTCACCGTCGGCAACGCACGCCCGCTGGATCAATGCGTTCAGCACGCAACGACCGAGATGCTGAAATGGCTGCAACAGGATTACGGTTTCGACGCCCTTGCCGCCAACATGCTGCTGGGGCAATGTGTGGAATACGATCTCGGCAACATCTTCGATCCGGCATACACCATGGTATGTAAGGTACCGAAGAAGTGTCTGGCGTAGGCTTCCCAGCCGCTGAGCCTCCTATCCTTCCTTCCAGAGCTCCTCACCATACTCCCATCCCTTGCGGACGGGCTGTTTGATGAATACGTCGATCTCCGGATCTCCGCTCTGGCATTTTTCAGCGTCCCACTCGAAACTCTTGCCCGTGCGTTGCGCCAGCACGCCGAGCAGGACAATCTCTGTCAGATGGGCGGAGTAATCGAAGTTCGAGCCGGGCTCGGGGCCTTCACCCTTGATGGCGCGGAACCACTCTTTGTAGGGGGAGGAATCCGGGACGCGGGGGATACTTTGTTCGGGAAGTTGGTCTTTGATGTCGCGGAAGTAAGTTCGTGGATAGATGGTAGCGTTGCGGGGATGGCCGGGCGTGACGATGCAGCCCTTGTCACCCATCAGGATGGCGCCGCCTCCGAGTTTTTTGTACCCGTAATCCGGAGCTGCGGGCGGCTTCGTTCCTTCGTTTTTCATGCCGTCATACCAGGTCATGACGACAGGTGGCTTTCCGTCCTTGCCCGGGAAGTGAAACTTGAGCACGGAGTGAGCCGGAATAACGCCCACTGGAGCTTTGGCACATTCGACCACCTCGACCTTGCCGGGCAATCCGAGATCGAGGGCCCAGACCGGCGCATCCACCGTGTGGCATCCCCAGTCGCCGAGCATACCGCCGCCCATGTCCCAGAAAGAGCGCCAACTGTGCGGTGCGTATTCCGGCGAATAGTCACGAGGAGAAAGCGGACCGAGCCACAGATCCCAATCCATTGTTTCAGGTATCTCGTCCGCCTTCGGGGGCATGGTCTCAGGATTCGTAAAGAACTTGCTTCCGAAGTTCGGACCGCTGTGAGCTACCTGGACTTCTTTGATCTCGCCAATGAGGCCAGCACGGCTCCATTCGACCGCGTTGCGGATTCCGTTTGTTGCATGAGCCTGATTGCCCATCTGCGTAACGAGCTTGTAGTGGTGCTTGGCCTTTCGCAACGTGCGCGCCTGCCAGATGTCATGAGTGAGCGGCTTCTCGACATAAACATGCTTGCCCCGCCTCATGGCCTCCATGGTCGCTGCAAAGTGCGTGTGATCGGGAGTCGATACAACTACCGCGTCAATTTCCTTCTCCATCTTGTCGAACATGACCCGAAAATCCTGAAAGCGCCTGGCGTCAGGGAACTGTTTGAAGCTCTTGGCCGCATGCGCTTCATCCACATCGCAGAGCGCGACATAGTTCTCAGATTTACAACTGTTGAGCGATCTTGCCCCGCGCCCGGCGCACCCGATAAATGCCAGGTTGAGTTTCGAGTTGGGAGATTCTCCAGCTTCGCCAATGCTGAAGCGAGGCAGGGCGAGAGTTGCAGTACCGGCAGCCACCGAATTCCTGATAAAAGTTCGTCTCTTTGTTTTGCTCATGACATACCCGAAGTGGTTGGGCCGTCCGACTTTTTTCTTTCGCCTTATTTATGAAGTGTTTGATGCCCTTCGCCAGCGGTTTGGTATTCCAAGCCGGAAGTGCTTTTGAGAATT
>JASLXP010000945.1 GCA_030740295.1 Planctomycetota bacterium
GATAGTGAGATGGCAGGTTCAACCATCAACCATCAACCATCAGCCATCTCTTCCGGCCACCTGCTTCAAATCAAATCTCTCTCCGTCTGTTTCTACAGCCCCCAGGCAGGCGAACTGGTTTGGGCGCTCAGAGACTGCTCAGTCTCGGCCGGAGCTGGAGAGGTCATCGGTATCACAGGCGTTTCCGGCGGAGGGAAAAGCACGCTCGCCCGGACGATGCTGGGACTGATCGATTCGCGGCCCGGGATTGTTGGTGGGAGGATCTCTGATACGGCTGGGAGCAGCGAAGGAAATGTCGGATTCGTGCCGAGTGACAATGAATCCAACGAGTCAGCCTTTACAGCCAGCTCACACTCTTCTGATTGGAAACAATGGCGCAGGAATTTCGAGAATGAGGCTGACCGTCTTCGCCGTTCGGGCGCGTTTCTCATGCTCCAGGATCCGCGGGATACGCTGAATCCATATATCACCATCGGCCGAATTATCTCACAGGCCGGCGCCGGCGAACTGAGCGTGGATGACGCGCTCGAACTGGTCGAGCTGCCGTCCTCGGTCACCCGGCTCTATCCGGCCCAGCTCAGTACCGGCATGTGCCAGCGTGTCCACTTGGCGATGGCACTTTCATCGGGGATAAAACTCTTGATTGCGGATGAGCCGCTTATCAGACTCGATATGCGTATCCGCGCCCGAGCCGCGGAATTGCTGGGTCGCATCCAGAAAGAGCGCGGCTTCACCATGGTTTTGCTCAGCCACGATCTTCATCTTCTTGAGAAACTGGCACACCGAGTCTACGTACTCGAGGACGGATGCATCGTCGAGGATGCACCGTTTGCCAATCTCTGGGAAGAAGCGGAACACGACTATTCTCGAAAACTGTTCTCCACTTTCAGGGATCTTCATAGTGGTGCCTACGCTCAGCGGCAGCCTTCTTCTCCTGTCGCGGGGTTCCAGGACCACGTAGTTTCTGAAGAGCCGGACGAGCCTACGGTCACTGTCCGCGGCGTCACAAAACAATTTGGCGAAACCACGGCTGTCGATGATGTTTCGTTGAGTGTTGGGGAGGGCGAATGCATCGGACTGCTCGGTGAATCCGGCTGCGGCAAGACTACCCTGGCCCGCCTGGTCATCGGGCTCGACACCACGCAGGAAGGTGAGATTGAGCTGCGGCTCGCAGACGCTGCCGCATTCAGGCCGGATGCCGCGACGCCCTTCGAGTGGCGCCGGATGCGCTCATCGCTGCAGCTCGTTTATCAGGATGCCGATACAGCGCTCGACCCGGAATCCTCAGCAGGTGAAGCGGTCGAAGAAGCGTACCGGATCCATTTCCCGAAGCTGAGCGCCGATGAGCGAAGGGGGCTGGTCCATTCTCTGTTCCGTTCGCTGCACCTGCCTGAACAGCTTCTTCACAGAAAATCCTGCTACCTCAGCGGCGGCGAAGCACGAAGAACCATCATCGCCCAGAGCATGGCCGCGCTTGGGTTCGGTCTGCAGATTCCGAAACGCGGGCCTCAGCTTCTGATCGCGGACGAGCCGACGACCGGGCTCGATGCTGAAAACTGCGCTTCACTCATCAGCTTTCTGGCCGATGTGCAAATAGAGATGGGGCTGACGCTGCTGATCATCTCTCACGACCTGCCGATTCTCCGAAAGCTCTGTTCACGCGTCGCGGTCATGTACGCCGGCCGCATCGTCGAGCATGGCGACCCGGAGATCATCAGCGACGTCAGGCCGGATCCGAGGCATCCGTTTACTGAGCAGTTGATGCACGCAGGTACTGGGAGCTGGGATGAGCTTGAAACTGGAGCGGGACATCAGCTCGAAGAAAGTGACTCCGGCTGCGTCTTCTTCAACGAGTGTCAACACGCCCTGCGAGACGAAGACAAGTGCGCTCAAGGTCCGCCCCTCGAGGGAAACAAACGGCACCAGGTAGCGTGTTGGTTTGAGCCGCGCCCCGAATCGTAGAAAATGTGCCGGCTTGCGAAGCCGAGCTCGATTGAGTGAGATCGTCAATCTGGTTTGTATGAATTAGAGAACCTTCCCTTTCCGGATTTACCATGACCACCGCGGTCCTACCTGAAGTAACCATCGAAGATATCGAAGTTTTCGCCGATGACCTCGATCCGGAGAAGGGCGCCGAAATTTTTAAGGAACACGGTTGCCTGGTTGTCCGGGGACTTTTCAAGGAATACGCGGAAGCGATTCAGCGCGACATTCTCGCGACCGTGGAGCGTTCCATCGGCCTGCTCGATCAGGCTGAGAAGGTCGTTGAAGGCTGGAAGACACCCGACGGTGCACTCTTCCTCCCCGCCCCGGAAAGCTATCAGCGGGAACAGCAGATCATGTGCGTCCCGATCGGTTACCAGACGAGCGCGGCATTCTTTCAATCTGGCCTGAATCCAAAGATGCTCGACCTGGCCGAGGCGATTCTCGGCCCTAATGTAGAGCTCTTCGGCAATGGGCAATCCCTCTGCAAAGAACCGGTCGGAGGGCATCCAAAGCATCTGCATCAGGACTCGGCTTATTTTGAACACAAATATTTTGGCCCGGTGGCCGTCTTGAGTTATTGTATAGACACCGGTCTGAATAACGGTTGCCTGCATGTCGTGCCCGGCTCGTTCAAACTTGGGCAGTTGGAGCACACGGATACCTTCTCTCACCTCGGGCTCGACCCTGACGATTGGCCCTGGGAACGATCGCTGCCCGTCGAAGGCAAAGCAGGCGACGGAATTCTTTTTCACGTGAAGTGCATTCACGGCTCGAAACAGAATTTTTCAGATAAGCCACGCCCCATTTTCATTCATCGTTACCGCAGCATTGATGATTACGTCATCGTTGGCGGTACCACCACGGAAAACCGCGCCAGGAACGCTCAGAACCCTCGGGAGAGCAAAGGCGACGAGCGAGGCTTCATGGTCCGCGGCTTCCGGCCTTATGAGTCAGACGAGTAATTCCCCCGCCGTGCAGGCAATTTCAGGAGGAAAACAGGAATGAAGTCTCTTTACCTTCCGCTGATCGCTTTCTTTTATCTGTCCGCTGCCACCGCGCAGAATATAGGAGTCGACCTTGATAAAAAGCAGGTGGGGATCATTGCCAAAAAGGCGGATCTCTCCAAGACCAAGGGGATGATCGATAACGTTCTCGTGTCCACTGGCAGTGAGGAGTCCTCACTTTTCGTAGCCGATGTTACCGGGGAACAGTTGAAGTCCATGCTGGCCCGAATCGGCGCCAAGCCCGGTCTGTCGGGCCGAGAGGTAGATGGCAAATACGTGCTGCCGGCCGGCGACAGAGTGAAAATCTATGTCGAGTGGCTGGATGGAAAAAATATGAAAAGGCAAAAGCTGGAAGAGATGATTCTGGACATGGAAGACAGACGTCTCATGCCTGTCGCTGACTGGGTGTTCACCGGCTCTCGGACCGTGAAAGACCCCGAAACAGATAAACCCGTCCTGGAAGCAGATATCAAAAAGAGCCTGATATCGACTACACACGATCCTTCCGCTGTCATTCAGAATCCATACAGAGTCGCCAGGCAGCCGGGCAGGTATCGGGCTAACTCCAAGAGGCTTCCCAAGTCGGATGTCGTCAGATTGCTGCTCGAGTCAAGCCTCAAGGAAAGCCCGGATGATCCACTGCCGGAGAAATACGTCGGCAAAAATCCGCGTGTGAACTGGATCTACAGCGGGAAAAAGATCCGTGGAGTCCGGTTCAGAGAATTCATCGAAGCGACCGCCAAGAGATACAGAATAAAGGGGTGGGTCAGAAACTGGACAGACGGCAGAATGGAAGTGATGGCTGAAGGCGAAAGCAAGTACATGAAAGTCTTTCTGCGAGCCATCACCAGAGGCCCCCAGGGCGCAAAGATAGGCAAGATCGAAAAAAGGGACCCACTGGCCGGCAAGCTGGGCCGATTTGAGATCAGGGAAACCTACGAGCCCTGATATCCCAACCCGGCAACCCATGATCTACAAACCGCCATGGCTCGGAGCGCGGACTCCATGGCAACAGCTCAGGCTATCACAGCCCGGAATGCACATACCGCGGCATCAACATCTGCCTCTCGGCGACCCAACCGTCAAGAACGGATGCCTCTGGTTCCTCCCCGCCATCCACAAGCTCCACGTTTTCCCGCGCCACACGGTCGATCACGGCCCTCGCATCCTCGACCCGAAAACGCACAGCTTTTGAAACCAGAAAGCTGGTGTAAAAAGACCTCCATGAAATCCCTGGCTTGCTCTGTTATTTGCCTCCTGTCCGTACCTCTCTTCGCCGAAGAGGCTCGCAAGGAGATCCTCGTCGCTGATTTCGAGGGCAAGGACTACGGACGCTGGAAAGCGGTGGGCAAGGCGTTCGGCCTATCCCCCGCCCCCGGCACCCTGGCAGCGCAGGGCAAGGTGACCGACTTCCGTGGCTTCTCACTGGTCAATTCGTACTACGACAAAGATGTCTCGACCGGCTCACTCACCTCGCCTCCATTCAAGATAGAGCGGAAGTATCTCCAGTTTCTCATTGGCGGTGGAAACCACCCCGGACAGACGTGCATGGACCTTCTCGTGGATAAGAAGATCGTCCGTACTGCCACCGGGCACGACAAGGAGAAGCTGCGTCATGCCCAGTGGGATGTCTCCAAACACGAAGGCAAGACAGCCGTTCTGAAAATCATTGATGAGCACTCAGGCGGATGGGGACACGTTCTTATCGATCACATCGTCCAGAGCGATGAGCCTCTGAAAATTAAGAAGATGAAAGCCGAAGCCCCGCCCAAACTGACACCGGAGAAACTGATCCAGCAGGACAACGAAGTCGCCAGGACATTCGACTTCAGGGGCCATTTCAAGATCGAGTTGTTCGCCGATCGCACGCAGATAGCGAATCCTGTTACGTTCGCCATCGATGAGCAGGGCCGGTTCCTGGTGGCCGAGACTTTCCGCCAGTTGAAGGGCATCGAAGACAACCGATTTCAGGAGCACTGGATCCTTGACGACGTCGCTTCGCAGACCGTCGAAGACCGCCTGGCCATGTACAAGAAATGGCAGGAGAAGACTCCCATGTCGTATTACACCGATTTCGAGGAGCGCATCCAGACCGTCGAAGATAAAGACGGGGATGGACGGGCCGATACCGTGTCCACATTCGCGGACAAGTTCAATCACCCGCTCGACGGCACCGGCGCCGGTCTGCTCGCGCGTAACGGCACCGTCTATTACACCTGCATCCCTCACCTTTATTCGCTGAAGGATGCAGACGGCGACGGCAAAGCCGAGGTGCGTGATTCCATCCAGGGCGGGTTCGGTGTGAAGGTTTCGTTACGCGGCCACGACATGCACGGGCTCGCGATCGGCCACGACGGACGCCTCTACTGGAGTATCGGCGACCGTGGCTACAACATCACCACCAGGGAAGGCAAACGTTATGTCGGGCCGGGCGATGGCGCGGTCTTCCGCTGCGAGCTCGATGGCAGCAACGTGGAAAGAGTGCACACGGGGCTGCGCAATCCAATGGAGCTTCGATTCGACAAGTTCGGCAACCTGTTCACGGTGGATAACAACCAGGGCGGAGGCGATCGAGACCGGCTCGTCTGCATCGTGCCGGGGGGCGAATCGGGTTGGGACATGGCCCATCAGATCGAGTTCAAACGTTTCCTCGGCCAGGAGAGCGATCGCTGGAAGACCAATCCGTGGTTCGCGGAGAAGATGTATGAAAGGGGCATCCCGGACCAGCCCGCGTGGTGTTTGCCGGCCATTACGCATATCGGTTCCGGGCCGTGCGGGCTGGCATACAATCCCGGTCTCACGTTTCAGAAAGGGTACAAAGATTATTTCTTCATCTGCAATTTTCTGTCGTCGCCACGTCGCAGCGGCATCGAAGCTTTCAAGGTCGTCCCGGAAGGCGCCGGTTTCCGTATCGAAGATCCCCACCGATTCATCTGGAACGTCCTGCTCACTGACGTGGACTTCGGTTACGACGGCAAGATGTACTTGTGCGACTGGATCAACGGCCCCAATGGTACCGGCGGCGGCCGCCTCTTTTCTCTTTACGAAACGAAAGATGTCTCTCGCCCCATCGTCGCTGAGACAAAGCAACTCATCGCAAAAGGTTTCGCGAAAACCGCTGCTGATCAACTCGCCGAACTGCTCACACACCCTGACATGCGCGTCCGCCAGCGTGCGCAGTTCGAGCTCGCAGCGCGAAAGGATGGCCTGTCTCTGCTGCGGGATGCGACGTCTCCGGACCGCGATCTCATCCAACGTCTGCACGGCATCTGGGGCATCGGAATCATCGGCCGCAGGGAAGCTGCAGCTTTGCAGCACCTGATGCCTCTCCTAGAAGATGATCATCCGGAAGTCCGAGCCAATGCTGCGAAGGTCCTGGGTGACGAAAGATTCGGCGATGCAGGCGCAAAGCTGATGCCTCTGCTGACCGATCAGAGCAATCGGGTTCGATTTTTCGCAGCGATAGCTTTGGGCCGCATGAAGCATTCACCGGCGCTGCCGTCTTTACTGCAGTTGCTCAGAGAAAATGACGATAAGGATGCATACCTTCGCCACGCGGCTGTCCACGCTATCGAACTCATCGGCGATCGTGAGTTTCTTGCCAGTCAAATAAACGACAAATCGAGAGCGGTCAGGCTCGGTATTATTCTCACCTTCCGCCGGCTTCAGGAGCCGCGCATCGCAGATTTCCTCGAAGACGAAGACGACTTCCTCGTCCAGGAGGCCGCTCGCGCGATCTACGACCTGCCGATAAAGGCGGCTTTGCCTGCCCTGGCCCGGCACATTGAGAAGTACATTTCAAACGAAGGGGATACTTCAGGCATGCTCTGGCGCAGAGCGCTCCTGGCGAATCACCTCGTTGGCAAACCGGAGAATGCGGCCGCGTTGATCCGGCTCGCCACCAGCCAGGCGTCCGAAGAAATGCGGCTCGAAGCTCTGCGCGCGCTGGGCGATTGGATAGAACCGCATGCGGTCGATTTTCTGACAGGTGTCTATCGCCCTTTGAGATCTCGTGATGTCGAGGAAGTCGCCGGCATCGTTCAGAAGGGCTTGAAGCAGATCATGGAAGAAGGCAACGGGCTCGTGCTTGCCAGGGCAGTCGAGTTGAGCCAGCCGTTCAAGCTCGAAATCGGCGACCAGGAACTGGCGCTCTTATGCCTCAACGGGAACGCTACCAAAGAGGTCCGCATCGAGGCATTCAAGCAACTCAAGGATCGCCGAAGCCCTCGAGCGTTGACCGTCGCCGAAGCCCTCCTCAACCAGTCAGATCAGGCTTTGCGCATTCAGGCCCTGTGGTACATGAAAGAGGTCGATCCGGAAAAATGCCTGGCCGGCATCCAAGGGGCCCTCAACCGTGAAGGACGGCGCATCCTCATCGAGCGGGTCGATTCCAGTTGGGATGACCTCGTACTCGGGCCGCCCTCGAAAACGGATTACGCAGACAGCAACTCCGGCAACGGCGTGATCGCCCGATATGTGAAATGCTTTGTTCGCCCGCATGCGGACGCTGGTGCGATCGACGATGTGCTTCCCCGCATCAACAACG
>JASLXP010000946.1 GCA_030740295.1 Planctomycetota bacterium
AAGCTGTTTATGACTTTCATAGGATTCATCTTGGGAGCTAACATCTGAAAGGAGCTGTAAAATGGGGGTTTTCTCGAAGTGCTGCCCGCCCGTAAAACTGGACCATATTCAAGGTGAGTCTTCCCGGCTAAAGTAGGCCAAATGAGGAGGGCGAACAATGAAGAAGAAGCGGTTCAGCGAAGAGCAGATTATCGCGGTGCTGAAGGAATCGGAAGCGGGGCTGGGCGTCAAGGAGTTGACGAGGAAGCACGGTATCGCGGAGGGGACATTCTACCGGTGGCGATCCAAGTATGGCGGAATGGAGTTGAGCGAGGCGAAGCGACTGAAGCACCTGGAGGACGAAAACCGGCGACTGAAGAGGCTCGTGGCGGATCAGGCTTTGGACATTCAGATCCTCAAGGACGTAAACTCAAAAAACTGGTAAAGCCCACAGCGCGACGCAACGCGATCACCTACGCAAGGGATAGCTACAAGGTGAGCCTCCGTAAGGCCTGTGGGCTGATGAACATGCACAAGAGCAGTTTCTACTATCGAGCGGTGCCTGCCAACGACGGCCCGCTGCGGGCGGCCTTGAAGGAACAGGCCTATACGTATCGGCGGTGGGGCTGCGAGACACTGATCGACATATTGAGGAGAGATGGCTGGATGGATAATCACAAACGGATTGAGCGGATCTATCGGGAGGAAGGCTTGCAGGTAAAGCGCCGTAGGAAGCGTCGCACGGCAAGGTGGCGTGGCGAACCACTCGAACAACCCTCAGGGCTGAACGAACTGTGGGCCATGGATTTCGTCAGCGATCAGCTCGCAGGTGGTCGACGACTCCGGCTTCTGGTGGTTATGGATGTCCACAGCCGCGAATGTCTGGCGATCGAAGCTGACAGCTCATTGACCGGTTCCCGAGTCGTGCGGGTGCTCTGCCGCCTGGCCCAGCAGCGCGGCTTGCCACAGCGGATCCTCACCGACAACGGTCCAGAGTTCATTGGACGAGCGATGGACCGCTGGGCTTTCGAGCACGAGGTGAAGCTGCATTTCATCGAACCGGGTAAGCCCATGCAGAACGGCTTCGTGGAGGGGTTCAATAGCACACTGCGCGATCAGTGTCTCAACGAGCACTGGTTCATGGGCTTGGCAGATGCCAGAGAAATCATCGAGAAGTGGCGCCGTCTTTACAACGAGGTGAAACCACACAGTTCTTTGAACAGAATGACACCAGAGGAATTCGCAGGTTCGTGTCCGGGGCATGCCCCGGACACGAACCAACAGGCAGAAACAAACCGGGTTGAAATGGCCGGCAGCCTCACCTAAAACTTGGTCCAGTCAAAGGGGGGGCAGCATACATCCTGCTCTGCCGAGACGAATCCTTCTATACCGACCGCGGGCGTATCGCATGGATCTGCAGAGACCTGCCACATGGAGGGTACTGATTTCGTGCGCCTGCTTTTATCCGCTCGACAGATGCGAGGAATCCCCATTGAGCTCGAGGGTGGCACGTCCATCTGTGCGCACCACCTTTACCACGGCACATAACCCGCAGGAAATGTCGCATTCTTTTCCCATCAACCCTTTCGTCATACCCAGTACGGATGCCGCATGACCAACGATGAGAATACTTGATCTGTAACTGTCCGCCAGGCGATGTGCGGCCCGCCGACAGCGATCGCGCCGTTCCTCATCACTTTCAGGGAACGTCGGGAAAACCATCGATTCATATGTTGTGTCAACGCGGGGGAAACGCCTGCACATCTCATCGGGCGGAACATAGAACCCGGGTGCCGGGACCCAGTCCGCCCCCAGCCATTCGTGCGCGCCATGCTCGATCTTCACGGAAAGATCGAGAGCTTCTGCAATATGATAAGCCGTCTCAACAGTCCGGATGAAGGGGGAGGCGAAGATGTGTTCGATTCCTTCATGGCGAAGCCGGGCACCCGTCTCCTTTG
>JASLXP010000947.1 GCA_030740295.1 Planctomycetota bacterium
CGGGTCCTACTTTGATCGAGCTAGCTGAGACATTCGAAAGTCTTGCAGCTTGGATCATACCGATGTCCGGAGTTTCTGGTGGCCACCTCACAGATCAAGGCCAAAAGCCAACAAGTCAACCACATTGCCAAAGCTCACAGCATCAGTTGCCTGGAGCTGGATCTGAAAGAGTAGGTTCCGGGGTCCAATGACCCGCCCTCAACAATCAGCAAAGCGAGGCCGCGAAATGTGGAGGCCCTTCTCTTGAACGCCGTGGCGACAGGGTGCCAGCCTGTCAGGCCAAAAGAACGTGATCTGCTCCCAATCGTCCTGATAAGTTGTTGGTCTTCGTTGCGGTTGAGCTTGTTCAGACTTTCCATAGCCGGAAGTATGATGAATTGAAATTAGGGTGTAAGCGGCTTTTCGCATTTCCCCAAATTCCATCTTCAGAATTTCTCTTGAGGAACTATTCGCCAAAGACTTGAACCCCGATGGGTTGAGATCTCAATACTATTGCCCCACTTTTATCGATGTAATATCTGTACAGTTGCCCCATTCTTATCGATGTAATATCTGCGTCTCGAACTAGTGAAGACATTGTCAACATCTATCCTTGCTAGCCCGTTTTCGAAGGGGGACGCAAAGTCGAGTGTTGGACGAATTGTGTACTGCCCTTCCCTGTCAATGTATCCCCATTTGTAGCTGTCTTTACCAACTTGAACACAAACTGCAGCTAAACCTTCCGAAAATTCAGTCGTCCTTTCGTATTTAGTATCTATTACAAGAACTCCATCGCGATCAATATAGCCGCGCATGCCACCAGTCGTCTGAACTTCTGCAAGACCTTCTGAGAATGAGTATGCCTTGGCGTAAGTAGATGTGAAGACCAGCTTTCCGATTTTATCAATAAAAGTTTGCTTTAGGTGACCATCTTTCTGCCGCTGGGAAACTAACGCGAGACCTGATGTAAAATCAGCGGCTCTATCGAACTGCTCTGGAATAACTAATGAGCCCTTAGAATCAACATAACCGTACTTTCCGTTGCGCATCACTGCTGCCATGCCTTCAGAGAAATCTAACGCGCCATCGTATTTAAGGGATATGGAATAATCTCCCGATTTATTAATATATCCGTACTTGTCCCCAACTTTCACGCGTGCAAAGCCGCCACTGAATGGAGATGCGATATCGAAGTCGAAACGGATTACGGTCTGTCCACTTCTATTGATGTACCCCCATTTACCTTTTAGGGCAACAGCAGCCATGTCATCTGAAAATGGGCTGTCGCCGAGTTCCCCGACGCCGATTCGACTTAACGATGGGCTGGCAAGATCGAACCGCGGGCGTATCACGATCTCGCCACCTCTGTCAATATAGCCCCATTTTCCTTTTATCTTTACAGCCGCCCTCTCCTCTGCAAAGCTCCCCGCGTCGTCAAATTGCGGCGTGATTCTGATACGTCCCTTGGCATCAATATAGCCATGCTTGCCTTTTACAAACACAGGAAAAAGTGGCTCCTTTGTTTGCTCGGAAGAGATTATTCCTGTGCATAAAGCCTGGATGCATATGATGACTGTTAGCAATTTCCTACTGGGGCTCCTGCAAAAAATTCACCTGCCGAGAGTTCAATTTGGTTTGTAGCATCGCCCACCTTAATCTTGCCAGCCAAATTATCGTGGCTGTACTGCAGAAAACCTTCCGCCCTTTCAAGACAGTTCTCCTCATTAAACAGATAGTGAATCAGTGCTATTTGAGCTGCTTGGATACTCTCTGGAGGGGCCGACGCAACTCCATTTTCAAACGCGAATCGTATTCCCATTTTGTCAAATTCAAATTCCAATCTCGACCCGGTGACAGAAGTTAATACTGCCAAAGCAAGTAGATCACAAGAATGACAAATTAGCGCACATAAGTCGGGATCTCGACTTAGAGCGAGAAAATCAAGCACGCTGCGTTCCCGGATCAGATTCAACTGGAATCCTTCAACATCGAGGAATCTTCCAGCTTCTTTGGCGAAGACAAGGTTGTCCTTACTAGAATCTGAAATATCACGAATTGACCTGAGAACCCAGAAAAGCCTGCTGATAAGAATTCGCGAACGTTCGGCCCAACCTGGAAATCTAAAGCCGGTCCGATATAAGAGGAAGTCTCGTTTTCCGACAACTTGACTTAGGAGTTCCACAGGCATCCCTTTTGTGAACCGCAAGAACGCTTTGGTAAACATCACAGTGTATAAAGGGTCCTATGGCCTGACCTCAACAATCAGCAAAGCGAGGCGGCAAAAATATGGCGAGGCCCCTCTCTTGAATGGCGTGGCGACAGGCTCGCAGCGCTGCCACCAGCCTGTCAGCCCAGAAGAACGTAAACTGACAGATCGAAAGTGACAAAGTCTTGATTCGTTTGTTTTATCAGAACCTCAGAAATCAGCAGCTGACAGGCTGGCAGATTCTCTCGTAAGAATTCCAATGGGTCTTTTGAGGTGCACGCTTCAGCATGTTCTGGCTACGCGGGAAACACGCTGAAGCGTTCACTACAAACGCTTGGTGAAATGTGAGAGCAATTCCTCTCACTTCGAGGCCACAACGATGAGAGAGTACATACCGAACTGGGGGACGGTGAAGACGAGCCGGCCGTCCACGATTGTTCTTTCGATGGGTCTGCCACTGCCGGCTTCCAGGATGCCTGGCAAACCGCGCCAGTTGTCGGGAACCTTCAGGCGGATGACCACGTTTTCCGTTGGATGTTCGATCTGACGGTAATTGGCGGTCTTTGGGTCGATACTGCTTTTATCGAAAGTGAGCGCTTTGCCCAAGTTCGTCACGTGGATTACGAGCCTCTTCTCTTTGGGCTGCGACCTCACGTGAAATTCGATTTCCGGCGCGGCGTTCTCGGTGGTTAGAAGTGGGTCCAGACCTGCCTCGCGGTTCACCCAACGCATCACCGGCTCCGTCAGTTTTCGGAAGTCCTGGCTGAAGGGCATCCACTTGCCGGCGAAGAAAAGGCAACGCCCTTGCCCGTATCGGCCCCATACAGCGGCATCGCCGCCATCGTTCCAGACAGCTACCGAACGGCCGCCTTCCGTAATCTCGATGATATCGCTGTCATAGACCCTGGTGTGGGACGTGCCGATGTAATCGTATTCCGTTGATTCCCCCATCAGTGTGCCCGGCCCGAAATCTCTCGAGAAGAGAATGCGGCGGTTCTGCATCTTTTTGAACTGTTCCAGCGGCACTCGTTTGTCGGGTGCGTATTGCTTCACAAACTTCGCGTGAAAGACGTCCTCGAGGCCGTAGGAATCTTTCTTTCGGCCAAAGCGGTCGAACCGGCTGGTCTCCGCGGTGGCGATGAGAGTGCCTCCGCCGCGAACCCATGAGCGAAGGGCGTCCTCCTGACCGGCAGTGAAACTTTCGGTGTTGAAGGCCAGGATCACGCGATAGGGAGAGAGCTTCTGAGGGCGTTCGATGTGCTCGGTGAAGATTGTGTCGACTTGATAGTGATGTTGAAGGAGAGCGGTGTACGTGGCGATGAGAGAGCTGAGATAAACGCTGCGGCCGCCCCAGGCCGCGTAGTAATGATTCCACATGGTCCGCTCCGAACACAGGATGGCGATTTTCGCTGTGGATTGTGTCGGGCTGAGGTATTCCTCATTCTTCGCTGCCTGAGTAAAGACATCTCTCGCCACTTCGTAGCCGCCGGGCACCCACTTGGCTCTTCCGGCACTCCAACCGGCCTGGGCAGGATAGTAGGGCGTGAGCGTGAAGGTCATCAGGCCTTCTGAATGGGTCAGGCCCGCCAGGCAGCTCCGCCGGTAGTCAATGGCCGATCTCAAGTTCCAGCCGTTCCAAAGCACTGTCTTCTTTCCGCAGCTTCGGAGGAGATTCAGCAGGAACCGGTCTTTGTAACGGCCGATCGCATAGATATCAGTCCACGCCATATCGGCCACATCCGGGATGGATGCGAAAGATCCACAAGGTCCCCAAGTCTCCCATGCGGGGGTGATCGTAACCGTGTAATCGAGATTTGGGTCGGCCTGCTTCACCTTCTCTTTGATCCCGTTCAGAAGCAGATTCATCTCCGCCGCGCAGTACTGGCCCGCGAGGGACCACAGTACCTGGTGCCTCTGTAGAAATCCGAAGGGAAGCGGCTTGGCGAAGTTGGGGCACTCCTTGTAGAAGCCCTCGAAATCAAGCTGTCCGACCTCCTCGCCGGTGGTGCGCTCCTTGACAAACTGCCGGAACGATCGGTCGGCTTCGGGTCTGAGTGTTCGTTTGCCGTTCTTGCCGGTTTGAAAGAAAAAATGCGCTGGCTGCTGAACGGGTTCGTCGATGGAGAAGCTGAGGTAGTTGCTGTAACGGGCAAAGGTGAACGGATCAGGCGGCCCGCCAGGCTTGCGTTGGACATCGCCGACGATGGGGACAGAGGTCTCGGCCGCATAGCCCATCTTCGTCAAGGTCCGCATGGTCACTCCGTGGATGCCTTCCCTGGCTGCGAGGAGGAAAAGATTCTCCGCATGTGGAGGAGGCCAGTTTTTTCCCAGCCATAGTGATGCAGGAAAAGGTTCGAGTGTGATTCCTTGAGGACACGCACGAGACGCTGTTGCGACGCGGGATCCTGCGGATGGTACTGAACGCTGAAGCCGCGGATAAAACCGGGTAACTTCCTGGGCCCGGACTTCGAGGGATCGAAAGGAACGGACCATTTCGACTTCAACGCTTCGATTTCTTTCTGGGCTTTCATGTCCTTCGCCTTCTGACTGGCCAGTTTGGCGTCTGCAGCAGCGGCCACAGCTTTAGCGATGTCTTTTTGCTGGGTTGGGCGCGCCTGCGCGACCCAGTCAATCGCTTTCCGCAAAAGCAACTTCTCCGCATCGAGCTTGATGCCCTCCTTCCAGTGCCACTTACCATCATCTCCCTGTTCCTTGTGAGCACCCAGAGCCAGGCCGATGAAAACGGCCCTTCCTCTTCCGGCCTGGCCGGACACGCCCATCGGATAGCCCTGGCACACGGTCATAAAAGTCGACCCTTTCTTTCCCTCACGCAAAACCACAGACCCGTCGCCGAAGTCCTGCGTCTTCGGCAGGAGGAAAGCCTCAATGCTTTCAGCCAGCTCGTGGTCACCAGAGGGCTGGAGCGGCCATTCGGGTTTCCGCCAGGGAATGAAGCTGAGCTGGAAGTATCCAGACGCGATATCCGGAAAGGGAGACGTGCGAACCGGCCACGGATAATTGAAACCGGCCGCCTTGCTTAAGAGGATCACCCCGCCCCCAGATTCTGCGTAAGCGGCCAGCGAATGGTTGTAATGGGGCAGCGCCTTTTCTCCCGCCGGCGTGCTGTCGAAGCCGCCAATGTCCATCGAGGGCAGTATCACCGCGTCGAATCTCACGAGCTCAGCCGGGGCGAGGCTGGAGAATTCCGTTGCGGACAGGTCCTCGTGCTCCTGCAGGTATCGAAGTATCCCTTCATGGCCATAACTGAATTTTTTCGTGCTGTCGTGAGATGCATCCCCGTTGTACACACCCACTTTGAGGTTCTTCGCTTCCTCCGCTTGTCCGACAGCAGCGGAAACGAGCAAGAAGCTGAACACGAATGGTCGGTAGAGGTGGAACATCACATTTCAATCCGCGATGATTTAGGCGTCAAAGTTTGCAGTCCCGTTTTTCAGGAGTGCTCCATTGAATCAAAGCATGTCAAACCGTTCGGCTGGTCGTTCAGTGCTGCTTCTCCTGCCTTGCTTAGCATTCAGTCTCGCGGGTGAAGCAGAGGAAGTTTCTTATCGGCTTCCAGTGGCCTTCCGTCAAGGTCCTTATCCCATTGAGGACTTTGCAGTAACCCTCCCTTTTCGTCTGACCGAATCTTACCGTGCAGTCACGAAGGAGAAGGCACCCGTCGGTTCGTTTCATGTCGAGCTGCGCGAGAAGACGGGAAAAGTGCTGGAAGCCCAGTATCTGCCGGCCGTCGAAGGGATCTGCGATGAAAGCGTATCCTTCTATATCCCATCGGGCGACAAGGCCCGGGACCTGTGGCTCTATTTCAAGCCCGTGGACGCGGCGGAAGCGGGACTGGAGGATGAGATCGCGGGAACAACGAAAAAGGAGATGCTCAGCGACGTAACCATGGGGCCCAATCGAGTGACTCTGACCGA
>JASLXP010000948.1 GCA_030740295.1 Planctomycetota bacterium
GTTTTGTAGTTGTGCCAGTGCCTGTCGTGTCGGACCTTGAAAGTGGCAGCGGCTGCTCTACTGTGCTCGTTGGCCTGGGCGTTTAATGAAACCGTTGCGTCACCGGCAGCCTGGGATTCCATGCTGGTTTCATACAGGTACCTTCCCGGAGGCAGGTTCAACTGCTTTGCAGTTCTGATAACACCCGCTTCGCCAAAGGCACGCACCTGCAGAAATCTTCGCTTGCGGTCGAAAGCAATGCGAGTTCGTCCATTCCCGGCTTGCCAATCGTTGACGATCTCCGCGGCCTCGGAGGAGTAAGCGGAGTTGGGTTGGGGCACAACGGCCTGCGTGTCTGCCAGGAATTTGTCGATGAGTGCATCGAGGGCCTTAACCTTTTCGGGCTTTGAGTTGGCCAGGCTGTCGCGTTCTCCGATGTCGACCTTGAGATTGTAGAGTTCGTGACGATGGGCTTTGCCGTCCGCGTCATGAAATACTCGAATGAGCTTCCACTCGCCCTGGCGCACGCTCACGCAGGGCGGCAACCAGTCAGGCACTTTGGGCGCGTGTGGGAAGTAGCAGTAGACCGCGTCGCGCAGTGGCTGCTCTCCCTTTAAAGCGGGCAACATACTCAGACCGTCAATGGCCTGATCTGGTTCCGCCTTTGCACCGGTCATTTCAAGAATCGTCGGATAGAGATCTTCGCTTTGAACGAGGGCTTTATTTCGCGTGCCGCCCTTTACTACACCGGGCCAGGCGACGATTGCCGGCACCCGGATGCCGCCTTCATACATCGAGGCTTTGCCTCCTCTGAGAGGCGCGTTGCTGGTCGGCACATTGTCATCGACCGCGCTGTACATGTTGCCGCCGTTGTCGGAATAGAAGATGACGATGGTGTTGTCTGCGATTCCGAGCCGGTCGAGAGCATCCAGGATTTTGCCGACGTTGTCGTCGAGTGAATGCACCATGGCCGCATAGGTGGGGCTGCGCTGTGGATTCTCTGGGTCGATTCGTTTCCGGTATTCGGCGATCAGGTCTTCCTTTGCATCGAAGGGAGCGTGGACAGAGAACTGCCAGTAGTTGAGGAAGAATGGGCCGCCCTTGTGTTTTTTCATGAACGCCACGGCCTCATCGCCCATGCGATCTTCGATGTGTTCGTTCGGCGTGCGCGGCTTGAATCTGGGGAACTTCCACGGCGCGACGTAGCTCCCTGCCGGCCCAGGTCCGGGCCAGTGCGGAATGTCCACATCAAAACCGTGCTGCAGAGGCGAGTAAGGCTCGTGGCCAAGATGCCACTTGCCGAAGTGGCCTGTGGCATAGCCCCCGTCCTTGAGGGCCTCGGCCAGCGTGTAGTAGTCGCGTTTAAGCCGAGTGATGCTGGTGCAGACACGCTGCTTTTCATAGGGCCGCGCCCCGGGTCTGACGCTGACCTGCAGGACTTCCTGCTTCAGATGGCATGCGGGGGAGGTGATACCGATTCGAGCGGGGCTCTGCCCCGTCAGGATCGAAGCTCTGGTTGGAGAGCACAGCGGGCTCGCGGAATAAGCATTAGGAAAGAACATCCCTCGCTTCGCGAGACGCTCGATGTTGGGCGTCCGGTAATATGTGCTGCCGGTGAAGCTCGTATCCATCCAGCCGAGATCATCCGCGAGAATGAGGATGACGTTGGGCCTGGTTTCCCCGTGAGTGAAGGAAGTAAAGAGAAGATTGACGAAGAGGAGAAACTTCATTCGGTGAGTCCGTAATGTTGGCCGAAACGATTGAGAGCCAGCTTGGTGCTGCTCATTGCTTCTTCGACAGCCCCTGCAAGTAATCCACCAGCGAAGCGAATTCCCGCAAGCTGAAGGGCTTCATCAGACCTTCCGGCATGGCGGAAGCAGGCACGGTCTTACGTTCGGCGATATCAGATTTTTTCAGGGCGAATTCCTTGCCATTGATGTCTCGGAGTTTCACCTCATCGGCGGATTCGAAAGTGATGAATCCTTGAAGAACTTCATCGTCTTCGGTCAGGAACAGGTTGGTGGTGAAGCCCTGGGCGATGGACTTGCTCGGGACCAGGATCGCCTCTGCTAGCTCGGGGCGTTTGTAGGTCTGGGCGATGTTGCCGAGGTACGGACCGCGGGGTGTTTCGCCCTGGCTGGTAGTATGGCAGGTGATGCAACCGGCCCTGGTGAAGACGAGCTCGCCGATGGCGGCGTTGCCTTTCATCTTTACCGCGCGTTTGATTGCGTCGGCTGGTTTGAGGGTGGCAATCTTTGGGGTGGTATCGGGTGGTTGTTTCCTGAGCCGGAGTCCTTTGGCCGCGTGCTGTGCGGCTTTGGAGACTTTCTGATTCGGGTCATCGAGCGAAGCCAGAATCCGATGATCGAGGTAACGGTTCTTCACCTTCGCCGCGGCCCGCATGAGGCGTATGCGACGCTGAGGTATCTTCCACGCGTCATCGATGGCTCGTTGTGAAAGCTCACGGGATTCAGGGCTGCCTTTTCTGCGGGATGCGAGCGCGATCAGGCCGGCGTCGGCCCACAGACCCGCTGGAGAGCCTTTCTTATTCGCTTCGCTTTCGAGCGCGAGGTGGTGGTTTTCCAGCCTGGGAGCTTTCAGGAATGCGTTCCAGGCTGACTGCTTGGACCTGAAATTCCCCTTGGCCGCATCCAAGCTTACGAGAGCCTCGAGCATGGATGGGAACGCATCCGCGTGGTCCACTTTTGATAGTGCCGTGATGGCTTGGGTGAGTGTCTCTGTCTCTGCTTCCTTGTCTCTGGCTGCGTGCAGCAAGAGAGGGATTCCTTTTGCCGGGATCGTCTTTGCAGTTGCCATCTGTTTCAGAGCGATGGCGATGAGTTTCGAGTTTTGCCCTGCGAGCTCGATGATGCGGCCCAGGGCATCATCGGATTGGATTCGGTTGCGAGTCATTTCATGCAGCAGAACGGGCGCTTCGTCCGGGGAGGCATTCTCGAGAGCGGCTTTCAGGACGGCCGAGATTTTTGAGGTCTCGCTCCAAGGCGCGGGCTGGTAGTAGGGGCCGCGGGTATCCGGACGCGTGCCCCAGCTCTGTCCCTTCCATTCGCCTTCGATGTTGTGGAGGCGGCACAGCGCGCTCAAGAAACCTTTGCGAACTTCGGGGCGATCTTCTTTTCCAATGCGTGCAATGATGCCGTCGACAACTTCCGGTTTATGCATACGCATAAGCGCTAGCAGTGCGCCTTCGCGCTGTGCTCCCGGTGACTGCGGGTTGTCCACAATCGCGAAACATGCCTCGCTGGCGCCAAGCATGGCGAGGCCGCGGAAAGCGGTGTGGACGACGACGGGATCTTCATTGCCGAGAAGCGCTGCAATAGCAGGCCCCGTCTCTTTCAGGTTCTGGCGCGTGGCAGCGATGATAGCTTCGACCTTCGTCCGCGAGGCAACGGATTCAGCCGGGTCAGTATTCTTGAGCGCGTCGATAAAGATGGGCCCGAGCGGCCACGGAGTGTCTGCACCGCTTCTCCTGTTGAGCCCCATGTCGCCGAGTGCGCGGATGACGAAGCGCCGCAGAGAAGAGTCCCTTGCGAGCGGCGTCACTGTCTTGATGACGGCTGCGGCATTTTCACTTTTGAAGCCTCTCTGCGTGATCGCGAAGAGCGCGGCCACGCGGGCCGGCAATGGTTTACCTGCATCGTCAGCAAGCGCGACAAGAGCATTCGTTGTCTCAGCATCTTCCGGCCGGCGAAGAAGGGCCCGCTGCGCGGTCAGCCGGCGAACACTGCCTGGTGATTCGAGGAGTTTGACCAGTTCGGCACTGCTCAGATCTTCAAACTCTGGCAGCGGTGACGGCTGGTAACCTTTCGGTTTCACCTGCACGACGTAGCCGACATCCCAGCCTTCCCAGCGAAACTTCGCACCCTTCCAGCTCAACTGATACACACGGCTCATGCCGT
>JASLXP010000949.1 GCA_030740295.1 Planctomycetota bacterium
GCGCGGAGATAATTACCACGGATGGCAAAGCCATTCCACGGATGAAGACAGAAAAAAAACTCCTTCATCTGTGGGTGTGACTTCTCCGCGCAGCGCGGAGATAATTACCACGGATGGCAAAGCCATTCCACGGATGAAGACAGAAAAAAAACTCCTTCATCCGTGGGATGGCCTTGCCATCCGTGGTATTTCTATCGTAGCTGCGGTTGCGGCCGAAGGCAGCCTTAGGAGAGTTCCCCGTTTCACGATTCACAATACATGACCGGCCGAACACCAGAAAGTGAAAGCAGCAACGGGTCACATTTCATCCCACACGAAGACTGTGCCGAGGGTAGAGCCGGGGTCGTCTCGCAGGCGGTCGTAAAAGGACGGTGCTTCGCTGATGGGCATCAGATTCTGGAGTATTGGCCTCACCATCAGGGTACCTTCGGAGACGAGGCGGCAGACTTCTCTGAGATCGGTCCTCTTGAAGTGGCTGGCGTGCAGAACTGAGACTTCAGCGCTCTGTCCCGCGTTGAACTTGTAGGTCACATCATTTCGGCCGGCGATGAGAACCAGTCTGCCCCGCATGGTGAGTAATTGCTTGTGCCCGAAGCCTGTCCCCAACACGTCATCCAGGATGTCTGCACCCGAATCCTCAATGACGGCATCGAAGGGTCCGAATCCGCCAAGTTTCTCCCACGCATCTTCTCCTTCAATCTGAAGAGTTTTCTGGATCCCAAGCTGTTCGGCAAGGGCCAGCCTCTTCTCATTCAGATCGCAGATGGTGACATGCGCTCCGGCAACTTTGGCGATCTGCGCTGTAAACAGGCCGATGCCGCCGGCCCCGATCACGAGGACTCGCTCACCCAACTTTACATCCGCTCTACGAACGTCGTGCATGGCGACACTGGCCATGCCGAACAGAGCAGCCTCCTGGGGATCGATGCTTCCAGGCAGTTTGATGACCCAGTTGGTTTCGTCCTCCGGTTCGGAAACGTTCACCGAAAAGTACTCGACATGCTGGCTGAAGTTGCCGGAAAAAATCAGGTCCCCTCGAGTGTAGGTTTTGACGCTCTTCGGCACTTCGATGACACGAGCCACATTCTGGTAACCGGTTCGGATCGGCCATGATCCGCCATAGTTTCCACCCATCAGTACGTTGCGTTCTGTTCCGTTCGTTACGCCACTGTAAATCGTCTTGCAGAGAATGTGGCCGGATTGCAGGCGCGGGGTCTTCTCTTCCCGGAGGATCGCTTTGCCTTTCTCGATGAACATGACTCCCACCATCGTTTCGGGCAGCGTCGATTGCTTTCGATAACGGCTGGTCGATTCCTTCACCAGCTTAAACGATGGGACATATACCTCCTGCTCCATGTAATAGTGGCCGGGGTCATGGCTGCCCGGTGGTTGACTGCCATTGAAAACAGAGATCTGAAAGTCTTCAGAATTCGGGCCGTCCGCCCCATGCTCAAAGCCTGCAGGGACCATCCAGACATCTCCTTCCTCAAGAATAAAGTCTTTGCGGTTGCCATCGTGATCGATCCAATACGAGGTTCCCCGGCCTTCGAGGATCAGCCAAGTCTCGTCATGGTCATGAAAATGCTTCTCGCAATCCGGCAGTTTGAAGCCCTTGTTCAAGAGCCCCTTGTGTAGTGACATGGTTGCCTCTGGTCAGTTGTTGTTTGTTTACGTTGTATGAGGTGCCGAAGGCGCACTGAATCAGCTTGACTCTACCAATCCACGGCCCTGGACGCGGCAGATCAAGCTGGGGGCTATTTGCGGATCTGGATTCCTGGCGAAGCAGAATCGGCCAGGGCCTTCTCAGTGATGGTGTGGATTTTACCTGCGATTGTGATTTTGCAGGGGGAGGTGGCGTAGACCTCGTAGGTGTCTTTGTCTTTGCGGCGCAGGGAGACGCCGGTCTTGATGTTGAAGGTGTCACCGGGCCCAAATTCCCAGATGCGGATTCCGGCGCCTGCGGGGAAGTCTTTCGCAGTGAAGGCGGGGCCTTCAGAATTGGAGTTCAGTGGCGTCAGGTCAAACTGGTGGCCGCTGTGGCGATTGCCGCCGCTGTAGGCAACGCGCCAGAATTTGTCGAGCTTGTCGTTGCTGGCGGTAAGGCCGGAATCGCGGCCCCGGTGGTGGAACATGGCGATCGAGCCGAGGACCCTGCCAGTTGCGGGGTCCACCGAACGCACGCGAGTGCGCATGATTTCGATACCTTTACGCAAGGTGAGTTCGGTCTTGCCGAAAGCGCGAGGACGGATGGTGGAGACTTCGTAGCTTGTCTTGTGGAGGTCGTTGCCGACTTCGAAAAAGTGTCCGGCAAAGCGCGCAGGGATTTTTCCTTTCAAGGTGACTTTGCGGTCGAGGTAGTCGATCTTTGCGACGGTCGCTTCGTACTTTGTGGTTGCCACCTCGATTTTCAGGTCAGGCGTTTCCAGGAGCTTGCCGCCGGTGAGAGTTGCCTGGCGGAGTCCGTTGGCACCGGATGACAGAAACGCGTATTCGGCCGAGATGTTCCAGGTCTGATCGTTTGCCCTGACCATTCTCACCTTCTCCGGCCGTGCATCCGCGAAGAGGATATCGGTGTGGCCGTTTTTCGTTTTGACCTCTACCGCGACCGCGCGGCCTGCATCGGTTTCGTTGTCTTCAATGGGGAGCTTGCGCTGCGCGGTGACCGAGGGTTCGCCGGAATAGGGCTCGATGATTGCAGCGAAGACGGTGTCCAATGTGGGGCCTTGTACCCGCGCTTTCCTCTGCGCGTACAGGCAGCGCCCGTACTGGCCTCTGCCTTCGGCCGCGCGGGCGTGCGCGTGGAGGATCGTGCTGTTCTTCTGATCGAGCAGTGTGAGACGAGTGAATTTTCGCGGCTCGGTGTTGATGCTTCCCCGCACCATGTATTTCTCTGCTTTTCGGCTGAGGTTCCAGGTGGCAACGAGATTTTGTCCAGCGCAGTCGGCCACCCAGTATTCGTGCGCGGGGGCGGGGTAGCCGCCGATGCCTGCGGCGGTAATCTCGCCTCCTGTCCACCAGCGAAACTGGTGGAGGTAACCGCGGTCGGGGCTGTTTTCCTCGCGGGTGGGCGGGCGTTTGTTTTTGACGTTGGCGCTGAACCCGTCGTCGATGCAGCCGTGGAAGCAGTAGGTGTGCATCGTGCCGCCGGAGACGCGGAAGACATCGAACACATACTGGCCAGGCATGGTGACGGCCGGGTCTTTGATGCCGCTGCCGGGTTTGCCGTCGTGCACCTGCACGTAAGCACATTGCCGCCGGAATAGCTTGACGTATTCCATGCCCTTCGGCGCGATGGATTCCGCGGTGAGGTAAGGCGAGCCGGGCGCATCGAAGAGATTGCTCACCCAGGCGTGGTTTCTCCAGTCCTTGCCATCAACCTCCACCACGTTGTGGCATTTGGTGTGGTGATGGGGGGGCCAGCCGTACGCGGGCCGCTGATTGAAATCGCCGGACATGGTCATCCCGAATGCGAACAGCCGAAGGTCGAGCGTATCCGAGTGAGCGTGCCCCCATCCGGTACCGACGCGAATGGCGAGCTCGCGGTGCATCCGCCAATCGTCGGAATCTGATTCGAGCCTCAGGTAGCCGCCCCAGTCTGAAAGGACTCGGGACTTATTCATCAAGAAGGGATCGCGAGGGCATTTTTTCGAAGCGGCTTCGATCTCGGCCCGCCCTTCGTCTGATTCGTTCCCCTTACCCAGTTGTGTGAGCACCTTTGCAAATTTGGGATCTTTGTGCCATCGCCATCCGGCTGCGACGATTCCGCGGTAGAGCCCTCCGGCGAGCCTTCCGTAGTATTCCGCGGGTCCGCCAACATCGCCGATGCCGGGATTGATTCGCCCTGCGGCATTTCCCTCGAGCAGCAGGTAGGGCTTCATGCGCACCGCGGGGAACTGGCGCGGGTCGGTGAGATCGTACTTGGGGTTGCCGCCGTATTTGAAGTATTTCTCCATCATCTCCATCGTCTTCGTCGCGCCCCCGAGTGCGTACATGAACGAGCCGATTGTTGTGCCGCCGTCCCGGCCGGTGCCGGTCGCCAGGTTGTCACCAAAGCCGGAAAGCGCCTGTGGGTATTCCCAGCCGCGGCTGAAGAGGAATTCCATCCAGGGGTCACTGATCGAGCTGTCATTCTGCACCAGCACTGCGGTCATCATCCATTGCGCCTGTTCGTGGTCGGTGTAGATGCGGTACTTCATCACGTTGTTGGCGTAATCCTGGACCAGGTAGGTGTCGACGAGCTCGATGACATCGTTGGGGGCCTTCACCCAGGGCACGTAACGTCCTACCGCGGCAGCGAATTTCTGGTCGGTGGAAAGGAACGGGAAGATGGTGTCATAAAAGGTGAGTGTCTCGGCAATTGTGGAACCGCTGCTGCCCATGGCATGGCCTGGCGTGCGCAGCAGGCCCCGGTCAATGCCTTCGAAGCCGGCAACGAAACCCCAGCCGCGAGTGACCTGCATCGCCGGGACATCGTAAACGAGGCGGATAAATTTCATCGCTGCGTCGCGGACGTCCTGCCGCCTGCCGAATTTTGCCCATGCCGGAAGCGCAACGAAATACCTGCCGTGATTTGTTTGCGTGACGCCGCCCGCTCTATTCATTTGATTCACGACGTTGGAATCGTAGTAGAGGCCCGGCTTTACCTGGATCTCCTTCATCAACGGATTGCGGAGCTGTTCATCGAAATAAAGAGAAAAAGGGGAATTGCTGGCGCGCAATTCACCGCCGACGGGTTTGCCCTCTCTGTATAACCTGCCCTGGTAGACAAACTCGTTCACCTTGCCGATCTCTTTGCCTTTGTGCTTGAGATGGCTGTGAGGCCAGTGATGCTTCGTGCTGAATTCGAATTCAGAGAGCGGCCCGACCAGCTCGAGCTCGGAGACCTTCTGCTTCTTGCCGTTGACGACCTTCTCGACTGTTTTTTTGCGGTGGACTTTGATCTCGCGCAGTTCGAATACCGGCGGGGACACGACAAATTGTTGGCGGGCGTTCTTGTAGATAGTGCCGCTCTTGCAGTCGAGGAAGAGGCCCTTGTCCGCGTAGTCGTCCAGGTAACGTCTCCAGGAATCGGGTGCCCGGCAGATGCGATGTTCATCCATATCGATGCGCTGGGTGTACCAGCCGCCTCCGTGATGGGCATTGAGCGGCGGCATGAGCGATTTCCAGATTTCGTCGTCGGAGGCCTTCTGCTGCTCCGGCGCCTTTTCCGGATTGCGATTGATTGCGCTTTCGTAGGACTTGGAATCTCCGATGCGATTTTTCTGCCAAGTTGCTTTTCGCTTGTCGGGATCGGGGCTGAGCATGTATCCGACTACGGCGCGCTTTTTACCGGCCCGGCGTGCGTGTTCTCCGAAACGGTTGTGCAAATCGATGTTGTAGAGCACGAGGTCGAATTCCGATTCCGGCAGCAGTTGCATATCGGCCTTGAAGGCCCGGCCGTCGCCGCGTGAGTGAAAGAAGAATTCTGTGGCCGCGTAAAAGTTGTCGAGGGCGCAGGCCTTGAGAATGTATTCATTCATCGTCTCCGGCAGATCGGGCAGATCGTTGATGCGCAGTTTGAAGAAGACAAATTTGCGATCCTGATCGACCACTGTGGTTACCGAAGGCGCGGCAACGATCGGCCGGAGCAGGTAAAGGCTGCGGGGCAATTTGCCGATGGAGAGCCCGATGGCAGGCGAGCCAGGCTTCCAGGGATAGACCTTCACCGGTGGCCGCTTTTGCGAGGTCCGCATCCGAGGCCGGTACATCGGGTTGTAGTACACCGGTTCTGCAAAATCGACGCACTTGCCTCTAGGTCCGTCCAGTTGGTGTAGGATAAAATTCTTTACCAGGGTGTGGTGATTGTTGAGGGGATAGGGCGGCACATAACGCTGCATGAAATGGCGCAGGTGATGGACCGCGCCCGGGTACGCCAGAAATTCCGGCAGTCCATAAATCGGCGGCCTTGGGTCATATTCATTTCTGTCGGGAATCTCTTCGTGGATTTTTTTGACCGTGAATTCTTCATCCGCATTCACTCCGGGCCTCCCCGGAACAGGCTCTGAAGGCCAGAGCGGAAAAGGATGCTGTCCCTGTCCTTCGCCCGCGTCCAAAGGAACGTGCATGCTGAGGGCTGTCAGAATGATGAAGTAAGCCTGTGCTCGTTGTAGATGTTTCTTGATCATTGGGTCTCGTTGATGACGCAGGATACGACGGGCTAATCTGGACCTACAGTCCATTGGAATCTGGCCTGGATGTCAAGGCTCAGCTTTGGCCAGTGTGCAATCAGTGCAAGTGCATTTCCACGTGAAGAGAAAGAGAGAGCTGCAAACTTCGATTGTTCGCGGCGCTCTTGCCACGTTAAGATCCGCATCATTCACTTAATCGATCCCCAGCACAGCAGACCCATGCCACGGATAAAACTTGTAGACAGCACGCCCTGGTCGCCCCACCCTCAAGCCGCTCCCGTGACGAGACGACGCGGACAACGATACCATGTTTCCTCGAATGGCACGCGGTCATGCAGCGGCGGATGGCAGTTTGAATTCGCGGGCGTTGTTCCGGGGGCAGTTTACGAGATTTCGGCCGAATGCAGGTTCAGAGATCTGGAGCACCCGAGGGATTCAGTTTTCTGTGTGCTGAACTGGGGCCGGATGCCAACCGATACTGCACTGCCGAACGCAAAGTCGGGTTGGGATTATCTGTTGCCGGAATTCAGTGGCAAAAGAGTAGTTTTTTCGAGAGTGGCTCAAGCGGCAACGGAATCAGATCGACTCACGCTTCGGTGTAACTTTCGCTGGGCGGACGCAGGCAAAGTGAGTTGGGCCGTACCGTCAGTCAGGCGTTCAGCGAGGAAGATTGCTTCCAAAAGACTCTTGAGGATTGCCGTGGTGACGGGCGGGAATGATTCGAGGCCGCGCCCGTTGAAGACGATTCAGGACAATATCGACTTTTACGCGCCTCTGTGCGAGAAGGCTTGTGCAGAGAAGCCGGGCCTGATCCTGCTGCCCGAGATTGCGCTCCAATGGGGAATCAATGCTCACCCCTTTGATGTGGCCGTTCCTGCGCCCGGCCCGGAAACGGGCGTGTTCGCGCGCATCGCAAAGAAATACAAGACACGCATCTGCCTCGGGCTGATCGAACGCGACGGGGATGCTGTTTTCAATACCGCCCTCCTCATTGGGCCAAATGGCCGGATTGACGGCCGTTACCACAAGGTGCATCTGGCGGTCGGAAGTGAGGCGGAGTCGGGCATTTTGCCGGGTGATGACTTCCCAGTTTTTGACACGGAGCTCGGCCGCGTTGGCTGCAATATCTGTATGGACAGCTCTGCCGCGGAGTCTTCGAGGATGGTCGGCCTGAACGGTGCCGACTTTCTGCTGCTGCCGATCATGGGTGACCATCGGGCCAGCCGATGGAGCCAGGGCTCGCCTAATTTCAGCGAAGAGAGGTGGAAAGCAATAATGCGGACCCGGGCCATGGACAATCAGCTCACGATGGTAGTGGCGAGGAACAATTGCATCGGTAGCTGCATCATCGATCGCAAAGGGGACATCCTTGCATGGAATGAAGGGGAGGACGATTACATTTTCGCAGATGTGCCTGTCAATGATGGCTATCGAACATGGAATGGCGGGTGTTTTAAATCCATAAACTGGCTTCAGCGCCGGCCTCATTTGTACGAGGAATATTCGGATCTCGGAAACATCGGTTCGCTTAAGTAAGTAAACAAACGGCATCAGAGGGAGGCCTCATGAGATTCGTTTTCTTCACAGATGTTCATCTGCTCGAGCAGGAAGAGTCAGCGAGAGGATTCGAAATGTGCATCGAGTCCATGCTGTCTCACGAGCCGGAGCTTTTGATCAATGGCGGCGACATCGGAATTCCTGACGGTGTCATTCCTACTTACAGAGAAATGATCTCCAATGTGGACATGCCGGTTCACATGGTGAACGGCAATCACGAGATATGCAGCGGCTGGCTTGATCCAAAGCAGGCGGGCGAGTTTTCCTACAGTTTCGATCACTCAGGCGCTCATTTCGTTATGCTGGATCTCGTACGGGCGTTCGAGCCGACGGAAGAGCATCCCTGGAACTGGTATTTCATCGCGGATGAAAAGAACCTGAAATGGCTGGAAGAGGATCTCGCCGGTCTGGATGCTGATGTGCCGATTATCCTCGCTTCTCATGTGCCGATTTCGACGTCATTTCCGTTTCGTATGGGGCAGAATGTCGGCATGGGTTTTCCGACCAATGAAGCGACGAACGCGGGCAAGGTCCTGGAGATGCTGAGCCGTTTTCAAAACGTGGCCACGTTGCATGGACACGACCATGAGAATTCGCGCCACCGCTGGCGTCATATTCAGATCCTAACCACAGGTGCTGTGGCCGGTAACTGGTGGCGAAACGGCCTCGACAGCCCGAATCAGTTCGGCGCACCGCAGGGCTATCGAGTTGTCAATGTGAACCGTGAGTCAGGCGAGATCACGAATCGCTACCATGCGTTCCAGCCTCATCAGGATGTGGAGATTGCGCCGGCCACGCGCGACGGGAGAAGGTTTGTGAACGTGTTTGATGGCGGGCCGGAGGCGTCGGTGGATGTGAAAGGATTCGGGCGACTGGCCGCGCTTGATCCCATGAGCCCGGAGAATGCGAGACTCTCGACTCACTACTACGAACTGCCCGAGGATTGCCCTTGGGAGATTGATGTGAGAGTGGAATACGAGGATGGCCGGACCGCGGGGGCCTCGCTGTTGTTCGATGACACGGGGTGAGTTCCGCCCAATGTGGCGCAAATTTTTGGCCTGCGAAGACGGCAGTTAAGAATATGCCCCTCGGCCTCAATCCAGTTCGAGCACGAGGTACTTCTGGTCCACGTCTTTCATCGGTTCCACCTTCAACTTCTCGGCAAATTTCGCCTCTGCTGCAAAAGCCCTCTCACGGTCATCGAACAGTTCAGGTAGCTCGACCACCAGCACTGAGGCAATTCTTTTTGAAACGTACTTCTTCTTCTTTCCTTTCACTTTTCTGGTCACGAACTTTTCTGTAACACTGGTGAAAAGTACCTTCTTTGCTCCGCTGTTGTAAAACTTCTCCACCAGGTTATCGGCATACTCTCTATCCACACCTTCAATGACGCTCCGCTTGTCTTTGAGAAACTCTCGCCCCTCGAAGCTCTTTGTCTGTGAAAGTTCCGACTCTGCGTGAGAGTCGTGTTCCTCCCTTTCCCTTTCTTTCACATATTCATCGCGCCCCTTCTTCCATTCGTCGGACCTTCCGCCGCATCCGTTCAGCGCGGCCAGACAGACTGCGAGAATAAGAGAGGTAGAGATTTTCCAATTCATGATGACCAGGCCGAGTTGCACCATCGCGCTTGCATGCGAGGCGGTTTTTTAACAGATGCCAGGATCCGAGTCGACTGATGGGCACGCGTTTGCCTCCGCGAGGTGCCGGCCTAAGATGCCTGTGTTACATACCTGAGCTGAGCGATCCTTGAAGACCCCATCGGTAACTCACTTGAAATGAGGCTTTCAGCCAGAAAGCCCTTCGATTTCAGGAGGAGTTCTGCTGGCCTCACAATCTGAGGCAAGGCTTTTAGTTCAGGCCATTTTTCAGTTCCACGAGGTCTTACTATGCGAATTGGTATTGTCGGCGCTGAGAATTCTCATTGCGGTGCAGTAGCTCATACGATGAACGTCAAGAAGTCATGTGGCCGAGCGCGGGTGGTAGCGGTCTGGGGCGAGACCCGGGCTTATGCCGAAGCGGCCGCCGAAAAGGGGGAGATTCCCGAGATTGTGAAACGACCGGAAGACATGATCGGCAAGATCGATGGGGTCATGCTGGACCACCGTCACGCAAAATTCCACATACCCGCGACCGTACCGTTTGTTGAGGCAGGGATACCGGCGTTTGTAGACAAGCCGTTCAGCTACACGGTGAAGGAGGGCTGGGCTCTCATACAGCTTGCGCGCAAGAAAGGCGTGCCCATCACTTCCTTCTCGACCATCCCGCTACAAGATGCATTCAGGACGGAATTCAAGAAGCAGGTCCGCTCGGCTGGCAAAATCCGAGCTGTTCATACTTCCGGTGCCTGTGACCTCCGCTCGAAATGGGGTGGCATATTCTTCTATGGTATCCACCAGGTGGATGCGATTCTCAAGGCGTTCGGGCCGGGCATTGAGACCGTGCAGGTAATCAAGGCCGGCAAGGGTAATCCGAACGCGGTCGCCGTAATGCAGTACAGAGATGGCGGCCCTATCGTGAGCATGCAGTGTGTGAGCGAGGGCAAGGCAGGCTTTACCTTCCGGGCATCTGGAACCAAGGCACAGGTCCACTTCGACCACAAGGGCGATTCTGATCCGTACCTCAACGGCATCAAGACATTTCTCAAGATGTTCCGTACCGGCAAAGAACCCTTCACGGCCGCCGAGATGCTGGAGCCGATCGCGGTTCTGGATGCACTGCAAAAGGCGATTAAATCAGGCAAGAAGGTCCGGGTTGGCCGGTTGCCTGAATAGGCGCGAGCGACCTTTCAGTACACAAAAAAGGCTTCCCGTTTGGGAAGCCTTTTCTGATTCTCGCCAAATGCCTGAATTATTCAGGAATGTGATAGAGGAAACGAGAACTAATGGCTTCGTTTCTCCATTCTGGGTCCGTTTTTGACCCATCTTTTCTCGTCCATGTGATCTTGAAGTTACCGTTCCACTGATCCCCTCTGTACAGGATCTTGATTGGATAGTAGTCATCAGCGTCGACACCGGATTTGGTGTAAAGGTCATTGGGGTCATTCGCGGTAGTATGCGCACTACCCATGGATGTGGCATCGAGCACGTCCCCTTTGGAGCCGATCGCGAATTCAACGGATGCCCCACCTTGAGCGACAGCGGCGAACTGGAGATAGATTTCCCAGGTTCCTCGTTTCGGGAACTTGATCAGGCCGTCCCACCGGATGGTGTATTTGTTTGGAAACTTGGCCATGGTGTTACCAACACCTCCCCAGAATCCGCCCGCTTTTAAGCTAGTGTGGTATTCCCAGTCATCGTTGTAGGAATAACCGTCCAGGACTTTCAGCCAAAGCGGCCCGGCTGAAACCAGGTCGCTGCTCCAAATAGTCTGGTATCGCATTGGGGTGGTTGTATCGCTAGGCAGTTTAGGCAGCCTGCCTTCGGCGACATTCATGCCGACGTTAGCGAAATTGTTGACATACCAGGCTCTCATTTTCAGACCGTTAATGATCGACAGACCATCTTCCGATTTCAGTTGCGAACCTAGCTCGGTATGGAGGTCGCCGTAGGTGTAGTATGCCTCATTCTTCAGGCCTGATTCGCCAATGTGACGTCTGCCGATCTCGCCGATGACCACGGTTTTGCTGTCTTCTGCACCCAAGCTTGTGAGGTTATAGCCAGAGAACAAAGAAGCGATCTGGTAGCTCTTCGAAATACCGTTCTTGTTCACGCTCGGATTTTGATCCATTGGGCAGACAAAGTCCTTGATCTTCGCATTGATCTTCTGAGATTCACTGAGGTTAGAGCCACCTGCACTACCGTATCTGCACCATGTGCCTGCTGCTTCATTGTCGTAACCCTTTTCGCTGTACATTCGGTAACCTTTGTCCCGGGTGAGGAAGCTCTCAGGATCGAGAGGTGTATATCCTTCCCACTGAGAGCTGTATGTCCGAATCTGTGTAGAAAGCACTCTTTCCTTGCCAAGGCATGCGCGGGCATTCGCCTGTTGCTGCGCTTTGGCCAGGATTGGCAGAAGTAACCCGGCCAGGATGGCGATGATCACCACCACTACCAGGAGTTCGATAAGGGTAAATCCCTTTGAAGCGATCCGTTTCATACGATTAGCCTCCAGCTAAAGGTTAGGTCGAGAGGGCCCAGATTGGTATTGAGATACAGGGCGTATGACGCACTCGATTCTCATTCGGCAAAGACAGCAAGATACACGTTCTGTGTGCGAGACTTCCTGCACCCAAATCCGATTTCTGGATTCTCCTCCCCCTCTATGCCCCGAGAGGGGATGCCACTGGATTGCTGGAAGTTACCGCAAGTTGATGAGGCGCGTTGTCCCCAAAAGTCAGCGGTATATGTGTTCAAGTTATAACGAACAGATCTTGAAAAGTCTAGCTCGAATTCTCATTTCGCCACACCGGAAAAACCCCGGTTTTGCAAAGTCCAACGGAGAACCGATGCAAATGATAAATTTGATGACTTTCTGACCACAAGGCCTCAGATCGTTGTGGTGATATTAAAGATTCTATACTTGTGAGCCTGTGCCGATGCTCTGTATAGTTGAGCAGTACTCCCGTTTATGGACAGCAACCCAATGGCTTCAAACAGTGAGGGGGCAGAATTCAGAGAGTTCCGCCGCGTCGTCTACAGGTTTGGGATCCAATGCAGAAAGGTCGGATCGAATTTGCCCTCCGCCAAGGCTGATCTTAGAGACATCAGTGAAGGTGGGGCCCGCCTGCACAGCGACTTTACGGTGGAAAAAGGGGCTCGAATGCTGCTGGATTTCAAGAGGCCTGAGCATGGACTCGATCAGACCATCCATGCTGAAGTGATGTGGGTACGTCCGGGCCCTGAAAACACCCAGTGGGATTGGGGAGTCAGATTTCAGGAAAACGAATCCTTCGCAATCCAGCAGCTCTTCGAAAAACTCAGCAACGTCAGCGAAAACCCTTTACCGGAACCTCAACCGGAGCTGGAAGAGACAGAAGACCGCCGGGGAGCGGTTCGCATCCAGGAAAACTGTCCGGTACGATTCGCAAATTCCCCCACCGGCTGGCTGACCTCGTGGACCAATTCCACGGCTCTCGATGTGAGCGGCAGCGGGATCGCATTCAAATCCGCACACCCGCATGAACCGGGCGCCATGCTGGATGTTGAGATACAACTGGAGGGCGAAACTACGAGGCCCAAAGCCACCGGTGTAGTGGCCAGGTGTGATGCACTGCCGGAAGGCGAGCATCGGGTGGGCCTGCAATTTATCAAAATGGATGATCGGTCTCAGAAGCAGCTCTCATCGTATCTCTCGCGCCGGTTGCGAGAACGCCTGGAGGGAGTCTGAACGTCATGGCAGACAAAGCGGCAACTATCGAAGGCATCCTCGAGCGAGTCATCTACCACAACGAAGAGAACGGTTATACCGTTGCAGCCATCCAAGAGCACGGAAAGGCAGGCACCACCACCGCCACCGGAGTTTTCACCGGCATTAACGAAGGCGAGAACCTTCAGATCCACGGACAGTGGAATGAGCATCCGCGGTTTGGCAGGCAATTTCAGTTTGAAAGCTACCGGGTTGTCCCCCCCTCTTCGCTGAACGGGATCGAGCGCTATCTGGCCTCCGGCATCATCCCCGGAATTGGCAAAAAAATGGCACAGCGGATGGTGAAGCAGTTCGGCCTGGAAACTCTGGTGGTGATGGAGAAAGAGCCGGATCGCCTGAAAGAGATCAACGGTCTCGGCAAGAAGAAGATCGCCAAGATCATTGATGCATTCCAGGAACAGAAGGCTGTTCAGGACGTCATGGTCTTTCTACAGTCGTATGGCATCACCACCGGCCAGGCCCATCGGATCTATGAGGAATACGGGAACAGCGCTATCGAGGTCATCCGCTCCAATCCCTACCAGCTCTCTCGCGACATCCACGGCATCGGTTTCAAGATCGCCGACCAGGTCGCCAGGAATCTGGGCATACCCCGGGAATCCAACGCGCGCATTGACGCAGGCATCCTGTATGTCCTCACCCGATTGTCTGATGATGGCCACGTCTGCTACCCGCGAGAGCAACTCCTTGCCGAAGCGCAGCGGATTCTTGAAGTGACCATCGAACAGATCGAATCCGCGATAGACAGGCAGCTCTCGCAGAGAGAGCTCGTGCAGGAAGAACATGAGCCGGGCCAGATGATCTTCCTTTCACGACACCATCGGTCCGAAGTCAACGCGGCTCGGCGACTTCTCGCGCTCATGAACGGCCCCAGCAGCCTTCCCGATATACGCGTGAATCAGGCAATCGAGTGGGCACAGAAACAAAGCAAGATCGACCTGGCCGAAAAGCAGAAAGCTGCCATCGCCTCCGCCCTTACGGAAAAGGTGTCGGTCATCACCGGCGGCCCCGGCGTGGGAAAGACGACCGTCATAAATGCCATCCTTCTGATCCTGGAAACCAAAGGACAGCAGGTCCATCTTGCTGCCCCCACCGGCCGGGCCGCAAAACGTCTTAACGAGTCCACGGGCAGCCCGGCTAAGACCCTTCACCGGTTGCTGAAATTCAATCCGTCTCTCCACCGATTCGACGCGAACGAAAACAATCCCCTCGAAGGGGACGTGTTCATCGTGGACGAGTGTTCCATGATCGATATCTCGCTCGTGAACCATCTTCTGAACGCGATTCCACCCAGAGGACATTTGCTTCTGGTAGGCGACGCTGACCAATTGCCATCCGTCGGCCCGGGGAATGTGCTCGGTGACATCATCGCTTCCGGCCTGGTGCCGGTCACCCATCTGGATGTCATTTTCCGGCAGGCAACGCGCAGCACAATCATCGACTGGGCGCATGACATTAACCACGGATTTCTGCCGGAAAAACCTTCGGCTTCAGATTCACTTTCAGACCTCTATTTCATAGAGAAGAAAGAGCCCGAAGACTCTCTCGATGTCATTACCAGGCTCTTCACCGAACGCATTCCAGAGCGTTTCAAGTTTCATCCTGTGAAGGACATTCAGCTCCTCACTCCCATGCACAAGGGCATCCTTGGCGTTGGCAACCTGAATTCAGAATTACAGGCATCACTCAACCCCGTGCAATCGTCCGCGCGCAAAACACCTGGTGGTCTCTTTGAAGGCGACAAGGTCATGCAGATACGTAACAACTACGAAAAAGAAGTATTCAATGGCGACATCGGATTTGTTACGCACATTGATCCCGTGGACAGCAAGGCGATAATCGAAATCGACGAACGGGAGATCGAATACAGTTTTTCCAGCCTGAATGAAGTCATCCCCGCTTACGCCATCAGCATCCACAAATCCCAGGGCAGCGAATACCCTGCGGTGGTCATCCCCGTCGTCACCCAGCATTATGTCATGTTGCAGCGAAACCTGATTTACACTGCCATCACCCGCGCCCGCGAATTAGTGGTAATGGTCGGTACCTACAAGGCGCTCCGAATTGCAGTCCAGCAGGAATCAGGCAGATCTCGATTTACCGGCTTCGAGCAACGCCTGGTAAGAGAGCAGGAGGAGTTCCTGAATCTTTGACGCAGTGCTTATGCCAAAAAGATGAGGCTGTGGGAAACATACTCTCTGATGACCATTCTGAAATGTTCTGGAAAATGCGGGATAGCGCCTAATCATTCGGCACAAATCGGAGCGGAATCTGATGCTCCAGGAGTTTCTTGTGAAGGGTATTTCTACTGATTCCAAGCCGTTTGGCGGCGAGGGTCTGCACGTAATCGCTGTCCCTTAAGACCTCCTGGATGAGCGCTTTTTCCGCCCTGCCAATTAGTTGATCGTAGAGGCCGTTGGGCTCGCCTTCCGATGCACGACGTTCCTCAAGGAACGCCTGTTTCACCGCCGCATCGATGGACAGTTCCACACCTTCAGCTCCGACCTTTGGTTTAGTACCGCGCAGGTTAAAGGGCAGCGCGGTAAAGGGGAATTGACTGCCCTTCGCCATGACCACTGCTCGCTCAACGCAATTCTCCAATTCACGGACGTTGCCCGGCCACGGATAGTCCATCAAGATCTCCAGAATCTCTTTTGAGATTTGGCTCACATTTTTGATGTTCTCTCGATTG
>JASLXP010000950.1 GCA_030740295.1 Planctomycetota bacterium
CATCTACAGGCTGGTAACAACCCCGCAAACAGATGGGGAGTTCTTCTTTGAATGGAGTTCTTCCTTGTTGGGGATTCTGTCCGGCCCCGGAAGACACGGGTTGGCAAGCAACCACGTGGCACATGGGGAGTACTTCTTTGAATGGAGTTCTTCCTTGTTGGGGATTCTGTCCAGTCTCGGAAGACACGGGTTGGCAAGCAACCACGTGGCACATGGGGAATTCTTCTTTGAATGGAGTTCTTCTTTGTTGGGGATTCTTTCCAGGCTTGATCGTGTTTAAGAAGAGCAAGGTCTCTCATTTCCCGACCGTTTGAAGATGGTTACTGCCCGGAGTTAGAGTGAGATTGACCAATTCCACCTCCCCCAAACATCTTCAAGCCATGTTTCCAAAGCTCACCGATTCGCAGCGCTTCGAAGCCCTGAATCCGCCAGAGGGTAAAATATCCATGATTCTCGACACGGATACCTACAATGAAATTGATGACCAGTTTGCCGTTGTTTATTCGATTCTTGCAGACGAGCTCGATGTCGAAGCCATCTATGCCGCGCCGTTTCACAACTATCGTTCGGACGGTCCCGGCGATGGCATGGAGAAGAGCTACGAAGAGATTCTGAGGCTCCTCGATCGCCTTGGTCATTCTCCGGACGACTTTGTTTTTCGAGGCTCTGAGACTTACCTGCCCGCGGGCGACCGGCCAGTTGTGAGCGAGGCGGCGAATCACCTGGTGGAGAGAGCGATGGCCGATCGTGATGGGCCCCTTTACGTGCTGCCGATCGGCGCCATCACCAATATTGCATCGGCCATTCTGATCGAGCCCGCCATTATCGAGCGCATCGTGGTGGTCTGGTTAGGTGGTCACCCGCACAACTGGCGAACGACGAGGGAGTTCAATCTCGGGCAAGACATCCATGCGTCGCGTCTCGTCTTCGATTGCGGCGTTCCATTCGTCCAAATCCCCTGCAAGAACGTTGCAGAGCATCTTCGCACCACCGTGCCGGAGATGGAACGCTACGTGAATGGGAAGGGCGCGATTGGCGATTACCTGTTCGAGATTTTTCTGGAATACGGCAGAGACAAATTCGCCTGGTCGAAAGTCATCTGGGACATCTCGACTGTCGCGTGGCTCATCAACCCCGAGTGGATTCCCACCGTCCTTACGCACAGCCCCATCCTTACAGATCAGGTGACCTTCAGTCATGATCCCTCACGGCATCTGATGCGTGTGGCCACGGACGTCAATCGGGATGCTGTGTTTGGTGATCTGTTTAAGAGGCTTGAGGGGAGCAGTTGATTGCGCTACGCCCTGGGTCCGTCATCCCGCCGGCATCGGGGCCGACGGTGCTCCCTCTGCCGGCGTGTCCAGTGAGCTCACCCTATTCCAATGCCGCCAGATTCAGCTTGTGCTTTACTTTCTCAAAGATCCCCGGCCGCGTTTTTCGGAGCCCTGGCACGGCCTGCCATTCGATAGCCTTGGGCATGCGAGGCACGTAATCATGCCACAACGCTGTATCAACAAGATTACCAGCCCGAACGACACCCGCGCAGGCGAGGCTTTTGTCGCACTTCACTGTGTCGCCGCGCGTATCCATCAGTTCGAATTCACCTTCCTGCTCTTCAAGGATGGCGATGTCTGCTTCACGGCCGATGGCAAGTGAGCCAAGTGATTCTTCACGGCGGATAGCTTTCGCCGGCCCAGAGGTTGTCTTCTCGATGACCGTTCCGACAGGCATCCCAAGCACGAGGAACTTGGTCATGGTTGTCAGAAGATCGAAGACCGGCCCGCCATGACTGAGCGTGTGAAGGTCGCTGCTGATGACATCCGGCAGGAAGTGCTGTTCGAAGGCCGCACGAGCTGTCTCGAAACCGAAGCTTCCTCCGCCATGGCCCACGTCGAACAGCACACCGCGGTCACGGGCCTGATGAACGACATCCTGAATCTGGCCATCTTCCCCAAGAATCGTGTCGCTGCGGCAGTGGAAGCAGTGGGTGGCGATATCTCCGGCGCGCATAAGATTCAGGACATCATCGATGGGCACACCGCCGCCGAGGTGCGTCATCACATGCGTGTTGGAAAGCTCCGCTGCCTTGATCGCGTGTTTCAATGGCTCGACGCCGTTCTTCTCTACCTGGGCCGCTCCCTGGCGCACTTTGATCCCCAGCGCGACATCTGAATTCTCGAGCACACACTCGGCAGTCTCTTCCGGGCAGGCATATCGGATGTCAGCCATTTCCGCGATTGGGCCATAGACGAGGCCAAGCCCTGAGATGTGGATATAGCAGAGCACGCGGCCTTGTGACCTGCTGATGCTCAACTCTCGAAAGCCGGGGAACGTCACCCAGCTCGCACTGCCGGCGTCCACCGCGGTCGTCACTCCTTTGGCGAGACAGGTGGGATCTGCATCAATCCCCCAGGTCGTTACTTTGGCGTAGAGGTGGGTATGGATATCGATCAGGCCGGGGCAGACGATCTTGCCTTCAGCGTCAACGGCCTGTTCGGCCTGGCCGTCGAGGTTCTCTTGAATACAGGCAATCTTCGAATTCCGGATGCCGACGTCTGCTCTATGATCTGTGTTGCTTGCGGGATCAATCACTCTACCGTTGCGTATGATGAGGTCGTATTTTTCTGGCATGGAATCTGATTCGAAACAGGGCTGAATGGAATTTAAGACTGAAACTGGTGGTACCTGCAGGTTATTGCCACGTCAACGGGCCCGCCCTTGAACAGCAAGAGAAAGCAACATGCAAAAAATCATCGTCACCGAAGATATCGCGGGAGAACGTCTCGAAAAACTGAAAACCGAATTCGATGTTTCCCATGATTTCGAAATCGGCCGGGACCGGCCGCGCCTGCTCGCGGCTGTGGCTGAATTCGATGGAATGATCGTTCGGAATCACACAAAGGTTGATGAAGAAGTTCTTGCCGCGGCCAGAAAACTTAAGGTGGTCGGCCGGCACGGAATCGGTCTCGATAATGTGGATATCAGTGCCGCTAACAGGGCCGGAGTCATCGTTACTTATGCTCCGGATCAGAATACCGTCTCTGTGGCCGAACTGACGATGGGGCTGGTCATCGCTCTCGCCCGTGACATTCTGAATATGGACATCAGCACTAAAGCCGGAGGGTGGCAGCGTAACCGCTTCTGCAACATGGAGATTTACCAGAAGACCCTCGGCATCATCGGGCTCGGCAAGATCGGGTTCCGGGTTGCCATGCGTGCGAAGGCATTCGGGATGCGCATTCTCGTGTACGACAAATACCTCAGCACGGACAGCTTCAACTACACTGAATCAGGCGCCATTGCCTGCTCGCTGGAAGAGGTGCTGGAACAATCGGACTTCGTCACGATTCACGTTCCGTTGAACGATGAGACCCGGAATTACTGCGATGAAGCATTCTTCTCCCGGATGAAGCCAGCCGCGTTTTTTCTGAATCAGGCCCGGGGCGGCCTTGTTGACGAGGATGCGATTGTTCGAGCTCTGAAGGAAAACAGAATTGCAGGTGCGGCTCTGGACGTCCGTCAGAAGGAACCGCCTGGTGTGGATGACCTGGCAACGATGGGAAACGTCATCCTCACACCTCACATGGCCGGCCTCACCGTCGAGTGCCGGGAGAGGGTGTGCAGTGTCGTCTGTGAAGACGTGGCCAGAGTCTTGAGGGGACAGGAGCCGATCTATCCTGCGGAGTGAAGAACTGATTCGGAAATCCTGAGGCCTTACGAGTTCACAAACCGTTCTCTTCAGTGTCCAACCTGGAGCAGCCAATGAACATATTCCGTTTCTATCACGCCGTTCTGTTCTGCCTTCTTGTTGGTGTGCTTCATGCTCAAAACCCGCGCATCGGCTGGGAGGAATCCTTTGACGACATCTCAAAGTGGAAAGCGGCCATGGTGAAGCCGAATTACGGTTCGCCGCTCGATTCGGTCACGGCCGAGGACGGCTCCATAAGGCTGGTAACGCCGGTCGGCGCCCTGAATCCCAAAATGAAACGCAAGGACTGGCCTGAGTGGCCAGAGAAACCAGCCAGCTCATTCACCAACTTCAGTATCCGCTACGACGATGTGGTTGACCTTGATGTCTATCGATACTTCGTCATCCGCATCCTGGAAAAGGCCACCTTCTTCTACATCTCGATCAATGGCAAAGCATTGAAGGTTGGTTACACCACCGGAATTCACTCGCAGGATCTGCGCGCGCTGGGTCTGCGGGGAAAACAGCGAGTCAGCTTCTACGGTCAATTCCTGAATTCGCATGGCCATGTCAAGATCGATTACATCCGCCTCGTTCGTGAATTGACTCCCGATGAGAACAGAGGCTTCATCGGTGACGGGCTAACGATTCGAAAGGAAAACCTGGCCGGACACCCCTACCACAGGCTCGAAGCACTCAATACACGTGCGGGCCGCCCCTCACGCAGACCCGGGAGCGGAAGCGAATGGGTCGCCTATCGAGACGCCGGCACGGGCGCCGAAATCTGGAGGATGACCGACCTCACGGCCGACGAACAGAAGGTCCATTTCAACTGCGACGGATCAGCTTTCACAGTGAGTGGTCGGCCGGGCCGCGGACTCCATGTCTTCGATTGGACGGATAGACAGTTCAAGCTCGTCGAGGGCGGGTTGAGTGACGCGCACCCCCGTTTTTCGACGAACGAACCGGATGCGATGATAATCGCCGAGAACAAGTGGTTCGCGCACCGCAAAAGACGCATCACGATCTGGCGGCTTAACTTCCGGACCGGCGAGAAATCAAAGATGGCATCTTTCGAGCCCAGGACGTGGGTTGTGCAAGAGTTCGGCTCGTCCCCGGACAGCTCAAAGATGACGTTCGGTCTGCGCGAGTCCCGAATCGTTTTCCTAATCGATCCAGAAATTCCAGACATCAACAATCGCGTGCGTGAGATCACGCTGTCGACCCGGCTCAAAGGCGTTCGGCTCACAAACAACGACACGGAGCTCCAGTGGGCAAACTGCTACACCTACCAGAGGCTCATCATGAATCTGAAGACCGGCAAGGTCTCTCAGGGCAACTCCCCATGTGCGGGCGGGCACTCGGCGGGCGGGCCCTATTCGACGATCGGCCCTTACTCCAACCTGATGAAACTGCTGGTGCGAAACGGCCTGCATCCTCAGGCGGAAAAAACTGCCGGGGACACAAGCATCTTTGCGAATTACAGAGAGCCAGTCGTTACCGACTATGGACACGTCTCGCGTAACGGAAAGTGGATGGTGACCAACGGCACCGCAGGCGACGTGCGTGGGCAGCACGTCATGATTTCAACAAGCGACCCGGCGACCGTGTTGCGCACCTGTTTCTACAACACCTCCCGGAATAACTGGGCCACCAATACCTACTCAAGCACTTCTCCAGACGCGACGAAGCTCGCATACATTTCGGATCAGTTTGGCAACGGCAACGTCCACATTGCTATCACCGGCCGACCCGCGCCGCCGGCCAATCTAAGGGCATCGCGTGAAGGCGATGGTGTGAAGCTTTCATGGGAAGCTCCCAAAGGAGCGCGTGAAAATGGCGGCTATCGAATTTATCGCAGCAAGTTCAGCGGCCGCAGCTTCGTTGCCCTCAACCGGAAACCGGTGACCTCGATTTCTTATGTTGACAAAACACCGGGGCCCGGCCCGCTTTTCTATCTCGTGGCGGTGGTCGAGCCGAGCGGGCTTGAAGGGCACTTTTCAAACGAAGCCGCGGTCGACGTTCCAGCGAAGACCCCACGAGTGTTTTTGGTCGAAGCCGAAAATGGGGAATGGTCAGCACCGCTGAGAGAAGTCCTGCACGGCAGCGCTTCCGGCAGTCGCTATATCCGATATCACCGCGCCGGACCCGATGAGCCCGACGAAGGCATTCTGAAATATCGAGTCACTCTCCCGGACGGCAAATTCACCGTCTGGCTTCGGACGCGTAACGAGGCCGGCGGCGAGCAGTGGCGCTGGCACAAGACCGAAAACGACGCGCAGAGCGGCGAGATAAAAGTCACCAGAGACGGACAGGCTATCGATCAGATTTGCCTTACCAATGATCCCGCAGCGAATCCGGGGACAACACCTGGGATGACCACATCACCCGAACCAGTGAGTGCACTCCGGGCGAGTGCCACGCCTCAGTCCATTAAGCTGCGATGGGCGGCCAGCCCCGCCGTCAACATTGCCCGATACGATATCCACGCCGGCGACGAAGCGGAAGAATTCGGCAACCAGACCATCCTCGGCTCAACTGTGGAAACGACTTTCATGGACTGGGGCCTCCGTCCAGGCACAGAATACACCTTCCACGTGGTCGCCGTGGACTCGAGGGGCAACCACTCTGAGCCAAAAAGTATCAGGGCAAGCACACAGGCTCTGTCCATCCAGACGTTTTCAGTCACTCCCCCAGCGGAGAACAAGGCATCGTTCACCTTCGATGTGAAATCTGGTTCCCCTTTCATTCTCTGGGCCAGTTACCGCCCGGCATACGTCACCACCAAACAGCTCCGGGTCGGCGTAGAGCTTGACGGCAAAGCGATCGGCAACTGGCAGTTGCGAGCGCCCTACCGACCCATGGGCTGGACTCTTGCCAAACAGGGCAAAGGCGCCGATCACGTCTTCGTGGACAAGGTCGCCGCCGGTGACAGGGACGTGTATTCGCTGCCCAAGGGCCCGCACACCGTCACATTCAAACTCGACCCAAAGCTTGGGAAAGATGACCAGCATGCCTTCGAGAAACTCATCCTCACCAACGACCACAGCCATCGACCAGAAGGTTACGACCCGCGCGCAGACTTCAAAAAGACGCGAAGGGTTTACTGAGGCACGGCGGAATATGTCTCGCACCGAACAGCAATCCTGGTAGACCCACAGCTTGCCCCGTGGTGGATATGAATGATTCAGGCAATCGCTT
>JASLXP010000951.1 GCA_030740295.1 Planctomycetota bacterium
TCGTATGTCCGAAAATTTCCTGATACAGGGGGATGGTGGTCTTGATTCCTCTGATGTCGAATTCATCCAGTGCGCATTTCATCGCGATAATGCACTCGGCCCGTGTGGGGCGATGGACGATAAGTTTGGCCACCAGTGAATCGTAATACGGGGATACGACCATGCCGCTATAGGAATGGGTATCAATACGCACCCCTCGCCCGCCGGGCTGATACCATTTGGTGATACGGTTCGGGTCGGGCTTGAAATTGTTGTTTGGATCTTCTGCATTGATGCGGCACTCGATCGCCACGCCATTCAACTGGATATCATCCTGGGTAAAGGCCAACGGATTACCGTTAGCCACCCGGAATTGTTCAAGCACGATGTCTATCCCCGTAACCATCTCGGTGACCGGGTGCTCTACCTGCACGCGGCAGTTCATTTCAATGAAATAGAATTTGCCTTCCTGATCGAGGAGAAACTCGACGGTGCCAGCGTTGGAGTAGTTTGAGGCTTTGGCGATGGCGATGGCCGCCTCGCCCATCTCTTCACGCAGCCTGGGGCCAATGGCGGGTGATGGGGATTCTTCGACGAGCTTCTGATGACGGCGCTGAAGGGTGCAATCACGCTCGCCGAGGTGGACGATGTTGCCGTGCTTGTCAGCGAGGAGCTGGATTTCGATGTGCCGGGCGTCTTCGAGATATTTCTCGATGTAAATGGTGGAATCCTTGAACGCGGCCTGCGCCTCGGCTCGGGCGATATTGATGCTGTTGATGAGGCTCGGGTCGTTGCGCGCCACCCGCATCCCGCGCCCGCCGCCGCCGGCCGCGGCTTTGATAATGACGGGGAAACCGATTTTATGGGCAAGGGTCAGGGCGTCTGCATCATCGGTCAGCGGCTCATCGTTGCCGGGAAGGATGCTGACTCCGGCGCTTTGAGCGATCTCTCGGGCCCGTTCCTTATCGCCCAGAAGGGTCATGCTCTCGGGGCTCGGGCCGATGAAATCGATATTGCAGGAGGCGCAGATCTCGGCGAACTGTGAATTCTCCGCAAGAAATCCATAACCGGGATGGATGGCGTCTACATCGGCCACTTCGGCGGCCGCAATAATGTTGGCGGTGTTGAGGTAGCTTTCGCCGGCCGGCGGCGGGCCGATGCAGATAGCTTCATCAGCCATGCCCACGTGCGCGGATTCTCTGTCAGCCTCTGAATAAACCGCAACGGTCTGGACCCCCATCTCTTTGCACGCGCGAATGATGCGGACCGCAATTTCTCCGCGATTAGCGATCAGGATTCGCGATAGCATGGGGGCGGTTTCTCGGGGTATTTGCCGGAGGGGGAGTTGCCTGCACCGGGTGTCAACCCGTTGGCTCAGGACTATCTATTCAGGATGGATTGATGATGAAGAGGCCCTGGCCGAATTCGACAGACTGGCCGTTCTCGACAAGGATTTCAACGATGCGGCCCTCGACTTCGGACTTGATTTCGTTCATGACCTTCATGGCCTCGACGATGCAGAGCACGGTGTCATTATCGACGTCGTCCCCTGCCTCGACGAATGGGTCAGAATCCGGTGATGGTGCCCTATAGAACGTGCCGACCAGCGGCGAAGGGATCTCTATCAGGCTGCTCTCAGTGGCACTTTCGCTGGTCAGCTCGAGGGCCTGGATGGCCTGGGTATCGGAAGCAACTGCATCGCTCGCGGTGTTCACAATGGTCGTGGGCGGTGAAGCCACTATGTCTGAGCCTTTCTTGAGGCGAATGCTACTTTCCCCTTCTGTAACTTCGAGCTCCGTGAGATCATTGATGTTCATGAGATCAATGAACTTCGCCAGAGCCGATTCCATTTTCTCAATGTCCATACAATCTTGAATCCTGTGTTTTGCTCAGATGAGCATTTGAAGCTCGAAGCAACGAGGCATTTTAGAATGGGGGCATGGGTAGTCAATCACACATCAACCCTCATCGATGACACCGTCCACGAGCACCTTCAGAGCACCCACTTTGAATCCGGTAAACTCCTCCACCTTTGCGCCAAGACGCTCCTTGATCTGTTCCGCCAGATCCGGAATGCTCGTGCCATAGGAGACCATGAGGTGCAGGTCAAGGTCTACTCGGCCTTCTTCAATTCTTATGACCTTGCTCCAGCTCCGAGGGCAATCGCCCCGATGCAGCACGTCTTCAATTTCCTTCGATCCGAGCCCTTCCACCTGCACAACGCCGGGCATATCGACGACCTCTCGGAAGGCCACGGCGGTTATTACGGTATCGGCCACAGTGATGGTACCACCGTCCAGCAGAAGCGGATCGATGATGCTGGTTACCTGATCCGGGTCATTCGTTTGTTCTTCCATTATCTGAACTCCACTACGTCTTCGCTGACACCTGCATCCGAAGTAATGTCCTGCAGCGCCTGACCGGTCCCGATCTCTTTAAGATATAGCCGGTTTACCGTGACATTGATCGCCGTGACCTTGTAGCCGGTCATATGCCTTACGGAGTCTGCGATGCGTTGGCGCAACTCCAGAATGATCTGGGGAATGCGGAAACCGTACTTGACGCTGATGCTGAGCGTGATGACCACATTCTCACCTTCCATCTCGACCGCGACGCCTTTGGGCTTGGCCCTGCCGCGCACCACAGACCATACATTCGAAGTGTCTTCCACCCCGATGATACCGTCGATTATGGCGGCCTCACGAAACGCAATGCTGCGGATGACGTCCGGTGAAACGGTCAGCATCGCCTCTTCTGCCGGAGGGGTTTCTTCGACGGGTGCTTCTTCTTCCAAGGCTTCTTCCATGTTCATTTCCACTGTTAACCGGTAAGAAATCAGCGGGGATTATAACCAAAGTTCTGTTTTACAGAAGTGAATGTGCCTCAGCAGAAGGTGGACTTTAAGAACCGCCTCGTTCAGGCCAGAAACGAGCGCAGGTTGACGCTCCTGCCGCCCATCCGTTTAATCCCTGCGCACCCGGATGCTCGAATGAAAGGTATATGCGGTTCAAATGTGTCAGTCAGAATTGTGGAAGAATTATTGAAGTAGACCCGGGCCAGCCCGCGCCAAAATTTTGCACTTCATGCGGCTCAAATCTGGCGCAGGAGGGAGCCAGCGAACTGAATCTGAAGCAGACCGCAGAGACCGTCGGCGAATCCGGCACTGCTGTCTTCCGGCGGCTGACCGAGATAACTGCCAAGACGGTCGAACAGACAACCACTTCCACGCAGAGGCCCAAGAGCATCAATACCGGCATCCTTTCCAGGCTGCCGGTCACCGGCCCACCTGCGGCTGAGCCGGAAGACATCCCGCTGTTTCGCGTGGTCGCTGCACCACCCGGCTTGCTTCATGATGGCGAGATACCAGCCAGGCAGGAGGACGGTCCAGCGCCCGCGGCCGACGAGGCTCAGGATGCCCAATCGGAAGCAGGGCTTTCGGGTTCCGTGGAAGAGGCAGAGGTGGCGCTGGAAGAGGAGTCAGACGACCTTTTCGAGAATCTTGCGGAACCGGCAACTGAGGAAGAAGAAACGAGCCCGGACGATTGGACCGGAGCTGCTGCTGATGCCGGCGCTGGTCAGGCGGTACAGATCGATGCAAGTGATGACCAGTTTTTTGCCATGCTTGGGGCGCAACTGCCGGAAAACATCGCCAAGGCAGGAGCTTCGATTTCGGTGCCTTCGTCTCCTGAGCCTCGAGCCGAGGCCACCCCATCCTCTCCCGAAGTGGACTACGGCAAGGAGCAAGGCGCGGTCGATGATGAGGACGACATACCAGGCGATGAATATCTGGACGAGCCCTCTGCCGAAGCGGCCGATGCCGATTCAGAAGCAGCGGCAGAAAGCGAGCACGGGTCGGATTCGGAACTGATGCGGATGCTCCAGGATGATGCGCAAGAGAATCCGGAGAGAACTTCCGAGCCTTCCTCTGTTTCGGTCAGGACAGATGACAACGAATTTGCCAATGCCGCCGGTCTCCTCGGGACACTTGAGCCCGGGGCCACAGTCGCAGGGGAAGATTTCTTACACGCATTGCTGGAATCACTCCGTTACGTGTTGCGCGGCAGCGGCGCTCACCTTCTGATTTTCAGCGCTGTGCTCTGGATGGTCACCTTTACCGTGGTAATGAAAGTCGGCCCGTATGCTGCGGCGCCCCTCATGCTGGCCCAGCTTATCCTCGTTGCCTGCACTGGCCTCACCTCTATCCTTCTTGGATCGAAAGGCCTGAAGGCAGCGCTGCTGTGGCCCGCCGGGGAAGGCTGGGGGGTGCTCCTCAAATGCCTGCTGAGATTCGTCCCAATTGACCTCTCGCTCGCATGCCTGGCATTAGTTTCAGGATTTATCGCGAAGGGATACGTCCTGCTCGTGCCAATACTAATGGTGACTTCCAGCATGATCATCTGTCTCGATTCAAAGTGGAACAACATCTTCTCTCCCAAACGACATCTGAGACTGCTTACCGCAAATCCACTCGTCATGCTCAAGATGCTCGCGCTGGGTTGTGTTCTGGGCATGCTGTCGCCCGTGGTCATCGGTATGGTCATCAGCATCTTTACCGGAGGGGCAATGGACTTCTGGATGCTTAAACTCGCCTTCTGGTTCAGCATGTCTGGCCCCATCGGTTGGATGGCCGGAACTGCCGCAGGCTATGCGATCGGCCTCCTCTACGCTGCACATGCCGGCCAATTTGATGAAGACGCACCGGCGAAAGGATACGAAAATACCGTCGCAGCCGGCATGCTTGGCATCTGCCTGCTGCTGAGCTTCGTGTTTTGATCTCCACAAGTCCTTCCTTGTTTTCATCCGTGATTTCGATCCTTTATCTCAGCCTGCTGTCGCCCGCCGTCTTCGCTGAAGGCAGCGTTGCCGAGATCTTAACCGAGGGTTACCAGCTCATTTCAAAAGGACGCTCCGCATCCCTCACTTTCCAGCGCGCCATTCAAAAGGATAAAACTCTTCCCCGGCATTGGGCCCTGGCGCGTAAGAACGATGTGATCTTTCATCGCATCTGCGGCGAGATGGCTATGGCCTACAAATTCGAATCGATGAATGCTGAAGCCCTGCAACTCATCGAAGCAGCCATCTCCGACCGCCCCGAGGACATCACTTACCTGCTGCAGCTTGGGGACCTGCATTGGGAGGCCAGCAACATGGGCAAGGCATACGAGGCATTCGATAAGGTGCTCGACATCAATCCAAAATCCGCTTCCGGCTGGCATGGCCTCGCCAGGTGTCTCCAGAACATGCGCAAACCCAAAGAAGCGATTCGGGCTTTTGAACAGGCCATCGAAATCTCGCCGAAAAATCCAAAATATATTCGCGACCTTGCACGCCTCCTCGCCCTGCAGGGACAGGATATGAAACGCGCCCTGGAGCTATATCGGCGTGCGGCAAAATTCTCCCCGCACGATACCCAGATCCAATGCAGCATCGGCTGGATTCTTTACCGGTCAGGAAAAACCACGGATGCGCTGAAACTTTTCGTGCGGGAGACCCGCAAGAAACACGCGCATCACAGTTGCTGGTACGGATTGGGCACGGTCCTGGTAAGACTGGCCGGTTCTTCGAATTCCCAGGTCTCTCTGAACCGCCTCAAAGAAGCCGTCCCCCCCCTGAAAAAAGCCTGCGACCTCGACCCGACCGCTCCCGGTTACGCCAAGGACCTGGGCAACGTGTATTTCCGCCTCAAGCAGTATTCCAAAGCTACCGCGTCTTACCGAAACGCCCTGGCGACCTCTTTCGATGACGACCCGGTCACCTGGCACAGCCTCGGCCTTAGCCTGGAAGAGCAGAACAGGCTCGATGAAGCTCTGGCCTCCTACAGAACTGCCGCCACCATCGATCCCTCAGGCGATGCCTTCGCCGACCAGATGCACGTCCTCATCAAGCAGGGCAAATATGAAGAGGCGCTGAAAACTGGACGGGAGGCAGCCGCTCTCGGAATTTTTGATAAGAAGAAAAAGAAGGCCGGTCTCATCAATCCCAGGTACGTCCACCGCATGATGTCCGAAGCATACAACCGGATGAAACTCTACCCGCAGGCCCTCAAAGCCTGTGACGTTGCCGAATCCGTCAGCCGCAAGACAGGCGGCGGCGTTTACCATCTCTGCTACATCCAGCGCGGCGACGCGCTGGCAGGCCTTGGCAAAATCAAAGATGCCCGCAACGCCTACAAAAAAGCAAGGCGAGGCCCCGAGCCCAAGATTGCCGAGCAGAAGCTGATGGACCTAGAGGAATGATAAGTGATAGGAGACAAGGACCTGCGGCAGCCGGTTGACGCGCACGAGCCCCGTTCACCATTCACTCTTACCATTCACCATTCGCTCCTCTATTGCGAGCCCAAAGGCACCAGCTACAATCCCCGCCCCTTATGGCGAATAGACGATGCTCATGCAGGCAATCCTGCGGGGGCGTCGTTTATTTTTTGACAAATTGAATCTTGGAACAGGAATGGAGAAACCTCTCGCATGTCAGAACAGGTAACAACACCTCTCGACGCCCTTGAAGATGCCATTAAAGCCAGGAACCTTGACCTCATCGAAGAGGCGTGGATTGATTTGGCCGCCGGCGGCACACAACATCTCAGCACACTGATTAATCAAACCGACGCGATAGCAAAAGCCATCTCGCCGGCCCAGGCATCCCTGCTGCTTCAAATGCTTGCGCCCGACCTGATCGCCGCTGGGAATGTTAAAGAAGCTTTCGACACATTGCAGGCAGCAGCTTCGCACACTCCTACGGACAGAGACGTCCGGGGGCAGATCATTGAATGTGCCCGACAGCTCCACGAAGGCAGCCCGATGTTGGAGCGTGCCATCGAACTTTCCAAGATTACCGAATATGTCGATCTGCGGCGGGCATTGGGAATCTTCAACGCGGTCGTTGCCATCCAGGTAGGTAACTATGTTTATCACGAATCGGGATGGGGCGTTGGTGAAATCGTCGAAGTGGATGAAGAAGAAGAGGCGATTTTTATCGACTTCAAAGAACGCTCAAACCATCGAATGCTTTTCGCGGCGATGGGGCAGATGCTGCAAAGCATCGATAGCGAACACTACCTCGTGAAGTTGACCTTTGACCCCGATGATCTCAAGGCCATGGGCAAAAACGATCCGGCCGGGCTCGTCAAGAAAGTGCTTCAGGATGAGGGCCGCACTTTGAAAGCTCGCCAGGTCAAGTCCAAACTGGTCGGCCCGGTATTCTCCACCGCGGGATGGACCAAATTCTGGACCGCAGCCAAAATCCAACTGCGGCGTGACCCGGCCGTCGACCTCGGGCCGGGCAACAACCCCGACATCAAACTGCTGAAAACAGATGTGGCCACTTACGAAGACAGCATGGTCCGCAAGCTGCGCGATGCGCGAACCGTAATCAAGAAGGTAGGGATGGTCAGAGACTACCTGGATCACCGCGGGGATGGGGATGCCTCAGCGTTCCTGGTACCGGCCTTGTCCGAACTGATGCCAAGGCTGATTTCGGATATTGCCAACAAGGAACGATTCGTCCTGATCATGATGTACCAGGATATGCTGAAGGAATTACCGCCGCAGAATGACATGCAGATTCCAACGCCTGTCCTGTTTCTGCAGGGCGTTGAAGATGTCTCGGAGCTCCTCGAGGAAGCTGAAATTGATGACTATCGCAAGGGGGCCATGCCAGTCATCCAAGAGGCACAGCCGGAAACCTGGCAGGATACCTACCGAGATATTCTCGTCTCAAAATCGAGCATCCTCTGGGATGCCGCATACAGAGGGCTTGCATCTCAGAAGGACCATGCCCGCATCGATTCAGCGTTCAAAGAGGTCTACCGCGAGCGTGAAGAAAAGCCTGAAAACTTCGCCTGGTTCTGCAGAAGCGGTGTGCTGGGGCGTATCCCGACCGAAGTCCTCAATCATTCACGAGTCGATTTCCTTGAGTACATGTTTATCCAGTTGGACAAACTTGGGAGCGAGCGCGGCACCCAGAACCTCGGCACCGAAGCCCGATTGCTGGCGGGAAAAGTACGGCAGATCATCCTCACCGAGCTCGGCGACAACGTAAAGAAGCTTTTTGAAGAAGCGGGAATTAACCGCACTCGGCAGATTCTCGGCCTGGTCTCGCACAACCGCGGCCTGACCGAAGCCCAGCGCTTCACCGTGGAGACACTTGCCTACACCGTCTTCCCCAAGCTCGATGTCGCCGAAGAAAAGAAGCCACACGAGGACGAAGACAGCATCTGGGTCACGGAAAATGGCCTGTCCAAACGAAGGGGCGAGCTGCATGACCTCCTGCAGGTGGAGTTGCCGCAAGTCGCTCGCGACATTGGCAAGGCAAAGGAATTTGGTGACCTGAGTGAGAACGCCGAATACACCGCATCCCTCGAGAAACAGGCTCAGCTCGCCGGACGCGCCGAGGCCATGGAAGTGGAGCTCAAGAAGGCGAAGATCATCGACTCAGGCGTCATCGCCGATAGCCAGGTTTCCATCGGCACCAGAGTCACTCTGCGCAACGCGGAGCGCGGATTCATGGAGACCTACACCATCCTCGGCCCGTGGGACGCGGATTCTGAACAGAACATCGTCTCTTACCGGGCAGCACTCGCTCAGGGCCTGATCGGCTGCAAACAGGGCGAGGAAAGAACCATCGATCTTCCCGACGGCCGCATCACATACCAGGTGATGGCTATTGTTGAGGCAGTGTAAGATTTCCCTGCGTCCCGAGATTTCGGTCTTTCCGAAGTTCCGTCATAAGCTCATCTCCAAGGCAGTGGATCGAAGACAGTCTCTTCGAAACCGCGCACGCGGGGCAGCATTGGTAATCCGATGAATCTCTGAACCGGGAGATGCGGTAACAGTTACACGGATTCAATATGAACAGAACACTTCATCTGCTCGCACCAGCAGTTCTCGCGTGCATCTTTTCTGTGACTTCTCAGAGCCAGGGCCAACAGACCTACCGGCTCTACCAGGGCCTCACCGCTTATGTGAATAATCCGGACGGTCGCGACTTCGATGTGTATCTCGACGTGCGAGATCTGAATCTTCACGCAGGCGGGCCGCGGGAACTGCTCGTCAAGATTTACGATCCGTCAGGGAAGCCTGTCGTACGCCAGATCATTCCTGATGATGGTGTCGCTTCCCCAAACTTTACCGACCCGGTCGGCGGCTGGGATCACGAGCTTCAGTATTACGCTAATCTTTACGCCAAGGGGACGAAGCCGACCATTCGATGGAGCGCCTGGTCCGACCCGAATCGATTGAAGACTCTGGTCCCGCGGCAGTTCAAATACTCGATTAAAGGCGGAGGCAAGGGCATCTATCGGATCATGCTGGCTGGTGAGCGTGATCATTTCGTCACGCTGAAACTGTCGCCGGACTTAAAGTATGGCATTGCCGGGCATCACACCTGGATTCACGGCCACGGCGACTTGCTCAAAAAGCGATACATCTACGTTCCGAAGAATACGAGCGGCATTTTCTTCGCCGTTGCCGAGCCGGATCGACCTCGCTCCCGCACTTTCAAACTCTCCGGGCCGGACGGTAAAGTGCTCTTCGAGGGCCAGGCGAACGGTTCATACAGACAGGCGCCCATTCAATTCCCGAAGGGGCAATACGAAGGCAAACTGCTCACTTTCGAAGTCTCCGGTGGAGGCAACGATCACCTCGTCAAGGTGACGCTTCAGCAACCGAAGACAGGCGCTTTTGCAGATTACTGCGGCATGGGCAGCCTGGCGATCTATGCGCCGGATCGAGAAACAGCTCTTGCGATCAAGGGCGGGACGATTGTGGAAGACGACCTTATCTTCTGGCATCCGTTTCAGGCGCGCTTTCATCGGTGGCTCAAGGAGCATCCGCTCGATGCCAACGACAATGAAAAGGGTATACGCGAGGATCTCGAAAGAATTTTCAACGGTATGCGTCTGTTTGAAACCAGCGACGGCCGGGGCAGTGCAGGCTGGACGAACTGGGGATACGCGTTCGGCTACTACGGCTGCAAAATCTGGAAAACGGCCTGGCGTTTGATGCCACGGCAGGATGTGCCTTCCGATGTAAAGGACATCATTCGTGAAGGACTGATTATGGGCGGCGACCGGCTGAGCTTTGCGATCGGCATGGAGAGCGTCAATGGCAATGCATTCTCACAGATCAACATTGCCCTCTGGTATTGTCATCTGGCGAGCGGCGATGCTTTGCAGAAGCAACGATTTGAGACTTTCTGGCATCGCTGGAAGAACGGTAAATGGGGGCCGGGGACCGGCCTTTCGCCATCCGGTGATTCGCAGGAGCATTTCGCGCACGATGGGCATTACGGTTCGTATCTCATGAACAACTGGGCGGCGACAGGCAACACCTGGATCGTGGAGGGCGGCATCCTGGGCGACGCTAAGGATGACCCGCGCTTTGCCGAAGTCGCCAACCGGTATCACAAGCTCTACAGTTACCTGCTCTGCCTGGAAACAAGCGGCCGTTCTATCGCGGCCAATCCCTGGTCTTGCCGCACCCACCAGACCGGCGGCATGCACTGGCGAGGCAACCACAAATGGAAGGGAGAGCCCGGCCCTGATTTTACGGTGAACGTAAACGGTGGCAGCGAATGGTTCGCCGCCCGGCGCAAGGGTTATTACGCAGTCACGTTTCACGGCAGGCTTTCGCCGGAATGGATGACCCGCTCCTTTCACGGCCAGCTTGGATTCAGCGGCGGCGTCCTCTGCCAGCTCACTGTGCCTGGCAAGGGCCCTGTGCTCGCATCCACTCTGCACGCCTCTTATGGCAAGGGGATGCACCCGAGCAAATGGCGCAAGTTCCACCTTCATTCTCTCGTCGGCGAACGCTGGGACGGCGCGCCGGTCATCGCCGCGATCAGCGAGCACTTTAACGCCCGCCTCGAAGGCAACACCGTGACAAGCTCCGGCGAAGTTCGGGACGGCCACGTCAAGAGCTCGCGCACCTACACGTACGAGCCGGATCGCATCAAGTGCAGCGTCCAGCTGGATCAGTCCGACTTTGCCGGCGTGCTGTCTATCTGGAGCGGAAAACGCAAATGGGCGGAGATGAAAACCGCGTACGAGATGATCCCCTTCATGCCGAAACAGACGGACAACAAGACCAGCACGGCCGTGACCGTCGGCGGCGCGGACCTGACAGCCGAAGGTGTGATGGCAGAGACTGTGCGGATTGACCGCGGCGGGTTCGGTGTGGTTATAAAGCTCGACAAGGAGCGGAAGATTTTGCCTGGCAATGCCACCGTGATGATCGAGCTTGCGGGTGGAGACAAACTGACCAGCGCATCGAACATCGGAATCAGCTATGAACTGATTCCGTTCGGTCACTGATCATGTGCTTTTTGGCCTCATTGGATCAGGTCTTCGCACGCTGCAAATGTATGAGTGGCCATTAGGCTTTCTGCCCCCTGAGTGCATGAAATAGAACAAAGGAGTTTCTGAATGTCGATGACCAAAGTGTATTCAATTCTTCTGTCACCTTTTCTTTTCGCCGGGCTTCTTCAGGCCCAAGGCTCTCGAACGGAGATGGGCGGACCTCACATGGAGATTTCCGAAGGCCAGATCTGTTTCTACTGTCAGTCCAAGGCCGCGGGGCTGACACGGACAGAGGCCAACTCCATCCAGGTTCACCTGATGATCTACAACAACCAGGTCGAAGCTGCCAAAAAAGCCCTGGTTGCCAAGAGCAAAGAAGTCCTCCCAAAAGAAAAAGCCGGTAAATTCGCTGCCGTTGTGAATTTCAAGCGGAAGGGCCAGGCGAACATCGTCGGCGCGAAAGGCTCGGCCACGGAAAAAACCGAATCGAAGGAAAAGCTGTTGGTCAAATCCGATTCCAGAACCGTGGGCCAACTGAATCTGCCGCTCATGGCCAAGTTCATGCGCTTGCGCAGCTCGGAGAAGAAGGCCATTGCGCCCGGGGTGGAGGAATACAATGCCACCATCGCCAAGGCCAAAAATGAGCTCATACAAAAACTGACCGACGTGCTGCCCGAGTTCAAACAGGAGCGTTTCAACAAAGCTCTGCTGTCGATAAAGAAATAGATTTGCTCCCCGCGTATACAAAGCCGCAGGTATTCCCTGCGGCTTTTTTTATCGGATCTTCGGTTCGCCCCACGCTGCAAATGAGCCCGCGGGATGACGGTGGTATTCGACGATCAGCTCGAGGGAATCGACACCTGTCACATCGATGACCTGGGGAGTCGCCATTCCCCATCCGTGCCCTCGCCACATGTAGCGTCCGGTATAGACATTCTCTCCATCGCACGCGATTAGCATCCTGGCCGCGCCACCGCCGCGGTCCTGCAAGGCAAAGCCTGTCTGAAAGATCCGAAATCTGCCTCGAAGATTGAAAGCGAGAACGGATTTTGCGTGCACAAGGAAACCCCAGCGGGGTCGGTGCCCGGCAAGATTGAAGGGGCCCCTTTCACGGGTGATGACACCCAGGTTGCCGTAGCCTACCTTGGATCTTGTTCTGGGCATTTTCACCAAATCCAACCAGAGCCTCGGATACCTCATGGCGCTGACGTACTCTCCCAACTCCTTGCTGATGGCACGGAGGCGTTCCCTGGCTTGTTTGCGTTCATCGGAATCCGGGCGGGACATCAGACCTTCGTACAGATCCGCGGCCCGGATGAGCCGGATCTGTTTTAAGACTCCTTCCGCGTCTGCCGCGCGTTCTTCCAGTTTTTCGGCCGCGGCAAAGATGCCCTGGGAAGAACGCTCGGTCTGGTATGCGATAGTAGATCGGATGAGAGGGCTCTTGACATTCAGCTTTCCAGCGGCAATGGGATCACCTGCCTCCAGGTAGGTCCACGCCGTTTCGGCTGGCTGTGCCTCTGCCAGTTGTTCGGCTTCGGCAGCCATCTTTTTTGCTGTCTTGGCAAAGGCCCCATAACGGCGCAACCTCAAGGTCTCTTCGGACGAAATCGTTGATGCCGCGAGCACGCCAAGCTGGATGGCTTCCAGTGCTTCGTCGAATTCGAGGTCATCAACAGACCATCGGCACAGCTCGATGGAATGCTCAATAATACTTTCGCAGAGCTTTCGCAGTTTCTTGTCTTTGTTGACTTCGTCCCGGAGTTTCACCCCCTTCAATTCCTTAAACAGCGCAGCCTCTTGGGGCAGAAGTTCTTTCAGATAAGTTTTTCTGAATGGCGTATCCAGGGGATAAAGAGAGCTGAGCGAAGATACCGCGGCCGGCCCGTCTTCAGCAAAAAGTGCGGCCCGGCTTGCGCCATCGTGCACCAGGTAACGCAGACCATTTTTCAGGTCGGCAGCAGCCGCCAGCATCTCTGCGCCCAGGGCGGCGACCGCTTCTTTGGTCCCGGCCTCATTCGCCTGGTCGAGATACAGAACCTTGAAATCTTCCAGTGCCTTGTCCGTGAAAACCGATGGCCTCGCGCGCTCGAGCACCTTCAGCCGAGCGCCGAGGTTGAAGCGACCGGAGGCTTTCAACCTTTCTTCGAGCTTTCGGATTTCATCAGCGGCCAACCTGAAAAACTTCGTTCGAGGACCGGAGCGTTGAACGAGCCCGAATTTTCCTATGGCCGCCTCAAACTCGTTGGGATGCTCTCTGGTGAAACGAAGCGCCTTTTGAAACAAGTCTGCCACAGGGTTCACCGCGACGAACTTCCGCGGCTTCCTCTGCCTTGCTGGCTTCTTCTCGCCTCTGAAGAGCAACATGGCAGAGACGGAAATGATCGTCAGACAGACGAATCCAATCGCCGCGTAGATCTTCAACGGCCTTCGATCCCGTGCGGGGCGCAGTTCGCCGACAGTGGAACGGCCGCGGAGACCCACTTCAGAACTCGATGGGTCGCCTGTCTTTTCCTCCAGCCCCAACAGTGGTGCAGGCTCCGTCGGCGCATTCCTTCGGCCGATAACGGCTGTCGAAGGGTCTGCAAGGTTATCGATGGCATCGATGACTTCCGCGTGCGACTGGTACCGATCGTCGGGCTCTTTGGCGCACATCGTCCGGATGAGCTCCCACAGAGGGTCCGAGATTTCCGGGCAGGACTCCCTTGGATCCGGGAGCGGGCTCTCCAGGTGCGCGATGATGACTGCGTACGGCGTTGCGCCATCGTATGGAACCTTACCGGTCAGCATTTCATAGAGGGTGATGCCGAGTGAGTAGATATCCGCACGGCAATCAACATCCCTCGCGCCCTGGCTCTGCTCCGGGGCCATGTAGTGGGGCGTGCCGAGTCCAGCCCCCTCATTGGTGAGATTCGAATCGGTGGTAATCCGTTTTGCGAGCCCCAGGTCTGCCACTTTGATGTGGCCCTGCGAGGTCAGCATGATGTTGTCGGGCTTGATATCGCGATGAACCAGGCCGGCTTCTCGCCATGCGTAATCCAACGCGGAAGCGACCTTTCGGGTGATATCGAGCGCATCGGAAACGGGGAGGCGCTTTTCCTTCGAAATGCGATTACCGAGTGACGCGCCATCCACAAACTCCATGGAGAAGAAGTAGTGCCCGCGGTCTTGCCCGATTTCGTAGACCGTGACGATATTCGGGTGGTTGAGCGCGGCGGCTCCCTGGGCTTCGCGCTGAAAGCGTTCCAGGTATGTGGGATCCTTGAGCAACCTCTGCGGCAGGAGCTTCAGCGCAACCTTTCGGTTGAGGCCGTCCTGGATGCCTTCGTAGACCGCTCCCATACCGCCTTCGCCCAGTTTTCTTACGACGGTGTAGTTTCCGAGCCGCTGCTTGTCCTCCGCCAGGACCATGGATTGGCAATGGAGGCATTGGACCTGTCTGCCGATGAATTCATCGGGGCAGGTCAATGGCTTGCTGCATTGAGGGCAGGTGACGGTCAGCGGCATGATTAACCGCAAGAGGGATTGGATCGCAGATGAGATTCGTTCTTCAAAAGAAAGAGCGATCCTGACACTTCAGCAAGGAATGTGCGAATTATAATGGAGCTCTGGCCGCGAGAAGTTCCCGCGGCCGCTACGCGAAGATCCCCAGTCCAGTACTTCTCGTAGGGGGTGGACACCCCGTATGTCCCCATTCGTGGTGGCGTTCGAGTTGGATGACGGTGCCTGGTGCGGGCCGGCAGGTTTTCGAGAGGTGATACTCGAAACGAGGTGGCTGATAGGGCCTGTCAAAGATGCCGCCGGGCGGGATGGTGTAGTTTGGCCGGCAGTGTCCTCCCGGAACGACCACCGGTGGGAATTGTGGGCGAGGGCCTGGACAGTAGGGCCGAGGCTGCGGACGGTAATTTGGTGGCGGACAGCTTGGTGGCGGGCAGTAACCGCTCTCTTCGCCAATAGCCTGCGTGGTGACTTGTGGTCCTGTCTGAGGCGGGCAATGGCTGCCGCCCTCTTCACCGACTGCGAGGGTTGTTGCACGAGGCGGGCAGTGCCCACCTTCTTCGCCTACTGCGAGTGTGGTGACCTGGCTGTCGTGATTCGGCGCCGCGTAATCAATGAAACTCCCTGAATTCCGTGGCGGCCGGGTGCCATAATCCGGTGCCGACGGATGTCCGCCTAATGCAGTTAAGATCGACATTTTGAATTCCCCATTTTCAGAATCGCGCCCAGCCAGTCTGGTGGCGATGTTCAGAGTTTCGAACATCTGCGATTTGACTTAGCTGCCAGGAGAGGCAGCGAAGTTTTTCGAGTCGGCTCACCGACCAGACTTGACTGTCTGGCTCAAGTTTCACCGATGGATCCGACCAAGGCCCGTGAATGGTTGGAGATAACATCCTCGCCACGGGCCAATCCCTTGAGAGATACTGTGAGCTTCTGAACGTGCGAGCCCTTTCTGCAAAGGGGTGTGAAGTTCTTCCGTATGGAGAATGCCGACTGCCGGGCCAGAACTTCGCCGGGAGATTCATCTGACCAGTGCAGAATTGTGAGAAACCGCGTGTCCGCCTATTTCTTCATCTTGTTCTCGAATTCCATTTTTCTGCGGTATTCCGAACGAAGGCTTTTCAATATATCCGGGACTGGCTCGCCTCTTACGATTTTGCCATGTGCCAGCGGGTCCCAATCCAGCCAGCGATATTTCATAAAGCCATTGTCAATGAGGTCGCATTCGTGCGAATAGGGCTTGATTGGGATGAGCTCTTTAACCTGCTCAGATTCCCCATTCCCGGCGGCGGGGTCTTTCTTCTTCTTTCGTCCATTTCCGTGACCCGTTTCAGCCTTTAACTGTGCCTGATGGGAGTTCCACTCAATTTGATCCTTGATCCGCAATCGGTCCAGCACAGCTATCTCTGTTGGTTGCCATACCGGCAGCACCTCTTCGTCTTTGCTGGTTCGGTTGAATTTCATGGCGAACTGATTCGCGTGCTTGTGCCCCTCTTCGTCCGTGTAAGTGTAGGCTATTCGCGTGCACGTAAATTTGGCCTTTTCATCAAAACGGGAGAGAACGTACCGGATTCTGAAATCTCTCCATTTGGGATATTTGGCGGTTGACGCGATGGATAATGCCTTCTTTCTAAGGACCACACGATGCTTATCCAGGGGGTCTACGTCGGTTCCTTTGGCAAGCAACCAGATGATCGGGACCGCCATGATTGTCAGTATTCCGAAGGTAAGACTGATCCATGCCCAGGGAAGGGCTTTCAGACCGGTCTCCCTTCCACCGACAGGCATAAGCTGGCTGCAGCCCCCGCAACGGGCATTGTAACGAGCCCCTTTAAACTCAACCTGATTGGATTTGCCGCACTTGGTGCAAATAACCGTGACCATGCTCACGGGGATATCTCCTGCGTTGTGAATGCCCCTGTTCCGTTCGGCCCTGCTGAATTACGGGAACAGGGATTTTATGGCGATGCCGGTCTTCTGCAAAGGTTCTGCAAATTATCGAAGCAGCAAGCTGGATTTCGTCACACGTCGCAGAGGTTGCATGCCTGCCACAGCCCTTGCCAGGGATCTCTGACTGGGATGAATTCCTGGCCCACGTAACCTTTGTATCCGATATCCAACAATGCCTGCATGGTGGCTGGATAATTGATCTCCTGCTTTTCATCAAGCTCGGCACGGCCGGGATTACCCGCGGTGTGGACGTGCCCGATATATTCGCCATAGGCTTTGATGCGCCGAACGAGATCGCCATCCATGATCTGCACGTGGTAGATATCGAACAGCAATTTCATGTTGGGCGAGCCGACTTTCTTGATGATGTCCATACAGTAGTCCACATGATCGCCCTGGTAGCCGGGATGGCCTTTCATCGGATGGGTGTCGTCGCGGGTGTTCAAGTGCTCCAGACAGATGTTCACACCTTTCTTTTCGGCTTTGCCGATGATTTTCTTATAGGCATCCACGCAGTTCTTCGCGCCTTCTTCTGGAGTGACGATGCTGCCGTTCTCCTCTTTGGTGGTATCCCCGTATCCCGTAAAAGAGATCACGTTCTTAAATCCTGCATCAGCGGTCGCGTCGATTGCCTTGTCTATTTTCGTAAGACATTCGTCCCAGTGGTTTTTGTTGTTAACGCCGCGGATGAACAAATGTGAAGGCGTGATGGCGCAGGCCATGCCATATTTCTTCAGGGTGCTCCAATCCTCCGGCGCAATGAGTTCTACGCTCTTGCATCCAAGCTTGACTCCCATCTGGCATGCCTTTTCAAGATCCCAGTGTTCTTTGAAACACCAGTGCACTATCGACTGTTTGATCCGGCCTTTGGTGATGGCCTTGCCGGACGCTGTACTGGAGGATTTGGTGGAACCGGGAACGCAGCCGGCCATCGTGCCGAGGGTGACCATTCCTGCCATACCAATCATATCCCGCCGTGAAAGTCCCTCTGAATTCTGTTCCTGGTCACTCATACTTCTTCTCCTCGTTACGTGGAATGGCTCTCTGGCAGACCGCCAAGATAGTGCCGGGGGAAGCTGAGGCAACGCGTTTCCTTCAACGCGTGCATCCTTTCATGCCTAAAGACTTTGCGGGAAGATTCGCGAAGCAGGCTGGCAGAATTCGTAAAGCTACTTGCACATTAGTGTTCTACGTATCGCTTGGAGAATCTGTCTTCTCCGGCGACGGTTCATTCATTTCCAGAGCGTCATCCGCTTCCGCCTGTTTCGGATAAAGGCTCCGCCAGATTCCGCTGTGCCTGATGGAGGGCTCTTCATGTCCCTGGATGGCGTACCTGAACAGGTAATGGCAGACGGGCACCCCAAGCAGCAGACCCCACAGCCCAAAGAAATGTTTGCCCACGAGCAGGATGACGATCACGACGAGCGCGTTCATCTGGAAACGTTCACCCATGATCAGTGGATTGAGAACGTAGCCTTCGAGCAGGTGAATCACAAAGACCATCAGAATCGTGCCGAACACCAGCCCGAACCCGCCATCCTGCTGGGTCAAGGCCACAATGCACATGGGGATCGTGGAGAGGATGAATCCCAGGATTGGAATGTAACTGCAGAAGAAAACGATGACGGCCAGGAAATAACGGGCTTCGACTTCGAGAAACAGAAGGCCGAAGTAAGTAAAGATGGTATTGCACACCGCAATCATGGTCTGGGCCTGAAAAGCGCGGCCCATGACCGAACTGAACGTCAACAGCGACGGCACAATCTCCCTGCAGAAGTTTCTGAATCGGCCCGACGGCAGGCGGAAGGTGCGTTTCTCCAGTTTGGGCAGATCTTTGACGATCATGAAGCTGAAGAAAATGGACAGAATGAAACTGAAGGAAAAAGAAATGACGCTTTCGATAAAGACCGCGGCATGGCCGAACGCGTCTTTTCCAAGAAGCTCAGGGAGGTGGATGGCTGCATATTCAATGACCGCATCGATCAGACCGGAGACGGCTTCATCCTGCAGGAGCTTTTCAGCCCGTGCGGTGCCCAGGGCTTTGAAGATGATCTCCTCCAGCCGGTAGCGTACGAGGTCACGGAAAGTAGTCGGCAGTTCGACCGGTTCTTCATCTGCCTCGAGTGCATCTTCAGGGGGGGCCGGGTCGGGTGCTTCTATGTCACTGTTATCGCCGGATGGCGCGGCGGCTTGAATGGCCTTGGGGCTGTCTGTGTTGCCCGTGGTATTTCCGCCGGCGATTTCGCCATTCTTGTCGCTCGGATCATTTCCTGCTCCATCTGCCGGCTTTTTGTCATTCGCTTTAGATTTCCTGTCCTGGGATTCTTTGAGCTTCTGCCGCCAGCCCCTTCGTGCTGGGGATTGAGGGTCCTCGCTGACAGATATCAACGCTGAGAATGTGCCGATGAGCTTGTTGCCCTGGTCGTAGATGGTCGGCAGCAGAGTGCTGCAGATGAGTATCAGAGCCAGGATGAATCCAAGGTGGAGCCCGCCTACCACAAAGAATCTGAACCAATCATTCTCTTCCTCCTTCTGCGCCCAGTTGCAGATGGCCTGGGTCACGTTCTTGAAAATATAGCTCAGGACGAAGGTAATGATGATGATCGCGAAGAAGCTTCGAAGCGCATAGATCACAAGAAGGAAAATGGCCCACGTGGTCATTTTCTCCCAAGGCAGGCGCCGAAAGAACTTCAGCTCATCTCTGGTTTGTGATTCCCATACACCGGTTTCCATAGCCGCTGATTGTGTGATGGTTCTTCATGCCGCGCCATCGAAATGAAGTCGATGCTTGCCGAGGATATGTTTGCGGAGTAAAGACGGCATACAAATCCGCGCATCGGCGAAGGCTGTCTTCGACCGCAATGGTATTGTGGTGTTGACGCTCCGCGGCAACTTGTCGCGGAGCGCCAAGACCACGATTATCTCCGCGCTACGCGGACAAGTAAGGCTGTCTTCGACCGCAATGGTATTGTGGTGTTGACGCGGCAACTTGTCGCGGAGCGCCAAGACCACGATTATCTCCGCGCCACGCGGACAGGTAAGGCTGTCTTTGACCGCAATGGTATTGTGGTGTTGACGCTCCGCGGCAACTTGTCGCGGAGCGCCAAGACCACGATTATCTCCGCGCCACGCGGACAGGTTTCGATGCCAGGCTCTTACCTGCAATCGCCCGGTACTGTCTCCAACCGTCGCCGCTGGGAGTAGTGGCCGTCTGTTGAAATTGAAAATCAAGAATGCAAGATTACAGCGAACTGAACACATCCACGTAAGCTGAATCCATTTATAGACCGCACAACGCTGTCCGTTCGAATCCGTTCACGATGCCTGCCCCGTCCGGCCAATCAGAGCGAAACATCAGTGAGAAGAGCAGAAAGCTTGCTCAGGTCACTGAAGAGGAAGCTGCAGAACTGGACGACCAGACGATACTGAAACGGGTTGCGGAGGCCCTTGGCATAGGAAAGTACGCAAGCCACGTTCTCCTGTGCACGGGCCCGGATTGTTGCACTCCGGAGCAAGGGGCGGACGCCTGGGGTTTTCTTAAGGGTCGGCTTAAGGAACTCAAACTGGACAAAGGTGAAAACTGTGTTTACCGCTCAAAAGTAGGCTGTCTGCGGATCTGCCACGAGGGCCCTGCCTGCCTGGTTTACCCCGAGGGAACCTGGTACCACAGCGCAGATGCTGGTGGATTGTAGTATCATCCAAAAGCATCTCATCAGGGGCGAAATTGTGGATGATCTTTTGATTGCAGAAAATCCGTTGAGCGATAAACGCTCTGACTGAGACGAGTCACGAACTTCCCTGGCTCTGAATACGTTGGCCACTTTGACCACGCCACTTCACTATGGCCGATCAGAACCGAATCCGACCACAGCAGCATATCGAGTGCTTAATCGAGGGCGTTGGCGACGTAAAACTCAGCGCCAAGCTCAAAGAAATCCGGCACGATCGGCTTAAGCTGAGCTCAGCCGACAGCATACCCGAGGATGCCACGATAACCCTCCACTTCGATAACTCCCGCTATCAACTCAAAGCGGCCGTGCAGGGGTACGTCACCAAAGCCAGGAACAACCCGACCGTCGGCAAGTGCTACGCGACCGTTGATTTCACCCCGGAGAGCCGCAATGCTGCAATGGAGCTCTTCTTCCAGATTGAGGCGGTCGGTCAGCGTGAACAGGACAGCGTGGCGGACACCAAGTTTCAGGAGGCGCGACGGCACGAGATGGACAACAACTGGAGCGCCATGCACAAGTCCCTCAAGCTTGCTCTAGCACTCAGCCCAATGCACCAGGAGGCACGCACCCTCTACGCAGTCGCCGACGCCCATGTGAGGAAGAATCGCCTCAAAGTGGGCTTGATCGGCGGGAGCGTCCTGCTGGTCATACTTACCATCATTGGCGTTGTGATCGGCAAAGCGAGATATCACAGTTCTGAATATCAACGGCTCGTCGGACTGGCTCAGCAGGATTTCAAAAACAACGCCCACCAAGAAGCACACGAACATCTGGACGAGGCGCTTCTGCACCAGTCAGAAGATCAGGTTGCGAAAGATCTCAGGGCCAAACTCGTTCCGCAATCGCTCGCCGATTCGTTCGGGCTCGTAAAAGGTCAGAAAGACTTCCTGGGGAACAGGGCTCAACAGGGCACAGACAACTACACGGGCCTGCCCTGGGAGATTGTCCACAAGCCCACCGGATCCCACTTTGTTCTCATTCCCGGGGGCGCTTTCAAGATGGGCGCTGGGGACAGGGACGACAAGCGGCAACCGGACGAAGTTCAGCACAAGGTGAATCTGATGAAACCCTTTTACCTTGGCAAGTATGAAACAACCAAGCATGCATTCAGCGTGTTTGTGAAGGCAACCAAATACAAGACGGAAGCCGAGCTGAAGGGCGGTGGCCTGATCAGGGGCCCCAATGATTTCGAGCAAAAGACGCACGCAAGATGGAGTAACCCGTACTACCAGCAGGCGACCCAGCACCCGGTGACTCTGGTCTCCTGGAATGATGTCCAGCGATTCCTGAAGTGGATGGACGATGGCCGCAAACGTTTCCGCCTGCCAACCGAAGCCGAATGGGAATACGCCTGCCGCGCCCGGTCCACTCGGAGATTCTACTGGGGCAGGCTCGAGAAGTATGCGGGCACTAATGCAAATGTCAGCGACAAAACTGCCCACACCCAATTCCACGACTGGCCCTACGACCATTCGGACGACAAGCACATCTACACTGCGCTGGGCAAAGGATTCGTCGCGAACGAATTCAATCTTTTTCACATGTCAGGCAACGTCGCTGAATGGTGCTCTGACTGGTATGGCGAATACCCTGAAGGGGAGGTAACTGACCCGCAGGGCCCGGTGAAAGGTACAAACAAAGTTGTGAGAGGCGGCCACTTTGCCAGCTCGGTTTACGATGCCCGTTCTGCTAACCGCGATTCACATCCCCCAGACTACCGGAGCAATGTCCTTGGATTCAGGACGGTCGTGAGTGTTCAGGATGATGAGCTAAATTGACCCGGTCTGGCAGCATTCCCACACGGCAATCAGGCCAATTTTCCGCGCGCCTCTATCGGCCACTCCACCTCCACCTTTCCTTTCCGGACGCCATAGATTCGCTCGTGCAGGTTAACGGTTTCGCAGCAATGGCCGGAATACACCTCCACTCGATCACCGACCTTCAAATCACGCGCTTTGCCTGATAACAGAGCCGGGCCGTGCTCCTCACTCAGGCCACGGAGTTTCAGACCGGGACAATTCTTTTGCTTCGGCAGCTCAAATCCCTGGCCGAATGTTTTCAGTCCACCGTCCAGCACCCCGCGATTACTCGCGGCTCGGCTCACGACCGTGCAGAGCAGACTCAGGGCGATTCCAAATTCGGGTCTGATCTTCGTGTAGACGTGATCCATGAACACATA
>JASLXP010000952.1 GCA_030740295.1 Planctomycetota bacterium
GCGGCGCTGTCACGCGAGCGGACGGTCATCACCGTTTCGGCTACTTGAGCTCTCCTTTGTCGAAGCGTTCCCAGAACTTTTCGGGAGTCTGCTTCTTGCCATAATCGGCCCAGCCGGTGCCGATGATCTTCAGAGTCTTCATCTCGCGGACGCCCTTCAAGACTTCATTTGAAAGGAGGGACGGGCTGAAGAAAAGCGTCTCCAGAGGAAGCCCTAGAATGGGCGAAAAGTCCTTGACGCCCTTGTTCTCGAATACGCTCAAGAATTTCAATTTCATGCCCTTGATGACTGAGATGTCCGTGAGTTTCGGACAGTTGTCGATGCGCAGATCGACGAGAGGCATCCCGGCAAGTGGCGAAATATCGTCGACCAGAGGGTTCAGGCCGATGTCGAGATGTTTCAAGGGCATTCCCTTGAGCGGAGAGAGGTCTTTGATTCCCTTGCAGGCGTACATGCGGAAACCGCGCAACGGCATGCCTTCAAGCGGCGAAAGGTCACTAAGCTTGCCGCATCGCTCGGTATTGAGAGACACAAGCCTGCATTTCTTGAATGCGACCAGGCCTGTGATGTTGACCGCATTGTAAAGCACCACGTTCGTTACAGACTCGATCGGAAATTTGCTCAATGGTGAAATGTCGTGCAGCCCTTTGCATCGCATCAGGCTCACTGTGTGCAGCTTCCCGTTGCGAAACATGAACTGTCCCTTGCCCGAGTAATCCGGGTTCGCCTTCTTCAGCGCGGCGTGAATTTTTTCTACAAGCCGGTCGGTCGCAGATTTTTCTTTCGCGGGTTCTGCTTTTACTGAACCCGCGAAGAAGCCCACAAGAGCGAGGAGTACAAGGTTGGTAATGTGCAATTTGAGGATACCAATCAGCGTGTTGGGAAGAGCGTCAGTGGACTACCGTCCACGGTTACCGTGCCTGTCCTGGTATTGAATCCAACCTTTTGTTGTCCAACACTGACGAGTATCTCCACGCCTTCCGTCTTTTTTGAAACAGGCGCGTCGTCTTTCGTGTTTGCCCGACTCGGATACAGCACGGTGATCAGACTGAGTCTGTCCGTTGGGTCTTTGCAGACTGCGCGGATGTACTTTGATTTGAACTGCTCTGCTTCTTCCAGATGGATTCGTTCAGGATGCATGATGGCTACCAGGCATTTCGCTCTCTTGCTTTTCAAGAGAATTCTCGAATTGTCCTGCAAATCCACCTCGAGTTGGTCGGCTGGCTGAAAGTGATGTGAGAATGTGTACTTGCCGCCGTCCTTGTGAAAATCGTCAATGATGACAATCGAGACTTGAGGACGCGCGTCCCTCAGAAACACGATGTGCCGAGTTGCCTTCTTAACGCTTCTGTTCTTGGGGTGAATCTGATAGGTGCGCTTCAGGTCAATTCGCGCATAGTCGAAGTGCCTGTCCTGTCGGAACTGCTCGACTCTGGCGATGAGTTGACCGTAGTGGCGATCATGTAACCCTCCACCTCGGATGAATGATTGTCCGGCGCCATCGATCAAAACCGAGTTGTGGCAGGCATCACTGCGAAAGAACGCCGAACTCGCATCACGATAACTCTTTGTCGACTCCTGATAAGGGTCTTCGATGAGGAGCTCGCCAAAGGCGTGCAAGATGTAGCTGCCTTTGTCTGCATGTCCATGGTGGGATGCAATGTTGCCGGGGACGGCCAGCAGAACATCGTCTGTCCTGCTGTATCCTGTGCGCATAAAGATCTGCCCGGGGCTCTTCGGGTATCCGTCCTGGACCTCTGCATAAGCGCGGGAGCGAGGCAGTCGCGGCGATGTATCCGGGTCAATTGGTTTTGTCTGTGCCGCCGCATGCCCCCAGAGAAAGTAGGCTACCATTCCCCAGTTGTTTGGAGTCAGGCCGTCCTTCATGAGTTGATTCAGGTACCAGGAGGCGAGTCCGTCTTTGTATTCCGCGGACATTTTCAGCAGGAACGGGAAGACAGGATAGAGCCCGGTTCGGCTGTTCCCGAAATTGCACAGGCCCTTCCGATCGGGAAATAACATGCAGGCAAAGAACTCGACCTGCTTTCCGAAGAGAGGTGCGACCTCCTTGAAGACGTCCTTACCTGTTGCGCGACGATACGCGTCCATCGCAGGGAGCATCGAGTAAAAGGCAACGTTCAGCGTGTATCTCAGGTAGGGTTCTTCCGCAGCACCATCCGGGCCAAGAAAGTTCGTGAGATAGCCTTCAGTAATTCCCTTGATACCCGTGTCGATCCATTTCTGAGCATCTGCCTCGCTATCTTTGAGAAGGACACCGGCAACCACGAAGCTCGAGAAGATGGATGCCTCCCAGTTACCCCCACGGTGCGTTCTGTTGCCCCATTGACTCATGCCGATTCGCACACTGCTGGCGATGTGTCTGAGAACTTGATCGCGCTGCTTCTCGCTGAGGAGGTCGTGCAGCCAATCGTACGCGTAAACGACCGTGCGGATGTGCGAGCCGGTATGCACAGTGTAGGTCTTCAGTCCGGAGTCGGGAGTCTTTTTGAGGAGGATTTCCTTTGCCCGGCCCCGAATAGCAGAATCCTGGAACCATAGACCTGAGAAGGCCAGGAATCCGGGATCGTCCCGGTTACGCTTCGCTTTTCGTTTGAGAGATGCAACGAATGGCTCAGGAATGTAATCCTTCGATTTGGCACGAAGCTCCTGGAGTTCCTGCGCGGTGAAAAGAAGGAATGGGTGCTGACGGAGCTTTTCCTCTGCTGCCAGCTCAGCAATCGAAAGCCAACCGATGGAAAGTACCAAGACTTTTGAAATGAGGATACGCAAGCTTGGATTCATTCTGTGTGTCACTCAGAGCTTCCATCCGGCCACGGTCTCATATTCATTTCACTCATGGGAGTAACCTTTGGGGCCAGGCTTTTGTCGAAGGCTTCGATTCCACAGACAAATCTGTCCTCTGCAAAAGTCACTTTCAACTCATTGGTACTGCTAATCGTCCTCTCCTCGACAGAGGCCCGCAGACTCAGGGACGCGTCCTCATTGGAGCTCGCATAGTAAATCCTGACCTGATACTCGGCGGTTTCGTCGCGATTGAGTTTGATGGTGATAGAAGTCAGGCGCTTTGCACCAGACGCCTGCACCCAACGAATCCCCTGGCCTCGGATCACTCGCGAAGCGTGGTATCGAAACCACTCGGGATGAGCAGATTCCGTGACGACCTCCACCGTCGGGGACGGCCCACCAACACTCGGGTAATCCAGCCAAAGCGTGCCGCTTTGCGACATCCGGTCTCCGGGTGCGCCGAAGTTGATGCCGATTCGAAATATTGGTTGATCCTCTGCAAGGCCGCCATAGGACCCCCACTTTTCCATTTCAGGCATATGTATGAATGCCGCTGACATCGATAGCGGATAGCGGCAGCGGCAGCCTCCCGCGACTGCGTTTGGTGCAACCAGGAGTCCATTGGCCGGAATCAGGCTTGGATGACACGAAGATCGGAATCCCCCGAGATTGACCACCCCGCTGCGCAGACCAGGGTCTTCGGAAAAATCAAAGTAGGCGCCAGTACCGGATCGAAACGTCATCAAGTGGCGTGAGGCGATCGCCGGTCCGCATCCGTTTCCAGTCTTGGTGAGTTGGAGATATGGCTTTTGCAGCGGTACCACTCGATTCTGCAGCGGATGCGCAACCTTCCACCGCGCTTTCCTGTCAAGCGGATGCAGCACAAAGCTCTTAATGCCTGATCGGATGACCATGTCATTTCCAAAGACAGTGTTCTGATTTGCCAGAGCCTTCCATGTCTCAGTTCCGTCTCCGACGCTGTATCCCCGAGCCATTCCGTGATGCGGAACGGCGATGACCATCCTTCGGCTTTCGGTGTAGACCAGCCGAGTGCCAAGAATTGATTTCTGCTTCCACGCCGGCTTGCCGGAATCCATATCGAGAGCCACAAGATTCGCCGTTGAAACTTTGTCCTCCATTCCCCGCCGTTTCAGTTTGGCCAGGTCCATCACCTCGGCAATTCGCTTCAGGTGCCTGCTTTCGGGGCCCGTGTGGTGATTCTCAAACCGGTCGGGCCAATCAGGATTCGGATAACCAAGACAGAATACCTTACCATCCCCAATAGCCAGAGTTCCGCCCGAATCGGCATGTTGCCAGCGCACAGTTCCTCTGCGCCGGTCCAACGCCACCACGCGATTTGCCGACGGAAGATAGAGAGTGTCACCTTCGACCTTGGGAGAGCCCCAGTCGTCCTTCTCATCGAATGTGAATCCCTGGAGCTCTTTGCCGGTTGCCGCATCGAGCGCGTAGAGCGTCCGGTCGCTGATGATGTGAACCGCGTCTGCTGTGGAAACGAACCTGCCGGCCATGGGCTCGAACGCGGACTGTACGAACTGTCTGTTCGCGACGTAACTGTCCAAGTCCCAGAGCTCCTGGTCAGTTTCCGGAGGACGCCATTCCCAGAGCATGCGACCCGTGTAGACATCGAAACAGCTAATCAGCTTGGGGCCTTCGATGAACATCCTTCCTCCAGCGACCTGAGGCATCGCATGCAGGCGGTGGTTCTCATAGTAAAACCCAGGACGACTGGACGGCCCGCCGAACCACAACACCCCAAACGGTGACCGAACGCGATCGTCCCTGCTGAAGCGAGTGTTGGATGCATTGGCGTGCTCGTGCGACCAGTCATCAACGCCCGGTAGTGCCCCCTTTCGATGGACCAGCACAAACCGGCCATTTCGAGCTGTTTCGGTCCCCTCAATGGGAGGCGACTTGGCCAGGTGCGCCTGCGATTCAGGAAGGCAGAGAATCCCACCGTAAGGCCTGAGTGTCTCGTATAGACCTCTGTTCAAGCGATTGGCAGCCCCATCGTTGATGACAATGAGACTTGCGATGTAAGGAGGCAGGCCGGTGGCGGCAACTTCAAGCCGATGGACGGAGCAACGGGTTCCATAGACCTCCTTTTCAACCAGCTCGTCGCGCAGCGCGCTGACTCTTCCTTCATCCTTGTCAAAGACAAGCAGACGCATTTTCGAGTGAGCGATCAGTCCTTTGATCAGGAGTCCATCGCCAATGCCGATGACAACGCAGTAACCTTCTCGAACTTCCGTCGCCCTCAGAACCGCTTCGGCCGAATCGTTTTTGGGAAAGCATCCCTGTTTCCGTTCTGCGACCTTGTCGAAGTCAGGATATTGAAGCTCGCCCATTCGCTTCTCCACCCAGGGACGTAACCCGCCCTGGTTGAAAGTGAGCAGTTGACCCGACTCGACATCGAAGTATGCGGGGCGAGACCTTCCGCATGGAACGATCAGCTTTCCTTCCTCGACTCGGCATTGGCCATTGGGCGAGATGGAGATGAATGAAGGCTCGAACTCCGGTCGGCCTTTTCCCTCAGTCACTGTTTCGGATTGCCAGATAGAATTCGCAGAATCATTCTTCCAAATGACCTGGCCGCTCCGCGCATCAAGCGCATAGACAAAGACCCCCATTACCGGCCACATGCCTGCAGCAAAGTACACTCTGTCGCCATGCACCACAGGCCCACCACTGACATTCCACGCTGACATCAGTCGCCCTGCTCCCAGCACCTTTCGATTCGATGGCCCGCCGCGAAATTTCCAGACCTGTTTGCCATCGTTTTTGAAGCAGTAAAGGTAGCCATCGTCCGAGCCTATGTATGAGAGGCCACGCCATTCGGCTGGCCGATGGCGCACAGGCCCATCCGTGAAACAAAGCTTGCCGCCGATCCGAATAAAGTCCTCCTGGCCTGTGGCCTCGTCTCCGTTTATTCTCGGACAGATCATGAGCCCCAAAACCAGTGTAAGCCCCACGACCTGAATCTCACAGAATCTCATGCGCCAACTATAGCTGATGATTGACCTTCATTCAGATGCAGGGCGGTAGATCTCTTGCTCAGGGGCGAAGCCCCGGTCGTTTGCCTAGCCCAGCCCAACGGGCTGGGTGAATGGTACAAAGATTCGAAAAGGGGCAACGCCCCGGCCATTTATAAGGAGGCCATTCACTGGGGCAAATGACCGGGGCGTTGCCCCTAAGGATGATCTGCCCGAAAACCCAGCCCGTTGGGCTGGGCTAGGCAAACAGCCCGGGGCTTTGCCCCTGAAATCCGTAAAGACACACCCGTCTTGACCATTTAGTCTTCGATAACGGCATCGACACACTTGCTGAAGATGGTGAATCTTGAACCATTCTTTACTGGCTTGCCGTTCTGCCTGAAGGTGTTGTCGCGCGACGTCAGGGACTGGACTCCGCTGATACGAATGGCCGTGCCGGTGCCTACGTCGAAGTCGTTATCGATGATCTCAATGCGTCGTGCATCAAAGAGGCCATCGCCGTCCTGATAGGGATTCAGTAGAACGATGCCGATCTTCTCGGGACGAGAGATTGTGTTGCCTGTGATGCGGATATTCCGGCACTGCGCGTTGTCTCCTCCGGAAGCATAGCTCAGGTTCAAGCCGATAACTCCGCCGCCGGAACAGTCCAGTCTGTTGTTCTGAATGGTCATGTTTTGTGCGCGCGCCAGCATCGCGTTCCGCATGTACGGCTTCATGGTGTTGTTGCGGATGACCGTTGACCGGGTCATTTGGTCCAGGTTCATCACCTGGACCGTCTTCATGTCGAGGCCCGGAATCTCCCGATCCAGTCTCACATGGTGCGTTCTTTTTCTGCGGTCAAATTCAACTTCGGTCACCGCGGCCACGCCCAGTATTCTTCTTGAGGATGTATTGAAAAACTGCAGACGATCGCCTTTCCGGATCGTGTAGTAGTAGTATCGGTTGTCCACGGTTCGCAGGGCCACGGCCTTGTTGTCGTCTTTGGACAACCCGACAATTCTCTCCAGCATCGTGCCTACATTCAGACAGTCGTCGCCAGGAGCTTCGATGACACAGTTCTCCAGGATCAACCGACCGCGGATGTTCATCAGGTGCAGGGCGTCCGAGATGATTGAGAGCAGATTCCGCGTGCCCGGCTTGCGGATCACGTTGACGTTCCGGATGGTGACATCACCGGGCATGTCCGAGACGCGGATGCCTCCATTGAGCGAAGCGTAGATGTCGATGTTCTCGAAGGTGATGTTGTCCACTCGGTCTGCGGCAATCTGGGCATAGATGCTTGGTGACTTATCTTTTGCCGATACGACAGAGGCCGGTATGCCAATCTTGTTGAAACCATAGGTGACCCAGTTGCCGACGGCCACGCCAGTCATCCTGGGCAGGTAGTCCTCCTTGACATGAAACCGGTAAGCACCAGGCGAAACGCGTGTGATGTTGCGGATGTAGAGATGGTCGCTGCCCATCCGCGTGTTGCGCACTTTGCCACCCTTCTCAAAGACGATCATGTGGCGCCCTCCGCCGCCATAAGCACGATAGCGGTTGGCGGTGATAAAGGCCTCGTCCGGCGGCTCGGAGTAGCCCTCCATGATCTTCACGTCGAGGGAGCCGCTCGTGTTTACGGCAATCACCTCGCCCTGGGTGAAATACGGCACTGAGCTGTCAAAAACAAGGTCCCGCACTGTGATGTCCCTACCGCCGCTAAAGAGAAGACCAAGATTCCCAACGGAGCAAAGCAAGGTCGCCCCGTTTCCGTCAATGAGCAGGTCTGAATAGTTTTCCAGTTGGAAGTAATGCCATGCCGTGGGATTGTCGCCCAGTTTGTAGGTCTTCTTCTCGAACACCACGCTTGTACCCCCTGCACGTCTCTTCGCGGCGGCAAAGGCGGCGGCAATCGCCGGGCCATCATCATGAACGCCATCGCCGACAGCGCCGAAATTCTTGACCCGCAGGAGCGTGCCCGCCGTCGCCTTGGATGGACCTTCACCCGCGCTCGAAACAGGATACTGGGTACTCGATGCTCTATGGCAGCCGAGGGTGCATAAAAGGGGAAGTATCGCCCACAGGTTAGCTCCGACTTCGCCTGTGCCGGTCAAAGTGCGTGACTCTTCATTCCAGTTCTGGTGTATCACGTCTATCAGTCCTTGAGTAATTTGCCTCGAAGTGCTGAGGAGCTGCGGGTAGTCTGCAACTTTGCGCAATGCGAGCACACAGCAGGACGCTGGAGCGAGTGGCTGAATCAGTTCGGGTGAGAAGGCATCCAGAAAACCCATCAGCGGGACGAGACCAATCAGGCTTTCATGGTATCAGTTCGTTGGCGTCCCTGGGAGCGGCTGACCGGGGATTAGTTCACGCAGGAAGGTGTTGCACGGAAGGCACGGTATCCCGTCGACGCGCAGAGCATCTTCGCCGCGATGCAGGAGCAGAGGCTGCGCTTCGGGGTAATCTTCCCGAAAGCTCTTCAGGCCCCGGAGGTCGGTGCTATGGAACGTGGTGGAGCGCTTTACTTCGACAGCCCAGAAGCCACCTTCCCCGTAAATCACGAAGTCCACTTCCGAGCCTCCACGTGTACGCCAGTAGAACAGTTCAGCATCGCGTTCACCATATGCAATCCAGGCGCGCAGGTGCTGGGCGACAAGGCCTTCGAGTGCAGGACCATCGATGTCGCCGCCGCGATCCAGCGGCCCTGCAGGCCGAAGCGAGCGAAAGACTCCGGCGTCGAAGTAGTAGAACTTCGGATGAACAACCACCGTGCGACGGGCCCGCTTCGCAAACACGGGCAGCCTGAAAGCCAGAAGCAGGTCTTCGAGCACGTCCATGAACCCCGCCACGGTGGTTCGTTCGACCTGGCACTCTCGGGCGATGTTGCTGATGTTAACCACTTGGCCGTGCGAGAAACTTGCCACCTCAAGAAAGCGCGCAAAATCCGAAAGGTTTCTGACCAAACCCTCTGCCTGGACTTCCTCATGAAGGTACAGACCCGCGTATGCCCTGAGAACATCTGCAGGATTCTCGGCCTCGTAGACCACAGGCACCATGCCGAGAGTCAGGGCCATGTTGAGATTGAAATCTGTCCCAAGCTCCGCGGCCATGTAGGGATGCAATTCCCGCCAGATCGCACGCCCAGCCATGAGGTCAACCCCGCCTCGGCGTAATTTTCGTGCACTTGAACCGGTCAACACAAAGCGCCATCCCCGGTGCTCTTCAATCAGGCTATGTACCACCGAAAGTAATTCAGGCGCTTTTTGAACTTCGTCGATGACGAAGACCTGTCCATCCTCCTGCTGGTGGGCCAATTCCCGCAGCCTCTCCGGACGGGCAAGGTATTCCCGAAGCCGGTCAGGCTGCAGCATATCAACCAGAACAGCCTGTGGATATTGCTCCCGGCACCATGTCGATTTCCCAGTTCCACGGGGCCCGAAGAGAAAGTAACTGCTTGCGGGCGGGTCAAAAAATCGGTATCTAAATCCCATTTTTAGACTCAATTAGAGAATACAGTTCCCAAAATCAACACAGAGGATATACAGGTTCCGGTCCGTGTCAAACGTCGGCGGCGCGTATAAACTGTTACATAAGAGAGCGTTAGGTCGTCCGGTTGACAATGCGATTCTTGGTTTGCGTCTGAGCTTGCCTTCTTGGCTGGTTTTCAGGTTTCTCATTTAGCACCTGCCTCATGGCTTCGCTCGTGGATGTGCTGACACTGTAAGAGTTCCGGGCGTTGCCGAATCAGATTTCGAGTGAGACGTTCAGGGGTCACCTGCGACTTTCGGGTCCAAAAGTCGCTGAGTCTCCACACCAAGTGCGATTGTCCCGTGGCTACCATCACTTCTGATTCTCCAACAGATCAGCCATGGTTCAGCCGAGGGCGTTGCCGACCAAGTAGTAGGTCTCTGCTTTGCCGTTGCAGTGGTGGCCGCCGGCGCCCGGCTTTATCTCGCCAGAACGGGCGGGCATCGACCGCGTAACTGTTGTTTTGCGTCTGTATTGATCTCAGCCAGCGCGATGTTGGCGACACTCATCGAAATCAGTAGACAGGCAGGCCTGCGAAGAAGAGTGTCTGATTACGTCAACCTTATGCTCAATTGGGACGGTATCCGGACCAACAGCAGTCTTCATTTGTAGGCGACGAAGATTGAAGTGCCTCCTAAAGTTCCTCATTCACTCCCGCCTTGTTCGGCGCTGACAGTCAGTAGCCTGTGTAGCTGAATTGCACTCCTTTCTCGTTGGATCTAAAAGGAACGCCTGATATCCCGCTCTGAACGCGGGTCGAAACTGAAAGATATCGAAATGAACCGGGAGACAACATGTCTGCACAAACAAAGCATCGATATGCGGCGCTGATCGTGGGATTCGCTTTGCTGGCTTCTGGGGGGGCTAATGCGGCGCAAGGTCGCGGGCCGCTGAAGGTTTTCATCCTCGCCGGGCAATCCAACATGGATGGGCAGGCGCATGTCCGAACGATTGATTTTCTTGGCGAAGATTCCGAACCCGCGAGGGCCGCCCTGCTAAAAACGTTCAAGCCGGACGGAAAAAACCTGGTGACTCGCGACGATGTCTGGGTTGCTAACGCCGTGAACGACATCTTGAAGCCTGGATTCGGCGGACGGAGAAACTACGCCAGGCTGGGAGGCAATATCGGACCGGAGTACTCCTTTGGATACTTCATGGGAGAGGCGTTTGAAGAGCAGGTGCTGCTGATCAAATTCGCCCCTGGTGGGCAGAGCCTGCACGTGAATTTTCGTCCTCCGAGTGCGGGCAAGACTGGCAATGCGAAACTGGATGAGCAGGAAGTGGTGGGTCAGCAATACCGCAACTTGGTGAAAACCGTCCACAACACTCTCGGCGGTCTCAAGAAACTTTTTCCCGGTTATGACGAAAAGGCGGGATACGAAATCGTCGGCCTCGTCTGGTTTCAGGGCTTCAACGACATGTTCGACGTGACCGGGCGCAAACAATACGGACAGAACCTCGTCCATCTGATCAAAGACCTGCGAGCAGAATTCAAAGCTCCGGAAATGAAGGTCGTCGTTGGCGTGATGGGCGTCAATGGCGTGGATAATGAGAAGAATCCAAAGCAAAGGGATGTGCGAGGCGGGCAGCGTTTCATCAACACGGTTCAAGAGTTCAAAGGGAATGCAAAGGCGGTCGAGACCGCGCCGCTGCTGGATCCGGCGATTGTTAAGGTCCTCTGTGCCGGCTGGCTCTATCCCGAACGCGATCTCAAGAAGAATCCCGTCACCAAGGAAGAAAAAGCAATGCTCCAGCGTGCGACCTCGAACAGGGGATATCACTATTATGGCTCAGGCCGGTTCATGATCCTCGCGGGCAAGACATTCGCCGACACGATGCTCGAGCTACTGGAGATGAAGAAATAATCTGTATTGGCAAGCCGTCCGAACAAACATGATCAAGAGGTAACCTATCTATGAATTCCGGATTTCAATCTCGCTTAAAGTTCGTAATCGCGGCGGCCTTCCTCTGTTCCATGACCTGGCAATTGATGGCGGGGCAGCCCGATGACCGTGCGTTGGACGCAGCCATCAAGAGCGGAGATTTTTCCATCTACCTGGCTGATGCGAACGCCTGGCTCAAACAGAAAACGCCGGCCAGACCAACCAGAGCCGACCTGGAAGCCCTGCTCATAGACTCGTCCTTCCGATGCGTTCTGAATCAACGGCAACTCATTTCCAAGACCGGAACGGACAAGCTGGGCGAATTCGCCAAAGCGGATCCGGCCAACCGCGAGTTCCTTAGTTGGCTGATGAAGAGCGCACCGGTCATGGAGCTATACCTGGAAGCAAGTGTGCCGCTCAGCCTTGCCGCCCGCGAGGCGAACAAATACACCCTCAACACAAAGGCGCTGGAGATTTGGAAGAATGTTCTGAAGGCCGACGCGGACGCCAAAGAGGGCCTGTGTTTGAAGCTGGCCATCGCCGTCGGGATTGCCCCTCCGGGCTCGGTCAATATCGGAGCGGGCGGCGCTGCGAAGCCGGCCGATCCCGTCGAACGCTACAAGCTTTACAAGGCCGCTCATCAGAAGAAAGAGCTCTTTCCGAATTTCGACAGCCTGTCCGTCTGGGATTACACGCTTGTGGTTTCCTCCGGTGCGACCAACGAAGACCTGACTTGGGCGAGACAGATGGTCAACACGTTTCGGCCGGACTTAAGAATCAATCAAAGGGTCATCAAATCGACCAGCCTGGTGTGGCGAAGGAACGCTCCGGCGCAGTTTTATCCAGCCGGCTACGTGCATTTCAAAAATGTGCTCGCGGGCGGTGGCAAGTGCGGTCCGCGGTCGTCGTGGGCGCAGATGATATGCCATTCCTTCGGCATCCCCGCCGTCGGGGTGCGTCAACCGAGGCACGCTGCCGCGGCCTACAAAGCTGCCAATCCGGCGAACCAACCGCAGCCTGGAACTGCCTGGAAGGTCGACTACGGGGCCGGATGGCACGTGTCAAAAGTCAGGGGATTACCCGGCCCGGAATTCGTCGCAGCCGCTGCGGAGCGATCGGATGCCGAAAAGTTCTCGCGAGTGGAACACCTTCGCTGGCTTGCCGCCGCGCTTGCCCCGTCAGACCGTGCTGAAGCAGTCATGGCCATTGCCCGTGCGATCCAAAAGTTGCCGGGAGAGGAAAAGGCAGCGGCAGAACAGCCATCCAAGACCGCAGCTCCCAAGCCGGCTGCCCCTATAACCAGGCAATCGGTGGAGCCCGCAAAGGCCGTAGACGGTGTGATCCGCGTGAAGGCTGCCAACTTCGCTCAGACGGGAGGCAAGATTTCGTGGGGAGGACAGGTGCCGCATGTGCTCATCCACGAGAGTTTCGGCGGCGGCAAACAGGTTTACTTCCAGCAGCAGATGAGAGAGCAGTGGGCGGATTATGTCATCGATGCCCCGGCGGCGGGCATCTACAAAATCATGATGACAGCCGCGTGTATCAACGTCGATCAGCTGCTCGAGATATTCTCCGGCGAGACCAGAATCGCCGTTGTAGACATCCCATTGAGTTACGGCCTCTGGCAGGATACTCCGCCCGTTGAACTGAAGCTGGAGAAGGGAGTCCAGGCTCTGCGAGTCCAGACCCCCAAGAGCATCAAATACGAAAACCACAAGCGCGGCATCGCGCTCCGCTCGTTCGAGCTTAGGCCGAAAGGGAAGTGAAAACGACTTCGGCCCGGACAATCCTGCCTGCGGCGTCGTTTGGGGTGCGCCGACTTGTCGGGCGCTTTGGATTGTTTTGCTCCACCTGCAGAAGGCCAAAGCGGTGACAAAGGCGCACAGGAATCCGCGCAACTCCCCAGCGAGGAGTACCCGGTGCGTGGCTTCCCTACGGGCGAAGACGTGCTCAACCTCCATGGTCCAGCCGAGAGGGAGTTGCCGACTGCGCTGTGGAAGACCTGCCAGATGACTTGGATGGCCCTGGGCCCTAGAAATCGGGGTCGGCGGCTTCCAGGTCAGCGGGGTCGATTTCTTCCATTCCCGCGGGGTCGGCGGCTTCCAGCTTCGGTGGCCTGTGCTTGTAGACGAACTTCTCGGCGGCTTTACGTGTCGTCGGATTCTTCGTCTGCTTTACAACGCTTTGCATTATGTCCACGGCCTCCTGCTTCGTCTTCTCGTCCTCGATTTCCAGGGCCTCGGCGATCACCACCGCGGTGCCGGCTGCGTCTTCCCGCAGCGGTGCGTCGTTCAGGAGCGACTTGGTGAGTCGCAGGGCGCCGAGGGTTGCCAATTCCCGGAGTTCGGGGAGCGCGAGTCTCTTCTCTTCAGGACGCCGGGAAAGCCCCACAGACTTTTCCAGGACTCCGAGCTTGTCCGATTCCGGAACCTTTCCCTTTGCTATGCGACTGAAGCAATGCTGAAGAGCGATGGAGTTTTCTTCGATGGTCTTGGCCTTCCTGGCGAGGGTTAACAGAGCTTCGGTGGCCGACGGGAACCGGGAAGAAGCCAGTATGTTGTAGGCTGCCTCGCGGATCTCCGGGCTCGGATCAGAGGTCGCCTTCACGACTGCAGACAGTCTCTCGGCTCCGGCCAGCGAAACCAGGGCTCCCAAGGCTGCGATTCGCGTATGCTTGTCTTTATGTTCGAGGAAAGTCTTGATGGTCGGGACTGCCTTGACGTCGCGCCTTTCCGCCAGCACACGCAGAATCTCCGGGCGCACGTTGTCCTGAGCCGACCCGAGGTACTCCAACCACTTCTGTGTGGTCGCCTCCCCCGGGAGTTTGGCTGCCAACTCGCTCGCGAACTGGCGCACCCAGCGGTTCTGGCTGCTGAGAGCAGCCAGCAGGTCACCAGAAGCTTCAGCGCCTTGCAGGGATACGAGGCGTTTCAAACAGAGCTTCTGGAGAACGTAGTCTTCTGGATTGTCGCGGATAAATTCCCGGCAGAGGGCAGCGAGCGCCGCGCGACCGGTGATCTGTGAAAGCTTGTCTTCCAACACCTTCCTGACCGGATCGTCCAGCAGCGCCACCATTGCAGGGTCCATGGCTTCGCTTGCGCTTCTGTAGCTTTCGGCACTGCCGTCGTCGCGACCGTTGACGGGAGTCAGGGTGAATTCTTTGATGGTCACGCCCTTGAGACGCTCATGGTCGCGCGAGAAGCGAAGGACGTTTCGGCCCTTGACCAGCGAGATCTCGACCGGCTTCGTCTTGTCCCAAAAGCCCACAGTATGGGGTAGTGCGATGTCGATAGGCTCCTTGGCGCCGTTGGCGGTGACGAACAAGTGCTGCTTCCAGCTTGGGGTCACCACCCGCGCGCTGAGCGTGTATTTGCCGGCTGCCGGCGCGTCAAAGGTGTACTCGAACTCCTCGTGCTTCCCCAGGCGGTTGTAGTGCAACTGCATCCCGCCCAGATTGCTTTTCATGAATTTAATCTTTCTCGTGCTGTTGGTCGGCTTGCTGCACGCGACGGCCGGAATCGTGATCACGCCGTCCTTGCCGACGACGATCTTTCGATCCTTATCGGTAATGGCCGCGGAGGTGATTTTCTCCTTCACCTTGGATTCATTCGCTTCGCCAATGTCCTCGCCAACGGCGGCCAGCTCGATTGCCTTGGCCTCCTCGATAATTGCCCGCTGTCGGTAGAGCGCCACCCCGTACCAGAAATCGGGTCTGCGGCCGATCAATCCGAAGACCCGCTTCTCACCCATGACATCGCCAATCCACTGTGCCCGCTTCACCTGCCGGAAGGGCTCGCCCGTCTTCCGCGCCTGCGTCACTGCCAGGAAATCGAGGTCGCTGGAATAGGGTCCCCCGGCCCAGCCAGGGACCCAACCCGCGCCCCAGCCTCCGCCAAGGCAGATCACCCAGCCTTCGGGAGTCCAGTGCGCCAAGGAGGCATGACCACGCTGGGGACGAGCAGTGGTGGGCACGCCGAAGCCGCGCAAAAGGAAGCGGCCGAAGAAGGCGCGCCGGCCGCAGACCCCGCCGTTCATCAGGATATTCTGAAAGAACTGGAGCTCAGGCCTGTCGTACTTGTTGTCCTGCGAGCCATACCTGATATCCGTCCTGACGGCTGCCACATAGCGCCAGCGGTAGTCCGGAGTGGAGATGTGGTCGGGTCGGTAGTTCCTGAGCATCTTTCGCCCCCAGGCGAGAGTCCAATCCGGCTCGTGGCCATTGACGACCATCCGAAAGTCCCAAACGGTCAGCTTCTTGAAGCCGGCATCCAGCTCGCCGTCCAGGTAGGCTCTCTCGAAATGGAAGTACCGCTTGACCGGGTCCACGGTCGCGGGGGCATCGGTCTTGGCCACGGGATTTCTCTGCTTGACGGGCGCCGCATGTTCCATGCTCGTGGCCAGCGCCAGCCGTTGTAGAACGCCGTCCTTCGCCTCTGTGCTCGCCTTCTGGATGTCGGTGTAAATCTTCATCGCCTGGCCGTACTTGCCACGCTTGGCACCGTCCGCCAGGACCATCCGAAGCATCAGATCGGCATCGGACAGCAGTCGCTCGACCAACTGTTCGTGTTTCGGGCCCGACTGGGCAAACTTTGCCAGACCACGCGGCGTGGCTTCGGACAGGACGACGTATTTCGCCAATTGGGCATCCAGCTTATCGCTGGTCAGAAAGGGATTCAGCTCTGTCAGGAGGGGAACCGCCTCCGCCATTCTCCTGGCCATCTCCTTTGCGAACGCTGCGCTCCTGGGTTTTTCAGATTCAGAATCTTCCCCCGCTTCGGCAGCGAGGACTCTCAGAAACTTGAAGACGGCTTGAAT
>JASLXP010000953.1 GCA_030740295.1 Planctomycetota bacterium
CCGAATGTGCCACGCGACGATGCACACTTACGTCATTTCACGACTGCTCTGCCGAAGCGACTTACTGGATACTCGGACAGCGTTGCCAAGGTTGGGGACCAGCAATCGAAATCGTTCCAGACATCCCAGTACCGCATCACCTGCATGCGCCAGCCGTTCTCGAGCTTCGCTTTGCCGATATCCAGGGCACTCAAGGGCACTTTCGCTTCGATCGTGAGAACACCGTTCTCCATGCGGGCAACTCCTGCGGTAAAGTCTTTCCGTTTCGGCGCGACCATGAACACTTCTCCTGCGGAGCTGATCCTTACCTCCCTGTAATAATCGACCGCGATGTCATCGATATTGGATGCCCATAATTTCGGGTCGCGGTCAGTACGCGCAACCTGAATCCGAATCTCTTCCATCTCGAATGGTTTCTGCGACGGCTTCCTGCGCTTCGGAGCTTCCAGCCGGATGCCAACCAGAAGTTGACTACCAAGCAGAGCCATCCTGATTGAAGAGCGACGCGAGCTGGCGAATCCCCACTGCCACCGGACGAGATTGATTTCCGGTTTACCTGCCCAGAAAGGTTCGGTCATCTTGCCGTCCATGACCGGCAATGCCTTTGCCTGTCGAAGAGTGATCTCCGGCACCGACTCGCTCCAGGTCTGATAGGCATCCGATTCTTTCAGGAAGGGAGCGAAAATCGTCTGGCGATACCAGCTTGCCCGCTTTCGCTCGATGGTTCCTTCGCCGGTCTCGTTCACGGCCCGGTCAAGCAGTTCCTTGATCTGGTGAGCAACTCCCCGCGGGTAGGTCGTCTGATGAATTTTCCTGATGAAAGCCGCGCCTCTCTCTGTGCCATCGTTCCACGGCACGGTTTCCCAACGCTTTGCGAGGAGCTGAAAGAATTCTTCCATCGTTTTGCCGGCCGGGCCGAACAAGTCTTCGCAGAAATTTCGAATGTGCGCATCCACATCTATATCAGGATCCCATAGCAGGCGGTGCCACAGCCATGCGAGCAGGTATGAGCTGTATGCCTTTTCACGAATCCCCATCGAAAATTTGCGGCGGAGATATGGATTGAGACCGTTACACAGCTCGCCGCGGACGCTCTCCGCGTTTTCTCGATGCCATCTGGCAAGCAGATGAGGATAGAAGATGGGGCCATAAGTGAGATTCACGTTGAGCGTGTTGTAGTGCCAGATGGTCAGGCGGTCGGCGCTTCCAAGTTTTTTGCGCCACCGCTTCATGAGCAGCTTTTGTTCTTCGTTTCTCTCCGGCTCACGGTACATGGCAATGTGCGGCATGCAGAGCATCACGTCTACATTGGCCGGCAGTTGGACCGTTCGAGGGGGCTCGCGATAAATGGAGTAGGCCAGCACGGACAGCCTTCGCTTCGGCCAGTGCTCGGCAATGGCCGTGGCGTACCGGGCGATGAAATCGAAGATCAGCTCCGAGGCGAACGCGGATGCCGGTCCATCCGGGCGAACACGTTTACGGCATCGCTTGCAGTGGCACAACGAATTCGCCCGCAGCCCATCGTTGGGGCAGAACCGCACCCGTTCCTTCGTGGGCAATAATTGAAATGGGCTGGCATCGCCGTCTTTGTCCAGAGATTTCAGATTCTCGATCATCTGCTTCAGTACGCCCGGCTCGGAATAACAGAGGTAGCTTCGGTGCTTGTAACGCCGGTTGATATTCCTCCCGCCACTCTCTCGAAGCGCGAAATACTCCGGATGGGAATCACCGTAGAGATCGGTCCATTTGAACTGTGTATGGTTCGCCCAGTTGCCGAGGGTATCTCCGAAGCGGAAGGCCGGATGCCATTTTTCCGCGTATTTTCCGTAAGAGATGACTCCCAGGCGCATACGAAATCGGGGAGCTCTCTCCAGCTCGAACGGCTCGAACTCCACGGTCGCTCTGCTGGGAATGACTGTGCCCAGGCCGGCCGGATCGCCGAAGTACCACCGCACACCAAGAACCCGCTCGATGAATTCGTAAACGCCGAAAAGTGTCCCGCGATCGATGCCGTCCGGTGACACCTCGCCAACGATGGCGACACCGTTTTCGAACGGCGCGATCCGAAAGCCCTCCGGATCAAGGCCCTTAGTCGTGACCTTCTTCGATCTGGCTAATTCGCTGTTGCCGATCAGGATGAGCATTCCCGTTGCTTTCTCTGATTCAGTCTCAGAAATGATTGGAATCATTGCCCCTGTTACTCGCCGCACGTAACGCTGCAGAAACTTTGCGGCGTACGCTGTCGTCTCGTCCGGGGGGAAGACGATCTGGCTCGGCTTGTCGGCAAGCACGATGGCGGCTTTCGGCTTGCCACTTCGAGCAAGGGTCAGACAGAAAGCTTCGTTGTGCATGACCAGACCAAGAGCCAGAGCAAACAACAGATAGAGAGGCTTACGTTGAAACACGTTTTAACATTCCGTTCTGGATCTGAGCCACAACTTCCTTGTGATGCATTAAGAGCAAACGAGAAATGCTATCGTACCAAAGATGCAGCGGTCTCCTCTTTAGTCCTGCAGCGTCAGCTTTTTTGAGAGATGCTGCTTCTAAGAGCACGAATCATATTCCTTGGGGCAGCCGGGTTGGAGTAACGGCTTTAGCCGGGACCGAGTTGGCGACAGCTCTCCAGACCCGGCTAAATAAAGCCGTTGCTCCAACTCCCGCAGACGTTTCTACAACACCCTCTTCTCCACTTACAGATCGAAGTTCGGCGTCGTCAGCAGGGGTTGGAGTAACGGCTTTAGCCGGGTCTGCCGTACTGCGAAGAACCCGGCTAAAGCCGTGACTCCAACTCCCGCAGACGTTTCTACAACACCCTCTTCTCCACTTACAGATCGAAGTTCGGCATCGTCAGCAGGGGTTGGAGTAACGGCTAAATAAAGCCGTTGCTCCAACAAGTCACGCCTGAGTTCTTCGCTGCAGGATTAGAAACACCGGGCCCAATGGCCCTTTTCACTTCTTCTCTGACTTTTGCCACTCATAGATGGATGGTATCGCGAGCTGCGGCCTGGGAGCGTTGGTCAAAGCTGCCTTTGTGTTTCCTGAAAGTTCCGGATCGGCCAGGCCGGAGACGAGGCCGCCACCGCCGAACAGTTTGTTGCCGATAAGTTCGATGCCGATGCAGTCCGGCGTGGCAAAGTAGGCCATCGGCGACCGGTTGTCCTTCAGCACGAAGACGTTGCCCTTGATGATGTGATCAAAACTGGATGTGCGTGCGTAAATGCCGCGGCCTTTTTCCACGACGAAACGATTGTGAAGGATAATCCAGCCTTCATTCATTCCCCCCATCCAGAGCCCGTCGCGTTCGGATGAGACGTCGCAGTTGTAGACAACGTTGCGCGGGCCATTGGGTCCGTGAGCTGTGTCTTCGGGAGGGGACGCCCAGAGGCCGAAACCGTAACTGCCGTGCCCTCTGCGCGAGGTGATGATGCATTGCTCCATCAGGTTTTCGTTGGTCCACCCCGAGTGCCACTGGCCGTCGCTTTCGTGAAAGACGCTTTTGCGGATGACGCATCCGCTGGCAGACCACTGAAAAAGTGGTGCGTGCCGGAGCTTGAACGTCTCGCAGCCTTCCATCAGGCAGTCCCACGAGTGCTCCCATCCTGCGTAAGCGGTGCCGCCCCCACCCTTGAACCAGGCATCGTCAAACACGCAGTCACGAATCTCACACCATTTGCCGAAGCGGGCATAGACCGGATGCCGGCCGCACTTTTTCACCGTTATATTCTTTGCCCAGCAATTCATTGCGTGTGAAAACATCACCCCGGTAATCCACAGGTTCTGGGTCTGCTCGAGCGTCAGGTCTTCGATTCCGCTCTTCTCGATCGGAATCACCTTCTGAACATACGAGCCATCGATAATTGGGAATTCCAGACGCAACGGCTGGTTGATGGTGAGGGTTCTCCCCTCGACTTTTTCAACGATAACTTCGTAGCGGCGATAGCTGCCCCAACTGCACGCGTTCTTTGTCAGTTTTTTCCAGCGGGGCGTCGGAGGTCCGTCGATGAGGATGCAATCGCCGACAGCAAAGACTTCAGTGGATTCCGCCTGCAGTCGCTGGTCGCCACGTTTGCCGTCCGCGGTGAGTTTGATCCTGGGGCTCGCCCATCCTTCACCATTGAAGGTGATTGCGGCCCGTGTGCTCGGCACTTTCTGAAGCTCGTCGTGTGCGGCTTTCAGCTCGACCTGAATCTGTGTCTTCACTTTTTTTCCGCCGCGATAACCGGCAATGCCCGTGAGTGTATAGCTGCCGTCGCGAAGTTTCGCTGACGCGGCCGATCCCGTTGTCGAGCATTCGAATGTGTTGCCTGAATGTTTGCCTCGCTGCCACGTTCGTAGAACCACGTCCCCCAACATGATGGTCATCTTTCGCAATCCATTCGGACGACAATGCAGAATGATCCGTGACGACTTGCCTATCGTCTTTCCTTCCTGCGGGTGATAGAAGGCTACACCTGTCTCCGGGATCGCATAACGAAAGACAATCCTGGTCTTGTCCTGACCGGCCCCGCGAATCACCACGTTGTTGTGACGAACGGTGACTGGTCGATCGAGATAGTAAGTGCCCTGTCCGAGCAGGACGGCACCGCCTCCTTTCTCCCCGGCCGCGATGCATGCCTTGTCCAGTGCACTCGAATCATCCTCGTCATCGTTCGCCTCTGCGCCGAACTCTTCAATTCGGAGAACGACTTTCACCTCCGGGATGCCTCCCTGTACCCCGACCTTTGTCCAGTTCGGATAAACGATGCCGTCCGGGCCGATGACATCCGCGGGTGTCAGGCGTTCCTTTTCTTCCGGGCGAATTTTGTATTGGCCTTTCCATGGCGGATCGAGGTTGCCCTTTCCCAAAGAAACGAATTGTAGATCGTCGAGGCATGCATCGACCTCTGCCGCGTTGTAGCTGTGAATCCAGAGCTGCAGGAACGCAGCTCTGCGCGAGGCGTAAACGGGCAGCTTAAACGGTTGCCACTTCTTGTCAGAACCGCCCAGTCCCCGTTGATATCGATGTGCCGGAAGCGCCTTACCGTCCTTGCCCAGCACGGTGACATAAATTCCCAGACCGGATCCCGAGATCGGATACACCTTGCCCCTCAACTCGTAGACACCACCGCCGTCGACAGCAACGCGCGGCGCGTAAGCATTCGATCCCCGTTTCTTGTTGGTGTCGGTCACACGGAGAGATTTCTTGCCACTGGCTGCGTGGTCCGCCGATACCTTGCACATCCTGTCAGGCTCTTCGATGCGCCACACGCTCAGATCCCCTTCAAAGCCGCCATTGGGGATGGGCAGAATTTCAGCCTTATCAGGCTGTCTCTCTGCTAGGTCTGCCGCGGCGGATACGCTCAGAAATGCCAGTGCCATTGTCAAGATGAGCCCTGCAGCAGTTCCCCGATTTGAAAGTTCTTCATATGTGCTCATGAGGTCTTCACCGCTTGATGGAGTTAATCAGGCCATTGAGGATTCCCATTTCGTATTCCTGGTACAGCCCAAGACGGAGGTGTTTTAACGGATTTCAGGGGCGAAGCCCCGGCCGTTTGCCTAGCCCAGCCCAACGGGCTGGGTGAATGGTACAAAGATCTGAAAAGGGGCAACGCCCCGGCCATT
>JASLXP010000954.1 GCA_030740295.1 Planctomycetota bacterium
TCATGAGCCGCGAAAAAATTTACGCCCGCGGCCTCGCCTTCGTTCATAGATCCTTTGCCGCGCATGAAGAACGTGCCGTTGATCGCCACCTGCACTTTGTTCTTACGGGCGAAGGTCGAGGTCTTCTGCAGGACGACTTCATCCGTAGCGCCCTTTGATTCCGGATTGGGGCGCGTCACCAGAAAGCGAATTCCTTTGCCATCAAGGTCGAGCTCGACCACGTGTATCCGCAACGTCCTCGGCTTGCTGCGGGACATGGCGCCATAGCTGATGCCCTTGAAGATCTCCTCCGTCCGGAGGTCTGCCGGGCCTGCGTCTGCGATATGAAAGAGTGCCGCGAAGCAAAGCAGTGGATGCCATCCTCTTGCGCTCATCGATAGACCTTCGCCGAGATATCGTAATGAACGAGGAATATATCGTGCCCCACTTTGAAGAGCTGGCCGGGAACGAGCCTTCCTTCCGCGCTGGGAGAGCCGTTGATGATCGTCAGGTTTCGGCCGGTCATATCCTGAACCAGCGCTTTGTGGCCCTCTTTGCTGACCGAGGCATGCTGGCCCGCCGTCTCTGAATCTGTCAGCACCACATCGCTGCTGTGATGACGGCCAAGGTCCACGGGCTTTTCTCCGGACGCAAGGATCTGTGTCAGGCCCCTGTCCGGGCCGCGAATACAAGTGATCCACAGACAATTGATGTTGGCAGCCATCTCCGACACTTCGAATGGGATTGGCGGCGGGGTCTTCACAAAGCGGGCGGTAAAGGTCTGATTCCCGAACTGGATTTCGTCTCCGCTTTGTATGAGTGTCTTTTCCACAGCTCCGCGATTCAGAAAGGTACCAAAACCAGAGCCCAGGTCCATCAAGTGCGCGTCGCCTTTTATCCAGACTACCTGGGCGTGGAAGGGAGCTATGCCTTCTCCGGGCAGCCTGCAACCGCAGGCATGGTGAGAACCGATCACACACGCCACCGCCGGAAAGGAATGTACGATCTCCTGTCCCTGTAGAAATGCCAATCTTGGGCCGCCTCCCGGCGGAAATTCCATGGCCACGGGAAGGAAATTGTCACCAGCTCCTCTCAACTCGATCTTCTCTCCGGCCGAAACGGTTTTGCCGAAGTAGATCGCATGCGTCTGGCCGATGAGCAATGTATCGCCATCTCGAAGTGCAGCCTGCATGATCGATTCGCCGTTGAGGATCGTGCCGCGGCGGCTCTTCACATCGATCACATAGTGGCGGTCGCCAAGCATCTGAAACATGACGTGAAAACGGGACGCAAGCGGGTCATCGAGCACCAGCTCACATTTTTCGTGTTTGCCGGCCAGGCGGGGAGCATTGGACAGACGGAAAGTCTCAAATTTGCCATTCGCCCCGGGGATCACCAGCACGCACGGGCTTCCCTGGTCTTCGTCATCTTTGAGAGTCGGAATCGCCTCCTGATGAATGCCTGTTTCCTCCGGTATCCGGGTCTTGGGCTGGCGCACGCCCTCATCCACAAGCTGGTCTTCCGAGATGGAATACGTCTCGTCCGTATCCCAGAGCGGCTTGTTCGTATCGGTGTAGGAAGAATCCTCCATGAAATCGACCCCCTCCTCATCAATGACTGGGG
>JASLXP010000955.1 GCA_030740295.1 Planctomycetota bacterium
GGAATAGATCCGTCCGCATTGATGAAGGAGCACGAATCTGCCGTTGAGCGCGATACGTCAGCGTAACATCTCCGCGCAGTCAATTAGTCGACCCGAAGACAAGTGAGCATGGGGTGAAGCCGACCTCATGCGTTCCAAATAATCATGGATCATGCGTCCGGGGAATCCCATAGAGTATCGAATACCCAACATCATTGACAATTGACGCAATTCTGGTCCAGCATTACTTTGTCAAAATGTGAAACACGCTGTAAGCGGGAGGGTCCAATGAATAACTTCATGCGGAGCTCGCAATCTAATATTTGGTCAGGTCGCAGTTGGTCGCGTGCGATTTCATCATGTCTGCTATTGCTCGCTACAATTTTTAGTTCTTCTTTACATACAACCTTGGCACTGGCACAAACTAGGGCTGAAACACTACGTCAGGTGTCTGGCAAAACCATCAATACACTCGATCCCACAACCATTGGCGCAACGCGTGAGTCGCTTGGGTTCAGTGTGAATTTATATGATCGTCTAACTAAATTTGGGCGGAAAAAAGTAGCGACAGGATTTGCGTATGACTTTACCCAAATTCGTGGGGAGATTGCTGAAAGTTATACAACCAGTCAGGACGGAAAAACGATAACGTTCAAACTGCGCAAAGATGGGAAGTTTCAAGACGGCTCGCCAATCACCGCCGAGGACGTTAAATGGTCCTTGGACCGGGCAGTTACGGCGAAAACTTTATCACGTAATCAGATGAAGACCGGTTCGCTCACGAAGCCGGAGCAATTCAAGGTCGTTGACGATCTGACGTTCGAGGTGACGTTGGATAGAGCCGATGGACTGGCAGTGCCGAATCTGGCAGCCCATCTGGCACCGATTTATAATAGTAAGTTGGCGCGTCAGCATGCAACGGCCGATGATCCCTGGGCCATAGAATGGCTGAAGACCAATACGGCCGCTAGCGGTGCCTATATGGTTGAGAGCTTCGTGCCTGGCGAGCGGTTGATTCTAAACCGGAACGATAACTGGACAAGCCGTTCAAAGGGTAGCCAACTACCATACTTCAAACAGGTCATTTTCCAGACCGTTCCTGAGGCGGCCACACGCGCAAGCTTGATTGAACGCGGAGATGCGGACCTTTCGATTGATTTGCGGCCCAACGACATAATCGCTCTGGAGAAGCGGGGGGCGCTGTCGATCGTTTCTATTCCTCAGTATAATACGTTCACGGCGCTCGCTTTCAACACTCGAATGGCCCCGTTCGACAATCCGGTTGTCCGTCGTGCCATCGCCTACGCACTTCCCTATGATGATTTGTTGCAGGGCTCGATTGCAGGCCGCGCCGGACCACTATTTGGCGCAACATGGACAGACGCGCCACCTAAAGCCGGCTATCCTCAGCCATTGCCATTCCAGACCGATCTTGGAAAGGCGAAGAAGTTGTTGGCGGAAGCGGGATATCCGAACGGATTATCTACGACCTTCTCGTACAACATAGCCAGCGCGGACCGAAGCGATCCATTGGCGGCGCTGATCAAGGAATCCCTCGGAAAAATAGGC
>JASLXP010000956.1 GCA_030740295.1 Planctomycetota bacterium
ACGCGCCATTCTCGTAATGGTGTCTCCAGATGTTGGCGGAGTCTGATTCCCGGGCTTCGAGCACAATCCAGACCCGGCCATCCGGTTCCTGCGAACAGGCGAAATCCCCGCAGTTCAGCCCCTTTAAACTCTCAATCACACGAGGCTTTCCGGGGGGCCTGGAATTCAATGGCAAATAACAGATTACCCCCTCGCCATCATGAAACTCGTTCCAGATCAGCAGATGGCCGCAGACTTTCGGCTGGCCGGGCGCACCGCGTATGGGCGAGATCGACTCAACGGGGCCGACACCCTCCGGCTGAATCAAGCGCCAGCAGATCGTCTCCTTGCCGCCATCCCTCTCGATCCATGCCACGGCACTCATGGTTGAATCGATCCGGGCAAGGCTCAATTCGCTCGCGAAAGCCTTGCTGTTTGGGGTGAGCAGGATTGGCGCACTCGGTTCTGTTAGATCACTTCCGGATTCATGCATATCGGGGACCCTTTCATCTGATCTGGCGGTCGGTGAAAAACTCATCCTGCTTTCTGTCTCTTCTTTGAATCTTCCGCTTTCCGTCCGCACTTCTAATCCGACTTCGTTCCAGGATTGCCATGCCGTGCTGCTGCGTTTCGAGTACTGCCCGGAAAGTCCAAGACAAAAGCGAAGCTGAAAAGTGGTGGAAACTCCCACCTACCCCGGCTGGAATGGCTGCGTCCAAGCCTTCTGCGTGTCGCCATGCGCGGTTGGATTGGGATGCGGCGCATCTGAGATGACGGCCGCCCGGACATAGAGCTCGTCTCCATCGAAAGTGTAAGAAGGCGACAGTCCCTCCGCGACCGTCAACACGCAACCGATGTCATTGCTGTAGCGACCGGTCGTTCGAACGGGATTTCCTTCCGCATCCTTTACCGCTTCCGAACCGAGGTCGCACCCTCTTCGTGTGCCGATGAACTCCGTGCGATAATTCACACCCGCGAGCGGTTCGATTTGCAGGTGAATCCCGGTTGGCTCTCTTTCCACGGCTGAGAGTGTTACACCCGTACTGGAATAGAACTGCCCATCGCTGATTGCGGACATGATAAGCTCGGGCGTCAGCCTCTCTGCATGAACCATAATCCAGGCGCGGCCGGGCAGAGCTGACAGCGCGAGTCGGTGATGATGTGTGTAGGCGTGGCAATCATCCGTTGCCAGGCCGTAAATGATCTCACCTCCCATCTCTGCGAGACGAATGGTGTTGGCGATGTCCCAGATTCTTTCGGCAGATGCGTGCACCTCATCCCCGTAAGTGTTGCAGGAGTTGAGAGCTGTGTGGATCTCGAAGTGACGGAGATTCGTGACCGCGGCAATGTCTTCTGCGGTCGCGTTCCAGACGAAGTTGGGGTGGTTCAGGTAGGTCAGCACCTCGCGGCCTGATTCAGATGCGGCTTGCTCAGCTTCGGCAAACGTTCGGCCCATGCCATCGATGCTTGTGCCGTTTTCCGCATGCTGCGGAGGAATTGCAGATGGGGTATTGAAAACATTGATCCAGTGGGTCTGCCCCTTGTCGCGCTGCCCCCATGTGGTCGTCACTTCCTCGCCATTGATCATGAGGAAACGTTCGGATTCCTCGAAGAGATGCCGGTATTCGAAAAGCTGCTTCAACAGGACTTCGGTGACCCCATTGGACTCTCTCTGTTTGACCCAGTCCTCACCAAAACGCTGAAGGTATCGATCCAGTAATTCGCCCTGTGCCGCCGCTTGCCCTTGACTGGTCTCAGGATCGCATCGAAACCATCGCTCACCGGTCTGATGCTGATCATGCTCGGTGAAAGCGATGAATTGATACCCGTTTCGCTTAAACCAATCGGCGACCATTTCAGGAAAGTCATTCCCGTCGCTCCAGAAGGAATGCATGTGCAGGTTGCCTCGATACCAGTTCATGTTCGGCATTTGGTTAGTGATTGGGAAGATGCGGGATACGGGATACGAGCCAGCCTGAGGCATCTGAACAGCCTGATGCAGCATGGCGATCGCGGCCAGAATCGTGGCACGGCCGTCCCGGCCGTGAAAACGAGGTAAAGCTGAAGGAGATCACCGGGGAGATCGAAGCCGAGAGAATGAAATCAGAGCTGCTGGAGATGCAAAAGAAGAATCGCCACGCCGAGGCAAGTATCGAAGGCGAAGTAGAGGCGATGCGTGTCTCGAAGTTCTTTGATGAAGTGACGGAACGCATCCCGAGGGAGGAGCGTGTGGATGTGTTCAATCTGCTCCGCAAGAAAGACATCCTCGCAGAACTGAGCCAGGGAAATGCCCAGATCTTCTATACGCCGTCAGACGTTGACCTCACCCTTGAAACTCACAGCTCTGGGAGAAGGGTCCGGCCTCCGAGCCAATAATCGTAGTCTTTCGCCTGACAGGATGCTGAGTGCGGCGGGGGTATCAGTCGGTCAAGATGTTTGAGAAACACCTCGGCCACAGGCTCCGGATCACGATTGAGGGCGGCTGTGGGTCTGAATATGCTCTTGGCCTTCGATGGCGAAACGGATCGGTTTGAAGGCACGTAAATCGGTAGCTGACTCAAATAATGTTCATTTTCATCGTCTGTAATTGTGGCACGAAGTTGAGAGTCAGGAAGGAGCATGCTGACGTCATTTCTGAGTGTCCTGAATGCCAGACCAAACTTCATGTTCCGCCGGCTGATTTCTTTGATCAGAACGAAGGAAAAACATTCGCTATCGGTCAACACAAGGCGGCGCCCGGCGAGGGCCAGGGCGAAAAGTTAAAACCGCTGACCAAGGTGAGCACGAAATCGGAGGAGTCCGAGACGTCAGAGACGTTTCCCGATGTCCCACCCACCGTTCATGAGAGCCCTTCGGCCTTCGCCGATACGGTTCAGGGCGCCGTCGATTCTCCAATCACGCCAGACGCGTTGGCGGACACACTTCCTGAGCAACCATCTCCAGTAGGGAAACCTGCAGGGAATCCGGACGCGTTTGCCGACACACTTCCTGAGCAACCATCTC
>JASLXP010000957.1 GCA_030740295.1 Planctomycetota bacterium
TTTCAGAAGGAGTAGCTGTCTGACGTCACCCGTCCGTATGGAATGTTCACATGTGTACCTTGACCGTGGGAGGAAAGTCTTTTGAAAGCGTTTCGGATGATAGCCATTCTGCTGCCAGCTCTGCATTGCACATTCTGTGAGATTCCCAAAGTCCAGAGGATTGATATTCATGTGGATGGCTCGCGGCCTCTGGCAGGGGAGCGGAGCCGATTTGCTGCCGGTCCTGATGGCGCTCTGTTCTTCACTTACACCCTTGCCGCTGGAAGCCCTGCCTGTATTCCGCTTGGCAGAATCTCACCGGACGGAAGAATCGATCTGGCAGGGATCACCAGTGTAGGCACCTGGAATGTGGAAGGTTGGGGTGTCCACGGTTGGCCTTTCGACCTGGCCTTTGATGGAAAGGGGGAACTGCATGTTGCCACTCGTCATCGCGGGCAGCCCTATGGAGTGGACTACTGGTATCAGAAGAACGGACGGTGGCGTCTTGAACCGTTTGGCCAGAATGTGAGCTTTGGCGGCAACTGCATGGCAGTTGGAATTCTACCTGGCAACAGGCCAGTCGTTGCGAGTCTCCAGAAGAATCGTTCAAGGCTTTCAGTCTGGACGCGGCAAAAGCCAGGACGGTGGCAGTCGGCCAATCCAAAAGAACTGAGCGGGATTTCTGGCGGAGATTTCGACATGATGGTTCTGCCTGACGGTCAGGCGCTCATCGTATTCTGCTCGGGCAAGGGTGGCCCGTCCGCCGTTTCCGGCAAACCAGGCGGAGCGTGGCAGCGAAGCCAGATAGATGACGTGGGGCAGAGCATGATGGTAGCGGGCATAGTTGACAGGGAGGCCAAGCTTCACGTCGTGTATGCGGCAGGGCAAAACAGAAAGAATCTCAGGCAGCTTCGCTATGCGGAAAGAGAGAGGAGCGGTCGATGGATATGCCGAGTTCTGGCTACCACAGAGAAGGGCAGACATGTCGGGCGGACAGACATCGCCGCCGCCGGCGGCACCGTGGCAATTGCCTGGGAAAAGGGACTGGGCGACAGCTTTCGAGGCAAAGACTATGGTGGCCGCACAGGCAGCGCGATGCTGACGGTTGTGCGTGAGAAAGCACCAGTCCAAACATGGGAGTTGGTTTCTGAGAACGCGGGTCGCCCAAGCGTTGCTCTTTCTGCGGATGGAGGAACCGTCTATCTCGGCATTTATACTGGCAATGCAGACGGAGACGATTTTTATATTCTGGCGCACAGTCTGGAAGGAAAGACACTTCCCAAGTTTCAGGCACCGCAGAAAGCACCGATCGATGTCTTTGTCGATGCGTGCCGGAACGACATTTACTCCGGCAATTCAGAAGCAATTCTCCGTGGCCTCAGAAAGATCGATATGGGCAAATTGGGATCAGAGGAAAGAGTCGCGCTCATTCGAGACAACCTTGCCTCCAGTGATTTTCGTCAACGGGCTTTTGCGGCCAGAGAACTGGCACGCTCGACGGACGCCCTGACGCGCCTGCCCGACCTCCCGAAAAAGATCATCGAAGACCCGCATCCAACAGTAGGTCTGTTTTTCTACGCAAACCTGTCCGATTCGGAGCAGACACCAAATTATTTAATCGCTGTCTTTGGAAGAGCTTTATCAAGCAGGACAGCGATGAATCGCCTCGGCAGCGCTGCGGCTTTATCAGAACTCAAATCTCATTGGGGGAAGCACGACTTGACCGCATCCCTGCAGGTCCTCGCAGACGATCTGAAGAGTGCAGATCGGACCCGGTCTGGCTCTGCCTCGATAGCTTTGATCCTTCTGAAAGATCACCCGCAGGTATTGCCCCTGGTCAGGGAAGGCCTCGAATCAGAAAACCTGACTGCGCGAGTCAGTTCTGCCAAAATCATGTTCCGTGTCAGCGAACCACTCGATCTGAATGCTCTGTCCAACGTCTTCCAAAGGGGGAATGAGTCCGATCAACTCGGCTTCTGCGGAATCCTCAGTCGGCAGAGGACCGCGCAGGCAGCTCAACTCCTGGGGGAAGCTCTGGCCAGCCGATTCGCAACCGTTCGCAATGCCGGCGTCTTTGGCCTTCGATCCGCTGGATTTGTCGCTGTGCCTCGGCCCGTCGCCAAGCATCCCAACGGGATCGATCTGTTCGCCCTCAGACTGAAGGAAAGCCTATCCGCAGATGAAGCCGATGTGCGAAAGAAAGCCATCGAGATCCTCACCAGGGGGCTAAAACATGACGACGCGAACGTTCGACAGAAGGCATGTGATGCCCTCAATCGGATTGGCGCAAAAGGGTCTGTCCCAAACATCAGGCTGTTGAAGGAAGATCCAGATCCCGGCGTACGAAATTCTGCCGGCCTGGCAGCGTCCATCCTCGGTGGCGAAACCTCTGATAAGTACCTGATCAGATTACAGGACTGGTATGAACGGGCGCCTGATCGTGACACATACGCCCTGAATGAGGTCTCTCGGCTTCCAACCAGTCAACAGAACGGTGTTTTGCAGGTTGGTGAGCAGAAGCAGTTGTTCATTGATGACTTCGTCATTGAAGGCAAAGAGAATCTCACGCGGGAATTGCACCAATTCAAGAAGCATCCAAGGAACCCTGTATTCCAGGCGCAGGTGCCTTGGGAAGAGGGCTGGGCGGATCCGTTCATGAGCACCGTGCTTTACGACTCCGAGCACCGATGTTTCAAGCTTTGGTACCGCTGCGGTCCGAGGCACTCACTGGCAGGCTTTGCCGTGTCTCGAGATGGCGTTCAGTGGCAGCGTCCGGATGTAGCGCAATCGAAATGGCAGGACCTGGAGCATCACAATCTACTCGGATATGAAGGGAAGATCGTCATTCATCAGTATCCCGGAAGAAACATGGTCCATCGCCCGAAAATCAAGGATCCCTCGAAGCGTTATAGCTCCATGGGGTATCGGCATGATAAAAAATACGTCGTGTCTTTTTCTGCTGATGGTGTGCAATGGTCCCTTCCCGAGGCCGTCCGGAGAGGCCATGGGGACGTGCTTTCTATCCTGTGGGACGAGGCGCAGCAGCGGTATCTGTTCTTCCCCAAATACATGCGGAAAAACGATGATTTCACAAGGAGGTCGTTTGCCGCTGCCGTTCTGAGGGATTTCAGTGACCCATTTATTGCACGATTCCCATTCCTGAATGACATGGGTGACGATGGGCTTGTCGCAGACGGTATCTCCAGGTCGATCTGGAATATGCTGCCGGGCACGCTGAATCTGAAACAGATGCACACGGAAACTTATTCGGTGACGGCCATTCCCTATGAAGGTGTGGTGATTGCTCTCTATGACTTATGGACGGTCTGGGGGAACCGGGAAGGCTCCCTTGACATGCCCATGAAGGTGAGCCGAGACATGAAGACCTGGGAAGACGTGGAATTCCCCAGGCGAGCGCTTGAAGTAGGCCGGTTCGGCGAATGGGATGCCGGCATGGTCTACGGGGGAAACACGATGCTTGTTATCAATGACGAAATCCGGCTTTACTATCTTGGAGCAAATCGGGGGCATTCGACTGCCGAGCTGCCGTTGACGAAGCCCTGGCACGCCCTGGGAATGGGCCTGGCCACACTGCGCCTCGATGGTTTCGTCTCTCTTAGAGCAGATGAAAAGCAGGGAGTCATCACGACGAAGCCACTGAAGTTCGAAGGCAGTGTGATGATTGTTAACGCTGCCTGTGAGAAAGGTGAGCTAAAGGCCGAACTGCTGAACGAAAAGAATCAACCCATTCCAGGATTTACCCGAAACGACTGCGATCCCTTCCAAGGAGACGAGCTGAGGCGTGTCATGTCCTGGAACGGGAGCAGGGACTTGAGCGCCCATGCCGGGAAAGAGATCCGTGTCCGGTTCTACCTGAAGAAAGGCGATCTTTACGCCTTCAGGTT
>JASLXP010000958.1 GCA_030740295.1 Planctomycetota bacterium
TGGCCCTCGGGAACAGGTGCGGCCGCTCCCCCTGGATTCACATCGGTAGCGTTCCATTGAAAGCCATCATTGATCGGGCCGTGGAAATTGTATGTATGAGCCTTTCCCCCCGCGGCCCTGAACACATCGAAGACATACGAATTTGCGGGGGTGATGTCGGCGGGCAGCTTCGAACCCGGTACCTGCTGTGAGGGTGGCAGCGACTGCGAACCGATACCTTCGTCCACGTCGATCAGTGAGATTTGCCGGCGCAGTAGTTTGCCGGCACCGGTCGGTATGGCGGCGGCGGCAAAATAGCGGGCGCCCGGTGTATCTGTGAGCGCGGTCGCATGGGAGTTAAGGAAGTTCTGCTCGTAATCGATTTGAACGGTGTTGTGCAATCGGGTGTCGCGATCACCCGGTGAGGAATATCCAGGGCGCTGTCCGCCATCGATCGTCATGGGGATTCCATGGGCGGAGATCTGCAGGTCAAGCCCGTCGTGGTGGTGGTGCCCGTAGCCATAGCCGATGCGAACGTAAGCAGCGCGACGGAAACGCGGGTCATCGTGCTGAAGGCCGGTTTCGAGAATCCCGGCCCATTGCGGCAGGACCCGTGAACGTCTGTTCAGCCACGGGGCACGGGCCTGCTGTGCGGCCGCGGTTTCGATCGCGTTCCACTCTTTGGAAGTCATATTCGACAGGATGGATTTTGCTTCTTTGAGTTTTTTTCCTGTACGGCCGACGTAGTGCTTGAGGATAAAGGCGAACTGTGGATCCTTCGTCCAGCGCCAGCCGTGTACGGCGAAATCGAGTCCCCGCAGCGTGTGACCGGGTGGCTTGTCCGGCCCGCAGACGTCTCCGATGCGAGGGAAATCCCAGCCGGCAACAATCTGATTGAGCCTGAAATAACAATGTACGAGACCTTTGGGATATCGTTCGGCATCGGAAAGATCGTAACTCCGGTCGCCGCCGGCCTTGATGTACTGCTCGAGTGAAGTGGCCACGCGGAGCGCGTTCTCGCCCTGCACGTAATAGGACGAGCCGATGTATTCCCCGCCGTCCCGGCACGTGCCGGAGATCATCGCGTCCGCGATGCCGGAAACGGGGAGCGGGTAGATGAAAGTGCGGCTGAAGAGCCATTCCATCCAGGGACGGGTGAATTTGTTGTCACCCACGACCGCGGCGAGATTGGCGATGTCGACCGGGTCTGTGTGGTAGTGGTATCGCATGATTCGCTTTGCTACGGTCTGAACGAGGTAAACGTCGATGAGACGGATCACGTCCTCCGAGGTCTTCACCCACGGTACAAATCGTCCGACCGATTTAGCGATCCGGTCGTTCCCTTTGATGAAATCGTACAGTTGGTCGTACTGGTACATGATGGGATTCACATACAACGGATAGTGCGGCATGTAGAACGCGGCAGTGCCCCGACGTCGGCAACGCAGGTCGCGCCCGAACGCGCCCCTGGTGTGCACCAGACTCCGAATCCAATCTGAATAATTGAGCGTAGGGAACGCGTACGCGTAACGCACAAGTTGGATCACCGCGTCGTGTGCGTAATCCGATTCTCCGGTGGCCAGGTACCGATTAAGCCCGCCGGCGCCGTAGTAATTCCTGATCACGCGGGCAACCCTTTCGGATATGGGGCTCCACACTTTGCCTTCGGCCGGATTTTCCGGGCCCGGATAGTAGAGTCCCGCACCATCATCTTTGAGTGGATACGGATCGGGCAGTGGCCGATTGTTACGCAGGTCGTCATTCGTATAGACAAGCCCGAGTTTCGCGTTGAAGAGGAAACAGGCCTCTACCTTTGCATTGGCCGGGAAGTTCTCAGGGATCTTATTCACGACCACCGGCTCCCACTTGCCGTACTTCTCTTCTATCTCTCCCGCAGACATTTTATCCGTGCCGGAGACAACTCCCTTCACCGTGCCATATCCAGTGCTCATCCGATTGCTGGCCTGCGCATTCGGAGGCGGGAAGGCTTTCCAGATTCGGGCGTCTTTTGCCAGACGCCCCGCCTCGGATAAGGGCTCGCGAGTTTTGTGGCCGGCCTTCATCCGGCTTTCGAGCTTCGCCCTTGCTTCAGGAACCGCGCTTAGAATCGTGGTCTTCCTTTTCAGAACACGATTCTCAATGCCGGCCATCACGTCATCGAGAGAAATGTTGTGAAGGAGCAGGTCGACCTGGCTGCCGCTGTCGAGAGCCAGCCTGGCCTGGTAAGCGCGCTTTGCGGGCGCGTGAAAATAGAATTCGGCCACGCTGTAGAACTCTTCGCAGTAGCCGATACGGAGCCGGTAGCTGGATGTCTCGCCCTGGATGCCGTCATTTACAGACATCCTGAGAAAGGCTGGCATCCGAAAGTCTTTCACCTGTTCCGGTGCGACCGCGGCGATGACGCGCACCGTGTAAAGACCGATGCCGAGCTCGCCGAGATCGAGATTGAATTCGGGCGCCCCCACCTTGCAGCGAATCACTGGCACCGGCTTTAGTTTGAGTCCTGTATCTCTGACTGATTTGTGCCTCGGCACCCAGAAGACGGGCGATGCATACTGCTCGGCATGCTGTTTCTGAGCTCCGGGGATATTTGGTGCCACCCAGTTCTTGAGCTGGCTCTGCACATCAAAGAAGCTCCGGATCGGCATGTACTTGAACATGTAGGCCCGGTAGTGCTCGACCGAGCCCGGGTAGAGTTGCAGCTCCGGATAGAGTCCCTCGGTAGTGAACGGAAGGTCCCCATCCAGTTGGCCTGTAGACCCGGGATGGCCGGCCGGCTCTCCATGCTGAGTTTTGAACTTCGGAACTTCGACTCCTGCAAGCGGCCCGCCAACCAGGTACTTGAATTCTGCCTTCAGAGGCTGAAAGCAGAGGTTTGAGCAAACGAAGACGGTGCCAATAAAGACTGGGATACGCATTACTTTGATTTCAGGCGAAATGAAAAAAATCTGCCACGCGGTGGGGAGGGAAGAGCGATGAAGATGAAGAAGCAGAGATACTGCATGGACGGAGAACAATAAATCTGGATTCCGATCCGGACATCAGTATTCAGGGCGCGAGCTACTTCGTCCCCAGGTCGGCCACGATCTTTTCGGCTCGCGCTATTGCCGCATGGATCCCCTCGAGATCATCCTCAGCCTTCTTGACTCCCTCCTCGGCTTTCTTGATCCGGGCAGCGGGAGCGCTGTCCCATCGGGCTTCCATGAGGGTGTATCGGGCGATGCGGATGTTTCGCTCCTGCTCGATCTTCTTGAGTCTGTTCGCCGCGATTGAGTGCCTTGCTTTTGCCAGTTCCAGCTTAGGTACATACTTCGCCACCTCTCCTTCAAATCTTCTCTGCTGCGCTTCAAGGCCCTGCAGTTTCTTTGCATTTGCCGGGTCTTGCTTCTTTCTGAGCTCGGCTGCCTGGCTGGCAAATGACGCGGCCCTCTTCTTTGTGTCCTCCAGCAGTTTCGTGAGACTGTTGAGCCCGTTCCGAGCCTGTTTCTCCTGGCCCTTGAGGCCGGCCTTGCGCATACTGATCTTGTGCGGGTGCTCGTCGAAGCCGAGAGCGATCGACTCAATGGATGAGCCGCTGGGCATGACGCTGCGATCCTGGTTGTCTTTGATGATGGAGCCTTTGCCCTCTGCAATCAGCGCGGGCGGGGCTGGCCGATTGCCGGGCTGGTGGTTCATGAACATCGGGCAGGCAAGGTTGAAGCGGATGACGTTTCTGCCGGCGGTCTCTTCCTCGATGATCCCCTGCGCCTGCGACGCGTGGATTTCATCGTCTGAGCAGTGGTTGTAGGCGACGGTGCAGCCTGAGGCTGTTCCAGCGAGGCGGATGCCGGCTCGGCCCTCGAGCGCCTGGTTGTTCGTCCGGCAAAGATTGGAAACAACGTGCCCGCCGGTGACGTTCTCCAGCAGGATGCCGTCCCCATTGTTGTAGCCGGAGTTGTTGGCGATAAGGAGTGGATTGGCCACATCCTTCAGCGTGAGGCCCGAAGAGCGATTGCTCCGGGCTACGCATCCTTCGACCTTTCCGGACTCCTTGACGTTTTCCAGCACGAAGCCATTGCGGCAGGATTTGGCTAGGCTGAATTTTGCATGCACTTTGCCTCCGCTCAGTCTGTATCCATCGCCGGCTGTTCCGATTACCCGGCTGTCCCGGACGGTCACAGTTGCGCCGCTTGCATGTATGCCGTCACCTTCCCATCCGCGGATGTCGATGTTCTCGATATGGATGGCTCCACTGGCTCTGAGATCGATGGCAGGCGCACGCTCGGCTTTCGGATCGTAGCGGCCCAGAATGGTCAGGCTGCGGACGGCAGACTTTTCGATTCCTTCCCCGGTGATCAGCGTGCCCTTGTAGCCGTTTGCCGCGTAGAGAACGGTACCGACGCCGTGACCGGCGAGTGTGACTTTGGATGGAAGTTCCAGCGCCTTCTTCAGGGGGTAACGGCCCCCGGGCAGTTGTAGGGTGCCGCCGGTTTCTGCCAGTTGGTCAAGGGCTTTCTGAAATCCACCTGCAACATTGAAGAGGCCGTAGTGCTTTCTGCCGTCTACGATGGGCTCGGGCAGTGACGGTCTGGCCACCGGTTTGTCGCGGCCGGCGCCTGGCTTTAATCCAAGTTTCGCGGCCAGTCCCAATCCCTTTTCGTGATATACCGAATCCTCCGGCTTGCCTTCGACGACCAGTGGCTTGCTCGGGCTCAGGCCCGTATTGCCAACGACAGCAAGGCCCTTGTTGCTTTCGCCGATGCTGAGCTTGCCGAGCTGATGCTCCGCCACGACGTAGTAATGTGAGGCGCCGAAGTAGAGGGGCAGGCCGGGGTCTGCCGGTCTGCCGCCCAGGCCGAGCGATGCCATTCGGTTGTTGAAGAACAGTCCCGCATACGCGCCTCCAATACCCATGCCTTTTTTGCAGTCGTTGCCCACGAGCAGATTGAAGACGTCGCCCACACCCGGATAGCCACCGAAGTTGTCGAGCGTGTTTTTGTAATAAACACCGTTTTCGTTGCTGAAGCAGAAGTAGAGGCCGAGGTCGTTGCCGACCGAGTGATTGCGCCCCCAGAGGAATCGTTGTGTCTGCGTGCCCGGATGAAATCCGTTGCCCGTGCCAGTGACGGTGTTGTCGGTAACCAGCGCTTCCGCGGCAAGCTGGACGCTGATGCCGTCTGCGGGGAATTTCTCGACGTTGATGCGCTGGATGCGCGGGCCGTAAAGGCTGCCGAACGAAATCGGGCAGGTATTGAAGCCGCCGCTTGCCTCACCGGAATCGGGGCCGCGCAAGGTCATATCCTGCACCTGGACGAATTCGGCAACGACGCAGAAGACAAGGGGGAAGAAACTCTTGAGAGACTTTGCATTCTTAGGAGCAATCCCCCTGACGGTAAGGACGCTGCCCTCGATGGCCGTAATGTAATGGTTCCTTCCAGGCTGGTTTTCGTCGGAGCCTCCCACGTGGCTCCAACCGCCCCCGAAAGAGATTCCATCGCCAGTCAGAAACCTGGATGCATCCTCTACAGTAACGCGGCAGTCACTCACGCCCTGATCCAGTTTCACGATCTTTGTTTCGTGGATGTCTGCGTGCTTGAGAAAGGTCTTATCGCAGCCCTGCCCGCGCAGAGAGACGCCGCTGCGCAGGGCGAGATGCCGCCGCATGACAAATTCGCCAGCAGGCAAGACCACTGCCCCGCCAGTGGCCGGCAGGGAATTGATCGCTGCCTGCATACCCGGCGCGGGATTGCCGGGATCGATGAAGTCTCTTGCATAGACGGTCGCCTGCTTGTTTTCCTTGCGCGAATTAGTCGCCAGTGGCAAAGCGAAGACCGCGCCGCGCCGGCTGTAAAGCTTAACCGCGTGCACCCAACCGTTGGGCATGCAGTTCATATAGAACTGGCGGTTGACCTCGCTTCGTTCGATCGGCAGCGCACAATCTTTGACGACCGTTTTGCCGTCGATCGTGATCGTTCCTTTGTTGTCCAGGATGGTCATCTCCACGGTGTAAGTCTTTTCGAAAGCAATGTTGATCACACCGTTCTCTTCCAGAGAGAGTGGCTTCTTGTCGGGGCTCACATGCAGACGAGCTTGAAAAAAGTCGGGGTAACCTCCACCGCCCCATCCCTGCTCGCCGATCCGCAGCCCGATCCGAATGCTCGAGTAATTCACATTGTCGAGCCTCAGAACGATCACTGCGCGCATGTCCCCACGGGGCATGGTGCGTGTGCAGAGAATGTTGTTGTCACTGGGCCAGATCCTCGTCACGCGCAGTTTCCCGTCCTCGATTCGCCAGTCCCCGCGCAGCACGTGCCAGCCCGGCCCGATCATTTCGCGATCGAAGGTGTCTTCGAAAATGGGATGCCATTCAGTGGCGCTGAGAAAAGCGACCTGGCCGGTGAAAGAGGCCACCAGAACGAGCAGAAATAAGATTCGGTGTTTCATGATGAGTGCTCAATAACCTGTTCTGTAAGTTTGTCCACCTTCACTTCAGCCGTTCCGTCACTTCGTGGAGCTTCAGAGGTCTGGAGGCCGTCGAATAATAACTTCGATCATCCAGTAGAGGCAGGGGCGATCCGAAAAGGTGTTTGAAGACAAGGCGGAATGTGTTCACCGGCGAGATGGTATCGTAGGCGTCCTCAAGTTTCTCTCCCTGAAAATATATAGCGTTCAGGACAGGCATACGTTCTCGGACATCGGAATTCTCCAGGCTTTCCAGATCCAGTTTCGAGCCTGGGCCGTGATCGCCTTGAATGATGATGACAGGCCGGGGGCCGGGCGCGCTGAGGATGGCCTCAACGGCCTCTGTCAGTTTCTGATTCATAAAGGTGGTCTGATCGCTGTAGCGAGTCCTGTACTCCTGAAGAGTCATTTCTACGCCGACCAGCAGTTGCGCGTCATCGAGTGAAAACCGGGCGTCGTAAGAGACCTCTTCACCTTTCGACCCGAACACAAACGGCGGATGAGGACAGAGCAGATGGCAGAAAACGAATTTAGGTTGAGGGATGGCCGGCAGGCGTCCGAGCCGTTTCAGATTGCTTAAGATTCGATGCCGGTGCTGGCTGTGCGGGCCGAGGCTGCCGCCCAGCACGAGGGGCAGCGGGGTCGTGTTGATCAGGACGTTCTGAAACTCGCTTATGAAGCGTCCCGGCCTGATATAGAGATCGGCAGTCGGAAACTCCGTGGCAAAACTCCCCGTTGAAAAAGAGACGAATCGATATCCAATTCCCTTGAGGAAGGCCAATACGGAGTTCTGCCGAATCATCGCGGTCAGCGGAGCCGTGCCACTGGAATCCGGCCCCGCCGCTTTTGCGACTTCGTCCAGGTACACGCTGTTGAGCGAAGATGCGAGCGACAGTGAAGTCTGGCAGTAATTCGCAGCACTCTTGTCTCCAACGAAAAAGCCCTTGCTTCGCAGATATTGGATGAACGTCGAGTTATCGAAACTGTAATACTCTTCGAGCACATCGTGCCGCCCGTACCCGTCCATGATGATGTAATAAATGTCAGGGCGTTCGGACGGTATGTCGCCGGTGGCAAGCTGAGTACCACCGCCCTGACCGCTCAGCCCCTTCTCGCTCAGAACTAGATGGCCAGCTAGAACAATATAGAGACTGACGGCAAAAACATTGAACGCCTGCGATAGCGCAGCCGGGCTCTTATTTCGGCGAATGCACCAGAACGCGCCCGCGACAAACACCAGAAGCGACAAAGGCATGACGGCCAAATCGGGATTCAGACCTCCTGACGAATCAAGCAAGAGCGTCTTCAGGGCTTCATAAAAGTGGCCGTAACTCATGAAGAGAATGAGAAAGAGCGTCGTAATGATGGCGCCTCTGCTGAAATCCTTGAGGGCGCGGCCGAGACCGAAAGCCATGCCGATGGCCGTGAGGGATACCAGTGTCACAGGTATGAACAGATCCTGTGCCTGAACCCTGTCGTAATTTCCCAGAAAGAGAAAAACGATTGGAAAATTCCCGCTCAGTATCGGATGTATGAGATGTCTGGCGTTACCTTTCATGACGGGACGAAGAATATAAGAAGGACGAGAAACACTCTATGAAGAACCTCAACATCGCCGTCCTCGGGGCGGGCAACATCGCACAGCAACACCTGCCCGTTCTCAAAGACCTGCCCGAGATCGGCTGCATCACGCTTGTCGATTCGGACCCCGTGACCCTTCAGCAGACTGGAGATCGTTTTGAAATCGATCGGCGATTGAGCTCGGTCGATGACCTGAAGTCAGACAGCCTGGACGCGGTCTTTGTGCTGGTTTCCGTGCTGGCCGTTCATGAAGTCGCGAGCCGGTTTCTCTCTGCAGGGATCCCGACTTTTCTGGAAAAGCCCCCGGGCATTCACACCTGGCAGACGCAGGAACTTGCCGACCTGGCGCGTGAGAATTCAACCCTCGCCATGGTTGGCGTGAACCGTCGCTTCTACTCGACCAGCATGGCCGCGAGGAAAACAGCACTCGCTGCCGGCCCCATTCAGACGGTCACCGTCGAGGCCCACGAAGATATCCAACGAGTACGAAACGGGACGAAGTTCCCTCCGGAGGTTCTGCATCGCTGGAGCGCGGCGAACGGTATCCATGCGCTGGATATGATCCGTTTTTTTGGCGGTGATGTGAGCAGTGTCACTTCCATCCAGCATAAGGTGGAAGGCGAAACGCCGGACGCGCACGGAGCGCTGATCGAATTCGAGAATGGCGCTCTCGGTCGTGCCGGGATGGACTGGCTTGGCCCGGGCGGACATCGATTTGAAATCCGCACAGCCGGCATGACGCTCACTTCTTCGCCGGGGTATCGAACAGTGACCGTTCAGGAACGGGGCAAAGACCGATTCCTTCTCGAATATGATGAAATCGATCTGAACTACAAGGCCGGCTTCTTTCGCCAGGACAGTACTTTCATCAGGTGTGTCCAGACAGGCGGCTCGTTGCCATTCCCCGCATGCGACCTCGACGACGCGGTAAAGACAATGCAGTTGATCGATGAGATTTCAGGGACTGAGTGACCAGGACTGGCCCCGCGGTGGCAAAATGGCGAATGGTGAAAAAGAAAAGGCTGTCCATCCGGTGCGGATGAACAGCCTTTCTGTTCGGAGGATAAGCGCGGTTATGCGATGAAGTCGATGGGGAACTTGTCGAAAGGCGAATGCGGTGTCGGATGCGCGATTTCAAAAGGAACAGGCTCAGGAATGGCCTGCGGTATATCCTTGACTTCATCTTCAGTTCCAGGCTCAAACAGCACGACCGGTTTGGCAATCGGATTGGCCGAAATGACCGGGACACTCAGGTCAACGTCTTCGATAATCATCTTGGTAACGGTTATCGGAGTCCTGATCTTCTGGATGTCATTCAGGATGACTGGCTTTTTGACATGATTGAGAACCGGGTTCTTGAGAATGAGCGGCTCTCTGTTCAATTCAGGAACTTTAATGTCAAAAGGTTCATCCCTGAACACGGGCTGGAATCGCTGAACAACGTTATAGATAACGTTGGATTTGGGGGCAGATACTGCCATCAATACCTCCTGTGCAGTAGAACGTGGGTACAGAGAAAGAAACCGAAGCGACCGAATTCACGGGTCAATTCGGAACTGTGTGGAAGGCTCCGTCGCAAGCGACGGTACTGCTGGCAGGCATCTGAACGATAGAGACCGTCAAGGTCTTGAGGGAAGCCCGATACACCGCTGGGATCGAGAAGGGGAGTGGCCCTCGAATGGAGCTTTGGGGCAGGGACGGCCGGGAGACGTTGCACCCTCAAAGATCACACCAATGCGCTATTATCGGCATACACATCATCTACTTTAATAAAAAAGTAGATTCAGATTTTGAACTCTCCCTCAGAAAATGCCCGGACCTGCGACCTGCGTGTACAAGAGCCCAATATGATGAAAGTGCAGATTTGTCTCTGAGAGAAAAGTCTGACTGCCATCAAAACTGCAGGCACAAAACTTCCTTTTCAATTATCGCATGGACGCAGAAATCTTTAGCTTTTTGCCAGGTTTTGGCCCTGGAAATGTCCAGCCGCCTGTTCAATCCCAGAATTTCACGCCCCAAAACGTACCAGAACGGGGCCAACTGCGACTGAGTCTCAATAAAATGTAAGTTCTTTGTTCGTATAAGCTTAAGTTGAAATCATGAAATGAGATGTTAACATCTCATTTCGTTGCTCTAGACGCCCTTCAGGCCGATTCTCTGATGTTTGAAGTCTCACCCACATCTGTATTTCTTTTCGCATTGTTGACCGCGGTGACGACGGGGTTCGGGGTAGCGCCGTTCTGTTTCCTCAAGCAGATGAATCGCAAGTGGCTCGCAATTTCTAATGCGGTAGCCGCGGGCTTCATGCTTACTGCCTCTTTCGGGCTTGTATATGAGGGACTGAATTACAGCGCTGGAAAAGTCGCAGTTGGCATTGCCATGGGCCTCTGGTTCATTGTCTGGTCTCAGGAAAAGCTCAAGAAGAACCAGGATCTCAGGATCGGCAAGCTCAAGGCACTGGACGCCCGTAAAGCAATTCTGCTCCTTGGTGTAATGACTCTTCATTCGTTCACTGAAGGAGTCGGGGTCGGGGTCTCGTTCGGTGGAGGCGAAAGGCTGGGGCTTTTTATCACGGCAGCCATTGCGCTCCACAACATCCCTGAAGGTCTGGCCATTGCTCTCGTCCTGATTCCGAGAGGCTGCAAACTGTGGACGGCCGCGCTCTGGTGCATCTTCTCCAGCATTCCTCAGCCGTTCATGGCCCTTCCGGCATATTGCTTCGTCGAGCTGTTTGCACCTGTCCTGCCCATCGGGCTCGGCTTCGCAGCCGGCGCCATGATCTGGATGGTTTTCTGTGAGATGCTGCCGGAATCCATCGAAGAAAGCTCACCAAACGCAGTGGCGGTGGCCGTGACTATCTCTGTAGCCATTATGCTCCTGCTCCAGGAGACCTTGAGATAAGGCGGCAGACACATCTGACGCTCTGTCGGCCGAAACCAGGAGAACCTCATCGAACGAATGAGGAACGTCAGTACCATCATTCAGATCCCCTGTCAGGTCGTTATGCCGGAGGCATCGCGGAACGGAAATCCTATGTAGCCGACGTGGACCAGAAAAGTAATGACTAACGTTCCAATTCTCGTATACCACCATGTCTATCCGGAAGGTACTCCCGAGCTGAAAGCAGCGACAGGAGAAAGTGCCGCCGGCGTCATCGGCGAAGCGGAGTTTCGGCGCCACATGGATTTTCTCTCGACCGGAAACTGGAATGTCGTTTCCACGTCAGATGTTGTGGATTGGATCATCGACGGGACTCCTCTGCCGGATCGGGCCTTGGCACTGCACTTTGACAACGGGTGGCTGGATACACGGACCGTGACGATGCCGATAGTGAGAGCCTTCGGCATGACGGCCACCTGTTTCCCAATCACTGATGGTGTGGAGGCCGCGACTGAAGGCCAGATCGCATCCGTTCGCACTCTGACAGAAGGACAGATCGAAAAACCTTTCATGACCTGGCAGCAAGTCGGGGAACTGTCAGATGAGGGTTGGGAGATTGGCGCCCACACCGCCACGCACCCCAAGGTAGCCGAGAAACACGCGGAGGAAGGGGACGATGGGGTGCTGTGGGAAGTAGAGACTTCAAATGCCCTCTTCCGGAAGCGGCTCGGAATGATCCCGCAGCACTTCGCCTATCCCAGCGGGTCGCGTAACGACCGCACAGACGAGCTGCTGGGAGGAATTTATCGCTCTCTGCGGCTGTGGCACTTCGAGTATCCCGTGGTGTGGACTTTCACCAGCCAGAGCACTTCGCCGATGGCCATCGACTGTCAGAACATCGACGCCCGCGTGTCCTTCGACGATTTCAAACGAATTTTCGATGAAGCCGTTCTCCCGTAATCTGGCGAATTCGGATACGCGGTCTGAAGCTCCGAACACGAGTGGTCTCTCTGGACAGAACGTATCAGATACGGCAAGTCGTCCCGAGCCCGAGGCTCTATGATGCGAGGCATATACTGGAATGCTGAAAGCCCGTTCCCCAATCTGGATGCTCTTCTTCGCCGCTGAGGTCTCAGTCCCTTCCGCTCTTCAGGCGCAAGACGATTGGGCGAAGGGCGTATTCAGATCCATCGACCGGCGAATTGACTTCAAACCGAAGACGGCCTTTTTCGTGCGTCGCACTTTGGCGGCACCCGCCGTTGACGGGGAACTGAATGATGCAGTCTGGGGCAAAGCCAACAAGATTAATGGGCTGTCCTTCGGTACTGCCCAGCCTCGCGGCCGGACTGAGATTCTGGTTGCGGCGGACACTCGAAACCTCTACCTGGCCTGCAAGTGCCACGAACCGGAGATGAATCGGATTCGCGCCGATGTAAGGCCGTCCGCTAAAAGGAACAGCCCCGTATGGCGTGACGACAGCGTCGAGCTTTTCATTGATCCGACAGGAGGCGCGGGCAAGCACTACCAATTCATCATCAACTCGACCGGTGCGCTCTACTATGCGGAAAATAACGGCCGTGGCCTTGAGTGGAAGGCCGAGCTTCAGGCCGCCGCGCACGTGAACAAGGACTTCTGGTCCG
>JASLXP010000959.1 GCA_030740295.1 Planctomycetota bacterium
GTCTGCTTCGAATTCTCCCAATTCAGTGATGAGCTTGTTGATGCTTTCGAGTCGCTCGCGCTGTTTCTCCTGGATGGCTTCGAGTGACTGTGCGTTTTCCAGTTGCGCCATGCGGCCAGTCTCCTGCACCCATGTCTCGGCAAGATAGGAAAGGAGCTGGAGCTGGTTCTCGCGCAGTGTTGCCAGCAGCATAGTGTGGAATGCGTCTGCTTTGTCGCGCTGGGATTCGACCAGTTCCTTCAGTTGGATGAGGGCCTTCTGCCGCTTCTTCACATCCTTGCTCTTCGCAGCCTCTCTGTTGTAACCGGCACTGGTCAGGAGGCTGAAGGGGAGCGTGAACAATTCTTCGGCCGCGCGTCCTTCCCGCCTCGGGTAAAAGCCATAGCGATAGACGGAGCCCTGGCGATCCGAGAACTTGAACGGATTGCGCACACGGATACGGGTGAAGTTGCGGAGAATGCTGTCCAGACGCTGTTGGTGCTTGGGGGTAAATTCGGTGTTCTCATCCATCCCCTCGACGAGGATTTTGAGCTGCGTGGCCTGCGACCGGAGTGTCTTCACTGCCTGCTCCATGCTTCTCTGATATTCCTTATGCCATCGAATGAGATCCGCGAGCTGTCGGTCAGGCGAATCAGTGATGACCTGAAAGCTCAGCTTCTGAGTCGCGCCTTCCTGGTCTTTGCCATCGGTCATGACCAGCGAAATATCGAACGCATCTGCAGGTGGGCCATATGGGCCGCGGTCGATGATCTCGCTTACTTCGATGACAGACTCGCCCTTGAACTGTTTGACCCCGGCCTTGGGGAACTCGAGGGATAAATATCTGCTTTCACGATCTCCATCGTGCTTGAAGCGCACGAAAACTTCCTCGATTCCAAAGTCGTCGTATCCCCGATAAGTGAACCGAATCAGATCGTCACGGAAAACGGTGAGCTGCCGCGGCACATCGATATAGCTGACCGCGGGCGGGTTATCCTGGATCGCCTTCAGGTTGTAAGGCGTGTCGAACTTGTTGGTCGTGCCATTATCCGCGGCGAGGTGGATTGAAAGTGAATCTGACCTCTCGAGTCTGAAGGTAAAATCGCCTTCAGTGCGTTCTCGATCCCAGCGAATCTTCAGACGCTTCTTGCCGGCCTCTGCCCAGGATGCTCTGATTGGCAAATCTGTTTTCAGGAACAGCCGGACTCGCGTGCCCTCAATGGCCTTGATCTCTTTGATTCTGAGTTCTTTCTCCTCAAGCGGCAGACGTGTATAGCGGGGAAATTTGTACTGGACACGAATCCGCTTAATACGCGGCCGCGGGATCATGGCGATTTTGCGGATTTTAGTACGGCCATCACCCGCTGTGATGAAGTAATCGAAGGGCCGGGCCAGCCCTTTGATCCGGAATACAAACTTATGGTTCGGCATCGGCGACATGGGAAGCGTCTGGTATCTGTGGCGGTGACGCTCCACAGTGTCCGCCTCATTGACACTCCGATGCAGAAAACAACCCATGCCCGGCCTGACGGCTCCCTCGAGAGCAACCCTGAGTTGATAGTCATCCCCCTGCGTCAGCGAAAGGGCATCAGGGACATCGACCATAATCCTCGTGAAGGAGGGTCGAGGATAATTGCCCCAGGGATCGAAGAATCTCTTGACCAGAAGATCGAGCTGGACCACGGGAGAGAAAGTGAGTGAGCCAATGAACCCAGCCAGCAGTATGAGAGCGCCCAGCCACGCAGGCGTTTGGCCCCAATTGATAAGGCCACGGACCCGGCCGACGGAGAGCTCGGACTCCACGTGCCCTATCGAGTGGCTGAGCATGAATCCGGGCGTGTCCTTGCTGGCAAGATTCATGCTGCTTCGGAGGCCGTCTCGAAGATCGGGGCAAGCGCGATCGATCATGCCAGCGAGGCTTTCTTCTCCGCTGTCCCATATCGGCTGCGGCAGCAGCCATTTGATCGACAAAAGCGGAACCGCAAAGGTAAGGACAAGAAGACCAATCCTGATATTGACGGAGAAATCCCAATACCGATCCAACGCCATTGACAGGATAAACGGAACGATGAAAGCCACCGCGGCACGCACCATCCACCCGCAGAACGTTAGCCTATAAAGGCGAGCCCTGTAGCTGCGAACAGCTTCGTGGAAGAGGGGTGGGAGGGATGGCGTGGTGGACATGGAGTGTTTGTTGCTTTTAGCCTTTACCTGTCAGGGAGGAATGGAGTGATGGAATGTTGGAATGCTGGAAGGCCGGAGTGATGGAGTGAGCGCTCACTGGTGGGCTCTTCCTTCATCCCATTCTTCCATCGCTCCAATACTCCAACACTCCGTCACTCCAATACTCCATTCTTCAAAAGATGATCCCCACCTTTCTCCTTACGACCCAATCGATGGTCATGAGGATGGCAATGAGGAAGAGTATGGACCTGGTGTTCCAGAGCTTTATCTCAGAAACCGAAACGGTCGGACGCTCCCTGACAGGGAGTAACTGGAGGGTCTCGGCAAGTTGGGCAATGGGGATGTATTTGCCCTTCGCTGATTCAGCCAGAGCCTCCAAGGCCGGCTCGTTCAGGTTCGTGTAGATGGTCTCGTTTGAGAGCGGGGGTGTGCAGACAGTCTCGATTTTGATTTCTTCGCCGCCGACCTGGATGGTGAAAGTTACCGGTCCCGTTTCACCGATGCTGAGCTCGGCCTTCTCTGTGGAGCCTTCGATGGATGTCGTGCCGGCTTTGGCGCCAGCGAAAACGGCCGGCTGCAGTTTGAGTGCATCCGGCGCGTGGCTGGTCGCTGCCTTTGCCTTACCGCCACCGGGCTGATGAACGATCAGCCATGTTTCACCACCGGGAGTAAGGGCGCGTGGATAGAGCGCGGCCGAAGCATTTTCATCATCTGTGAGCCAGGGACTTGCGGCATCCTGGAACAGCTTTGTGAAGAAAGTCTGCACGGAATAGGAGCCTGTCCATTCTCGCGCTCGATACCAGTCGTCGATGCCGAGTAAGTAGACGCGGCCCCGGCCATAAAACCCCAGGCTGGCGATTGCCATCCCCTCCCGCTCGAGCAGGATGAAGTCCTGCGGCGGGACGATCGATACTGATTCGGGCTGAGACAGATTCGACCAGAGGTTCAGGTTTGTCCCGGTGACTGCTGAAAGTTGGAGTAAAGGCAGGGATGGATGTGGCTTGAGGGTGGCCTCCCGGGGTGCTCTATGTGATTCGGGGAGCAACGATCCCAGGTTGGGCGCCTCGCCCAATCGTCCCTCGAATACATCCGTCCACTCTTTGCCCTTCTGTGGCTGCCCGCTCAGCAGCATCAGGCTGCCGCCTTCCTTCGTGACGTACTCAGAAAAGAGATGGACGTCTTCAGCGCGCCAGCCAGAGAAAGGCGATCTATCCAGCACTATCAGGGCATGCCGCCCGAGGCTCGAAAGTGAATCCGGAATCTTGCCCCGGCCTTTCCCTCGTTCCGGTTTTTCTTTCTTGGCATTCGTAAAAATGACATCGGCCGTGAAAGACAAATCTTCGAGGGCCTTGAGCATGTAGGCCACGTCCCAGCGGGCGTTGGGCGCGATGACCAGGGCTTTGGGCCGCCTCTTGATTGCGGAGATTGAGAGATAGACGGAGTTGTTTTGCGGGATGGTGTCCTCGGCACATGCAACGGAGATCTCGAGGATAGCATCGCCTGGATCTTCTAATTCAAACTCGAAGGTCTGCTGCTGAGTCTGTTCGCCGGTCGTAGCTCCTTCGAAAACGACGAGTGATTTATCGCCTGCAGTGATCTCGACCTTGAATGGTATTTCCGCAGGGAGCTCGGTTTTCAGCGTGACGGAGAGAGCTGCTTTCTTTCCTGCCAGCACGAGCCCCGGGGCGTGGTAATCGGCGATGGCGATATCGGCTGACTTCTCGCGTGAGCCGACGCCAACAGCAATGAGGGGGATTCGCTGCTTGACGAGACTTTCGATGACATCGGGCCTGGCGGGCCGATTCTGCTGGCCGTCCGTAAGGATGACAATGCCGGTGATCAAATCCGCGGCGTTGGCATCAAGCAGTTCTTCCAGCGGAGAATAGAGGTCTGTCGAGGCCTTCGGTGTCTGAGCGGCAAACGATGTGAGGTCTGTTGCCGGCTGACTTGGATTGGAGAGACGAACAAACTGGACATTGTGCCTGGCAAGATCCATGGCAGCGAGGCTTTCTGCCGCAAGACCGTACCGAGTCTCTTCGCTGAGTTTCTTCAGACTCTCGGCAAGGCCCTTCGCCCCTGCGTTGATGAGGCGCTTATCTTCCAGATGCTGCAGATCTGAAAGAGTCATCACCGCATCGTCTGCCTGTTCGATCAAAGCTCGCAATACACCACGCGTTGCTTCCACGGCATCCGCGTCACTCTTGGCTGAGGAAAGAACTTTTTCCGCATGGGCCGCGGCCTCCACATATTTTCGGGCTACCAGAAACTGCTCCGTCAGTTGTTTGAGTTTCTCCTGCTTCAATCCTTTGCCCAGTTTTTCCTGCAGTGAGTCGAGCCCTGGTACAGATGCGGCCAGGTCCTGGTGCGCGGTTGAGGCAGTGCCGGCGACCTCAGCAAGCTTCTTCGTAAAAGATGCCCCCCACGGCATCCCCTGCTCCAGTTCGTCCTGGATGGCATTCAGGGAGTCGATGCTTTGCGAAATAAGTTCGACCTGTTTTCTGATCAGCATCGACATCCGTTGCGCCAGGTCGGAGCGCTGCTCGAGGCCGGGCAGCTCGAGCTGTTGGGCAAGGTCAAGCTGTTCTGAAATTGAATAGTTGTCCGACAACTGCATGCTCAGCGAGTCGTCAATCAACACGAGGAGTTTCCCTTCCTCCTTTCCTTGCTCCCTGATGAACATCAACGGCTGCAGGATGACCCAGATAGTGGCGAGCACGACGAGGGTGCGCGTGAGATAGAGCCACTTGCGTCCTTTGCGCCGCCGCAGGCGAGGCATTTCACGCCCGAGAATGTGAAGACAGATACCAAGCAGGGCCGCTCCGATCACCAGGCCCAGCCAGAACGGTATCTGACCGGCGTGCGAAAATTCCCAAGTGACGTTGGCGAAGGCGATCATGAGAACCAGAGCTTGACGAGTGCGGCGTCGAGGGTGATGAGCAACAGCACGGCAATGAGGAACAGTGAGGTCCGTTCGGAGGCATCGCCGGCTTCCTTCAGGGCTTCTTTGAGCTCACTCACATCAGTTGGTAACCGGTCAGAATCGGGCGCAGTCTTCAGATTGAATGCGGCGATGAGTTGCTGCTCCTTTTCGGGTCTCAGAGGCAGCAGATCTGACTCTTCCTCTGGGCTGCGCACAAAGAAACTGGCAGCATCCTTTCCATCCGAACGTTGGAGCTCGTAAACACCGGGCTTCTCGGTTTTCTCAAAACGGATGAACTGCCTGCCCTCATGCCGGATACGCTCAAGCGGCACTAGCTCAAAACCTGGCGTGGCCAGAAAGAGCGTGCCCGGAATCTCAGACACTTCGTGGATGATTGGCTGCCCGGGGGAAAGATTTCTCGATAGAGGTCTGAAGGAAGCCGCATAATTCATCGTCCGCATCAGCAGCGGCATGAAGCTCTGGTTCACTACCAGTGAATTCCATCCTCCGCCGATGGTCGTCGTCCACAGGAAGACCATTCCCTTTCCAACACGCTTCTGCACGAGCAGTGGATCGCCATTAGTAAGCCGCAGGACAATGTCTTCTTCCGGGGTATCTTCGGGCAACTGCAGCTTGAAATGATTGTAGATGCGGCCGTCAGCGATGTTGCCGTTCTTGCGATCCTCAAATTCCTTGAGAAGGCCCTGAGGGATATCCGCCGCCTGAATATTGAAAAAACGATCGTATTTGAAATCAGGCGGCAGCTCACGATATTGCCCGTCCAGGCTGAATGGCAGCAGCGATTCAAATGCCTGATTGACCAGACCGGCGTCCGTTTCGGGGCCCACACCGATGAAGAGCCCGCCGCCTTGCCGGACGAACTTCTTGAGCTCCTGCTTCACCGGTTCGCTGAGGATGTTTACCTGGCTGCAGACGATGACGTCGTACCCGGCAATTTCGCGCGAAGTGATCTGGTCGGCCTTACGGTAGGTCGGTTGGAAGGTGTAGCCCACCTCGTATTTGACCGCGCCGGATTCGACGTTGTGCTTTGTGATCTTCAGTCCCATCTCCCGGCGACGATAGGCTGTGGTGGCATCAAACTCTTCGACCACAACTTTGCCGACCATCGCACTGGCCTTTGCCGGCATATCGAGGCCGCGACGAAGGAACTCGGTGTCTTTGAGAAAATCGTTTTCGACCTCGGATTCATCGCGATGCAGCACTAACAGCTTGAGCCGATTGGCAACCAGCACCGCGCACCGAATCTGATCGTCAGGCTCGAAGACGTCTTTGCTGAGCCGGGCCTCGAGCTGACTGTCTGTCTCAGGCACAAATGGAAAGACGAATGTTTTCTGCTGGCGAGGGTTCAGTCCACAGGGCTCCTGCATGTAGTGTTTATCGTTGACGAACAGTGTCAGCATCGTCTCTTCGGTTGGCTTCTCGCCGAAGTTCCGAACGGTCACGTACACCTGTGTCGGCTGCCCTTTGAAGAGTAGATCCGTACCAAGGGTGAGTGACTGGATGCCAACATTATGTGAATGCTCTCGCCCAAGGAAGAGCGCGGAGCAGAGGAGCTCGGCAGAGGAAGTTTCTCCGTTATCTGTTTTCAGAATCGCCCTAGCGAAGCTTTCATACTTTTCAATAGAGATGTGATCCTTGTCCGTAAAATCAGAGATGAAGATGAGCTGTTTGCGAAAAGTGTGAGAGCCGGCGACCAGGTCCTTGGCAAGTCTGAGCGAGTCCTCAAAATCCACTGGCTGGTCTGACAACACGATTCTTGAGATGGCGGCGAGGGCCTCTTCCTCGCCGATGGGACAAGGCAGGCTAAGGATCTGCGGTTCGGAGGCAGCGGAATGTGTGCGCGCCAGCAGGACCAACTGAAACGTGTCACCGGCTCGCATTCCGATCATCGCATCCCTTAATGCAGACTTGGCGATCTCTTCTCTCGAACCGCTTTCATCGAGAGCAATCATGCTCTCGCTGTTGTCGAAGAGCACGATACGGTGCAGCGCGCCCGGACCGTGCGGAAACGCACCTGTATCGGCGTCACTCGTGGGCGTGTTGGGCCGCGCAAAACCGAACACCAGCAGCGCAATGAAAACAGTGCGGATGGTCAGTATGACGACCTGCCGCCAGATGTTTTGCTGATTCTTCGCCTCGAGAGTCTTCTTGAGGATATAGGTGGCGCCCCAGTCCACATCATTCTTTCGCCTGCGAAAAAGCAGGTAGAGGATGACCGGGATGGCGGCCAGCGGCAGGAATGACAGGAAGGAGGAGGAGAGATAGGACACGTAATGAGTAATGAGTAATAAGTAATTTCAGATGTTGGATGCTGAACGGAGATGCGCAAGACAGATCGTAGGATGGCCGTCTCGGCCGTCTCTGGCAGAAGCGGAATCAGACGGGCGGGGACGCCCATCCTACGATTTGCCCGCCGCAGTTTGTGTTAATGCGGATCCAGTATCCAGTATCCAGAACCGTGTCTCATAGCATCAATGCCATCCTCTTCTGCAGGTAGGTGCCGAGGACGGTGTCGAAATTGTCGCACACTTCGGCGGCAACATGGTCGATGCCCTGCTTCAGGCACTCGGCTTTCATGTCGTGAAGGTGCAGCTCGAACTGTTCCTTGTAGTCACGCTGGATAAGGAGCGGATCGATGGCAGTGATTTCGTCGGTTTCGAGATCCCGGAAACGGGTAAACTCGATGTAGTCGAGTTCTTTCTCGAGTTCGTCGTAGACCTGGATGGCGATGATGTCGTGTCCTTTGGAGCGAAGGCTGCCGAGGCTGCGTGCGAGGAGCACGGGCTCATGCATGAAATCCGAGATGACGACGATCAGACCCTTGCGGGTGGCCTGGGACTGAACCGACAAAAAACAATCCTCAAAAGCTGTCTCACCAGTCGGTTCAGTGGTGACGAGTTTTTCAAATGTGCGCGCCAGATGCGATTTGGAGGATGCCGGGCGGGTGTATTCGGCGATTGCCTCGTTGAAGAGGAAGAGCCCGAAATCATCTCGCTGGAGGTGCATCAGGTACGCGATGAGCGCGGCGCAGCGGACGGTGAATTCGTGCTTGGAATAGGTGTAGCCCTGGAAATCCATCGAGGTTGAAATATCGACGACCAGGTAGAGCGGCGTGTTGGTGACATCTTCATATTCCTTGATGTAAAGCCGTCCTGTTTTGCCGTACACCCGCCAGTCAAGGTATTTAAGATTGTCACCGTAATTGTATTCACGGTGCTGCATGAAGTCTGTGCTTGCACCTTTGAATGGTGATCGATTGTCGCCGGCCAGGGCGCCTTCTACGCGGCGGCGCGAGAAGAGCTCGAGCTGTTTGATACGCTCGATGATTTCGCCGGTGAGCAGAGATGAGACTGCGGTGGTGGTGTTCATTGAGGGGCTGCGCTGACTCCGCTTCGCTCCGCGACGCTTGCCGAGTGCCGTTGCTGGAGGATCAGCGCCGGGCTTTTACGTGCTCGATGACTTTGTCGACGATGTCGTCGGAGGTGATGCCTTCGGCTTCTGCTGCGAAGTTGACGATGATGCGGTGGCGGAGGACCGGATGGGCGATGGCATCAATGTCTTCGATGGCGACGTGGGTGTGGCCGTGGAGGAATGCCCGGGCTTTTGCGCCGAGTATCAGATACTGCGCGGCACGTGGTCCGGAACCCCAATGGACGTGGTCTTTGACGAAATCCGGGATTGCATCGGCACCTTCCTGGCCGCGGTCGGTACGGCTGCATCGGCCGAGCTCGACTGCGTAGCTGGTGATGTGGTCGGCGATGAGGACGTCTCGCACGTACTGCTGAGCTTCGATGATCTCTTCTCCGGTCATGACGGTATCCAGCGAGATACTCGCGCGTGCCGTCGTGCGGTTCATGACCTCGACCTCTTCATCGCGCTCGGGATACTTCACGTTGAGGAAAAACATAAAACGGTCCTGCTGCGCTTCAGGGAGCGGGTACGTGCCTTCCTGCTCGATGGGGTTCTGCGTGGCGAGGACAAAGAACGGCTCGCTGAGCTCGTAGGTCGTGCGGCCCGCGGTGACACGATGTTCCTGCATGGCTTCGAGAAGCGCGGCCTGCGTCTTCGGCGGCGTGCGGTTGATCTCGTCGGCGAGCACCATGTTGGCGAAGAGCGGTCCCTGAACAAATGTGAACTGCCTGGTGCCGTCCGCCTGTTCTTCCAGGATGTCGCTGCCCGTGATGTCGCTCGGCATCAGGTCGGGTGTGAACTGAATCCTCTTGAACGAAAGATTGAGGACCTTTGAAAGCGTGCTGACGAGCAACGTCTTGGCGAGGCCCGGCACGCCCATCATCAGGCTGTGTCCGCCGGCAAGGATGCAGAGCAATACCTGCTCGACAATCTCTTCCTGCCCGACGATGACTTTGCCAACTTCGTCTCTGATGGCCGTGAGTTTGCCGATAATGTGGTCGAATTGTTGTTGATCCAGTTCTGGGGGTGCTTCAGTAATCATGGTTGATGGTTAATGGTCGATGGTTGGATGAATGTAGAATGGCAAATGGATGATTGATGGTCCGGCCGCATTTCTGCATCAACCATAGACCATTAACCATTCCTCAAAGATCGTGTCCCGCGTACCGCACGATGTTGGCGAACAATTTCTGCCATTCGGGCCATTTCCAGTATGGGACTTTTCCTGGATGTACGTCGGGGTCGCCGAATGGGCAGGAGAGGACGGCGATGGTGCGCTGCTCTCCCCTCGTGAGCTCGACGATGAATGGTCTTTCGCCGACCTTCATCAGGACTTTTGATGGCAGATTCGGCTTCAGTTCGAGGTCGTGGTAGTAGAGGGTGCAGGGCAGTTTTGTCAGGTCAATATCTTTGAAGATGGGGTGTTCCGCAACGGGGCTGTTGAGCTGGAGGACGCCCTTCTTGATGTTGAAGGGCCGCACTTTGAATGGCACATAATCATCGAACTCATGTTTGGGATCATCCCATTCGACTCTGAATGCAGAATCGCCTCCGCTGAACACCAGTCCACCGCCGCGCCTCAGGTAGTTGGTCACGATGGAAGAGCCGACCCGGCGCGGCAGCGTGGTCTGGCAGTTGGCAAAGACGAGGGCCCTGTAGTTGAAGAGCCGTTCGTAATCGTAGGGGAAGTCGGTCAGCCCATTATGCTGAACCACAAATCCAGGTGAATAACCGAAATCATATTTGCCTAGCCTGATGTCCGGGATGCTCCTGATGGCCTCGCGCAATTGCAGATGGGTGCTGTGATTGCCAAGCATGGCGAAGACGCGGAAACCATCTTTATTGATCTTCGCGTTCTCCTTCGGCACGGGGATGTACGGATTCTGAATCGGACGATTGAGACGGACGACGGGAGTCTTTAGATCCTGGCGAATGTTGTCCTTGAACCGGTAGTTGCCCACGTGGAAATGTTGGAACTGCTTCTC
>JASLXP010000960.1 GCA_030740295.1 Planctomycetota bacterium
GAGATACACGCGACCTCATCCTCCGGGCCCGAATGTTTACCCGCTTCGGAGGAAGTGTCATTAACCCGGATCTCGATGACCTGATTACGAAACTCATTGCCACCGATGGCAATCTGACCCTGCAGGGAATTATTAGTCTTACATTCTTTGGATAGAGGGGAAGACTTTAGACCTTAGACCTTAGACCTTAGACCTAAGAGCAAGGAAGGCACAGACCACAACCGCTCGAGCAGCGTCGCGAAACGGAGTGGAGCAGGCAGCTCTCTCAGCTACAGAGACCAACCGAAGCCAAAGAGAAAACCGGCAATCCAAGACCAAACTTACTCATTACTCATTACTCATTACGCGCTGAACCCCATTACTTGAGATTACTGTCCACGGAGACAACCCATGTCCCTTTCATCCACCACCCCATACTCTGACCCCGGCATGCTCGGGGGAGGCGTACGCGAGCAGCGGGCGATCATGAATCACCTGTTGTCCGAAGGATTCCGGTCTGCCTCGCAGTCAGCGAATACTGACCAGGCTGCAAGAGCCTTTAGCGGGGGAAACGTCGATAACGACCAGACCCAGGCCGAAGACATCACGCAGACCGTCGTGACCAACAACAGGCAGCAGATCACCATTCAGGCTGTCCAGGCCACGAATGCGAACGCGGCCAACTTTGATTTCAACTACCTGCAGCGATACATCGCCGGCGCCAACGCGGAAGACTACCTCGCGAAGGCCGGCTCCCAGATCGCACAGGATCAGAATGGCGCGCAGGACGCGCTGGCCAAATTGAATGACTTCGCCGGCGTAGATAGCGATGCCGAAAACGATATCAACCAGCGCTCCGACACGATCCAACAGTTCGATATCGACCTCTCGGCAACGGTCAGCAATACGACCATCGCCAACGAGATCGGCAACGCGTTCAATCAGGCAAGATACCGCGAGATCGAAGGCAGCCTCGGAGACCTCGAAGCCCAGGCCGTCTTCGCCCACGGACAGCGCCAGGGCAGCGCTGCAAACCCCGTCACCCAGCGCGCCATCGCCGATGGCGGAGTCGCAGACAACGACATCACCCAGGACAACGGAATCACTTCTTCGAACAACCGCGTCGATCTCCTCGGCAGCTTCGACCTGAGCAAGTTCGAGATCGGCAACCTGTCGCCGCGCTCCACCAGAGTGGTAGGCGCCATGAACGCCAATCCCAACCACATCATCTCCGCCGTGAGCAAGAGCAACGCCAGCCAGGATCAAAATCACCTGATGGATGCTGGAGCCGGAGAGGATGAAGGAGTTGTCATCACCGAGAACAACGGCCGCGCCAAGAACACTGGCAACGCCTCGATGGATAATACTGAATCCACCACCGTGACGAATTCGGTGAGCCTGCTGATATAGAGGTGGTTCACACTTCCGCCTCTTGACCCGGTGCCTGTCCCAGTTGCGTTCACCACCAATCAAGAAGCCCTTTCGAAGATTTCCAACTGCATTTGCAGGTTGGCGGCTGCCTCGTCGCCGGTCACGTATGGGCGGTCGGCCTCGCCGTTGGCCCAGTCGATGAAGCCTTCGATGGATGCCTTCATGAAGTCTTCGAACTGCCATTCCTGTTCGCCGTGCTTGAAGTATGTATGAAACATCCCTTCGTCGTCCGCGCGGGCCGCATAGTCCACAACAAAATCATTCGCACCGAGTCTTCGAATGACCTCGCCGCCTGGCGGAGGTGTGAGTTGGAAGTTCACCTCGCACGGGCTGCCATTTTCTGAATTCACGGTGAAGGTTGCGTATGTGCCGCCCTCTCCTACCCGGCAGTCGATAGATTCTTTCACGAGAGTGGGATTGGTGACCAGCTTCATCACCACACTCAAGGCATGCGGGCCGAGGTCATTCCAGAACCATTCTTTCGGGTGGTCGCGGCCTGGTCGCGGGGTCCATTGCATTGAGAATTTCTCAGGCGCACCCAATTCAACACCGGTGACCTCTTTGAAGATATCTCGATATGCATCGCCGCAGGTGGCGAATTGCAGGTTGCATGCGAAGGGGCGGGTGCGGCTTTGCGCTTCGGCGATTCGCTGCAGGTCGGCTTCATGCTCTTTCAGGCTCTTGCCAGGCAGCCAGTGGAGTGGCTTTTCGCAGAGGACCTGGCACCCGGCCTCCAGGCAGAGAATGATGTGATCCGCATGAAGGTGAGGGGGCGTGCAGATGGAGACCATGTCCGGGGTCTCCTGTTGGAGCATTTCGCTGATGCCGATATATGCCTTGCCATCGAACGGGAAGATTTCGCGAAGCCCGTCGGCCGCTGCCGCGCAGGTTTCTTCGCTTGTACCGGCGAGGGCGACGACTTCACATCCCGCCAGGTGAAACCATTTGGCATGGTGTTTACCAACGCCGCTCGCGCCAAGGATGGCCACTTTGCGTTTGCTCATTCAGGCATCCGCCTCCTGGTCCGTATCTGTCAGCCTGGCCTTTGCGTCGATGAAATCGTCCAGTGATTTGAGAAATGCTTCGACTACTGTCGGGCAGAAATGGGTGCCGGTGGATTCAACGATGATGTCCTTCGCCTTCTCCACAGGCATTTCCGGTTTGTAAACACGTTTGGACACGAGAGCGTCGAACACATCTGCAACGGCCACGATTCGGCCGAAGATGGATATCTCTTCCCCTTTGAGGCCGTTCGGGTAGCCCTTTCCATCCATCTTTTCGTGATGGGTCAGGGCGATCAGCTTAGCCACGTGAATGTACTCCGAATCTCCTTCAAGGATCGATGCGCCGATCGTCGTATGCGTCTTCATGATTTCATACTCCTCATCCGTCAGCTTCCCCGGCTTCTGAAGGATGTTGTCCGGGATGCCGATCTTGCCGACGTCATGAAGTGGGCTGGCGTAGCGGATGGAGTCCACATCCTCCGCGGAGAAGCCCATCCTGTCGGACAGAATGCTGGAGTACTCACTGATACGACGAACGTGCTCGCCGGTCTCGTTATCCCGTGCCTCGGCAGCCATGGAAAGACAGAACACCGTATCAAGGTACGAACGCTTCACCTTGTCGATCAGGCGTGCATTTTCGATGGCGGCCATCGCCTGCGACGCAATTGACAAAAGGAGCGGCTCGTATTCCTCGTTGAAAGAGATGACCTCATCGGTGGCCGACATGGCGTTCAGCAGGCAGAGCACGCCAGCCACTTCGCTCCCGCGGTCGAGCATGGGCACCAGCAGCATGGACCTGGAGCGGTAGTTATTCATGTCATCAAAGGTGGAGGAAAAGCGGTATTCCACCTCCTCGCCCAGCTTATAGACATCATCGATATTCAGAGTGAGACCGGTATTGGCCACATAGCCCGCCAGGCTGGTGTTTGTGATATCAATCTCGTGTTTTTGGAATGAAGCGCGTGTGGTCTGGCTGTCACCAAGCCGGGCATCGAGGGTGCCGTTCTGGGCAACGGTGAAGGTCAGCTTGTTCCCATTGACAAGATAGAGACTGCCGCCGTCGGCGCGGGCGAGGGTACGCGCTTCCTGAACGATGAGCTCCAGGAGCGATTGCAGATCGTGCTCCAGGGTCAGCGAGATGCCGATGCGGTTCAGATGCTGAATTTGCTCCTGCAGGGGCAGGATAGGTGCGGCCATTGATTTCCTCCTCAGGCGATGGCCGCGAGTCTAGCAGGACAGTTACTCCGGTTCAAAAGTTGAGTGGCGCAGGTTCTGAAGCTGCGACCGGCAGGATGGAAATCCCGCCCCGCACTGCCGCTCAATTCGGGGGAGCAAAGCCGATCGCCTTCCTGCCATATTCCGTTGCCGGGTATTTGTCCTTGACTTCTTTGAACAATTGAAGGGATCGTGCCCTGAGTTCTTTCTTTCTCGCCCTGTCGGCCTTCTCGTTCTTGAAGAGATGGTCAAAGCACTCGGCCGCGCCGAAGAGCGCCCGGGCGTCTTCCTTTTCCTGGCCCTGCCCGTAAAGGATGGAGGTGCGAAGGAAGGAGAGTGCCGCGTCTTCATACTTTCCATTCAGCTTCATGTAATCGCCGATGCCGTTGTAGGCAATGGCCATGCCCGCAGGATACTTGGCCAGCTTGCAGTAATTGATCAGTTCCTGGTATTTCGCGACGGCCTCTGCCCCCTTGTTGGATGCGAGAAGATTCTTGCCAATGCCTCTGTAAGAACGTGCAAGCACGCTACGGAACTTCTTCTGGTCGGATTGCTTCATCAGCCGGACGGATTTGATGATCGTGCCGTAGGCTTTGGCCGCTCCGGCATGGTCGCCCCTGGCCTCCAGCACTTCGGCCTCCCCTTCACGGGACCGCATGGTCCAGACTTCACCAAATTTGGTGAGGCTCTTAAAGGATGCCTGAGCCTTGCCGAAGTTATCGGCCCCGCCAAGCTTGGTGTGGCTGATGGCGATCGCTTCAATTGCCTGAGGAATGTAGAAATTATCAGGGTGGTCTTTCATATAGAGTTGGTAGGCCCTGATTGCATCCGCATAACTGCCCTTGGCCTGATATGCGACGCCGATGTGAAATTTGCCGTGCGGCTGAACCCACGGACGCACCTTGGGTTCCGCCATGCCCACCTTGATACGGCGCACGGCTTCGTCGAAATCGCCGGTCTTGATTCTGCCCAGCCCCTGGCGATATTTAATGGGAATATCAGCGTAGCTGATTTTCTTTACATGGTAGGCCGGCAGGCCCTGCTCCACGACTTTCCCTGAACCAGGCGCCTTTGCCAGGTATGAAACTTTCAGGTAGGTGGCCTTGGTAATCTCAATGTTCCCGATGGTGGTGCCCGCAAAAGTGTCGATAGAGTCTTTGAACTGCTGCTTTTTTGTCTCGCCTCGGGCCGAATCAAACGTGAAGGCTGCAAGGAAAAACGCGGAAGCGAGTTTCATTGTTCGCATAGTGTGGTCTCAAATGGTTGAAATGTTGCCTGAGTTGTTACCAGAGCAGTTTTATGGCTGTGCCCTCCAACTCTCAAGGACAGAAAATTATCCAGAGTGCTCCGGATTGTTCAAACGTGATGGTCGAGGAGGAATCATGGAATGGGGAGCAGGCATGCAAGCAGCGACGAAACCGCCTCTGCTTGCCTTTCGGGTTTTAGTGGGCAAAATGCTCGCCGACCGCGGGATAGCCGCTCCACGAAAACAAGGCCGTTAGATGATCATCAACTGTCCCAGTTGCAAGCAGAAGCTGAAGGTGAGTGATGAGCAACAGGGGAAGGTGGTTAAGTGTCCTCATTGCCAATCGCAGATGAAGGTGCCTCAGACTTCTGCGCCGCCCGCGCCTCCACCGCCTTCTCCCGATCCGGTAAAATCCACCCCGACCAGAGCCGGCCAATCCGGCAACCCGCAGGGAAAAGAGCTCGGAGGTTACGATCTGATGGCCAAGCTCGGGGAAGGAGGCATGGCGAGAGTATTCAGAGCAAATCGTAAGTCCGATGGCCAGGTCGTCGCCCTCAAAGTGCTCAGAGGGTCGTTGGCTTCGCAGCCTGATGCGGTCAAGGATTTCTTAATCGAGGCCAAGGCCGCGTCTGCTCTGAAACACCCTTATCTGCCCGAATTCTTCGACGCAGGCGAGGCGGACGGTCATCATTTCATAGCGATGGAGCTCATCAGCGGCGCGACCCTCCAAAAAGTCATCGAAAAACAGGGCGAGATTCCCGAAAACGGCGCGCTTACCATCGCGAAATATGTGACTGAGATTCTCTGCTTTGCCTGGCAGCGCAAAGTCATCCATCGCGATATTAAACCGGAAAACCTGATGGTCCAGCCCGACCTCAGCCTTAAGCTCATGGATATGGGCCTCGCCAAAGCCGCCGGAGACAATAAGGCCACGGCAGGCGAAGGCGGCGGCATTATCGGCACGCCCATGTATGCCTCGCCCGAGCAGATTCGTGGACAGAAGGATTTGGATTGCCGTTCTGATATCTACTCACTTGGCCTCACCATCTATCACGCAGTTACCGGCGAGTTGCCGTACGACGCCACCACATCGGCGATGGTCATGGCCAAACAGCTCAACGAAGAGCTCCCCGACCCGCGGCAGAAGAATTCCGATCTGTCACTCAACTTGACGATGATGATCAAGAAGATGACTGAAAAGGACCGCGACCGACGCTACCAGACCCCGGAAGACTTGATGGCGGCCATAGAGAACTGCAGGCAGCGCCTGATCGACCGGCAGGCGAATCCAACCCCGGAGGAGAAGCCGAAGAAGAAGGGGCTTTTCAAGAGGTAGGCCACCTCAATATTCACCGTTGTCCGCGTATTCCTCCTCGAGTTCCTGAATGAAATCGAGCGCGTCTTCGAGCTCCGCCACCTGCATGCCTGGTTGTCGTCCCGCTGAATCGAGTTCGCGGAGCAGCATCAGGTCTTCGAAGTACTCCGATTCCTCGAGCCTTCTTCTTGCACGCTTGCCGAGGGTGCCGTCCCTGTAAGCAAACGCGTCCATGTGGTGTTCGATCAGGAAGAACGTGCGGTCCGTGATCAGGCCGTCGAGGGCTTCGAGTGCGGCGAAGACATGGTCATGCGGATCGATCGCCTTGCCGACATCGTGCAGCAGGGCGGCCACAATGAACTCCTCATCATACGGCCGTTCCCGGCGCGCCAGCTCGAAGACCTGAAGGCTGTGATAGAGCGCGTCGCCCTCCGGGTGATACTTTGGGCTCTGTTTTACGCGCTCCAGAGGGCGGAGCAGCAGGTCATACATTTCGTATGGATTCATCATTTCCTCCGAATCCAGAAGCTCGTCTTCCAGATTGCAATCGGGCTTTTCATTCTGCAGCAGCTCTTCAAGTTCACGAATGGACGCACGTTCGATGGCCTTCCCGGTAATGGAACTCTTGAAAACGTAATGGGCCTTGTCCGAGGGGTAGAGGGTCAGTTCGTATTCGTAATCATCATAAACATGAATATGGGTAAACGTCCGCGCCTCGCCATGTTTGATGACGCGCTTCCGTTCCGTTTCGTGGGCCAGCCCTTCATCATCGAGAATGTCGGTGATGAAAGATGCATTGTCGGTGAAAACATGGATATCGACATCCGAATCTTTCCGGATGTGACCGGTCCAGACACTGCCGATCAAGCGGGGGCGAAATCGTGCGAGCCTTCGCATAAGGGAGAGCGCGGCGAGCCGCATCGATCGCAGGACTTCGAAGCGCTCGTCGCCCTCCATGAGCCGGGCCAGGGATTGGACCTGGTCTCGTATCTCTCCGTTGGATGGTAAATCGCCGGGCCGATAACGGTAATCGATGCCCATCTGTTTTGCCGCTTTTCTCTTCGCCGTAAAGTATTCCTTTTCGAGCCCTTCATACATCAGAGATGCCGCCCTGTACGCAATCGCCATTCTGGTTTTACTATCAGCCATTCATGATTCCGACCTCGTAGAGTCGTATGGAGTGGAATTAAACAGGCGGGAACTATATCGGATGGAAATGTGATTCCCACGATTGGGGCCAGGAAACTCTCCACCAGACGAGACTGATTGACATAACCTGCAGGGTTGTTTACTTCGCGCGCTCTTCCTCAGATAGCATCACCAGACGAGTCTGATTATGAGTGACAAAATTCGAGTGGGTGTGATTGGTGTCGGCCGCGGGCAGAGCTTTGCCGCCGCAGCGAACGACGTGGTGGGCATGGAACTGGTCGCGATCTGCGATCACTGGGAAGAGAAACTGAACAGCGTTGGCGAGAGATACAAGGTGGCAACGTACACAGACTACGACGAGTTTCTCGGGCACGACATGGATGCGGTGATCCTGGCAAACTATTTCCACGAACATGGGCCGTTCGCTGTCAAGGCCCTTGAAGCTGGCATGCACGTGATGAGCGAGACCGCATCTAACACCACCCTCGCTGAAGGTGTCGCTCTCTGCCGCACGGTCGAGAAAACGGGTCTCACCTACATGCTTGCGGAAAATTATCCGTATACCGCATTCAATCAGGAGATGCGGCGCGTTTACCAGTCCGGCGAGATCGGCGATGTGACCTATGCGGAGGGTGAATACAATCATCCGATGACGGCCCGCTCCCATCTGAGCATCTCTCCGGGCACGAATCACTGGCGCAACTGGATTCCATCCACGTACTACTGCACCCACGCGCTGGCGCCTCTTGTTTACATGACGGAAGAAAGAATCGTCAGGGTCAATGGCCTATCCATAGCCAACAGCGAGGTCACCAGCCAGTATGTCAGAAAGGGAGATCCCGGCTCGGTCATTCTGTGCCGTACAGGCAACGGCGCCGTTTTCCGGATTTTCGGTCTCTCTCTGCCCGGCCACAGCAATTGGTATCGCGTGCATGGTTCCCGCGGCGCGATGGAGCTGGCACGAGGGCAGGGCTATTTCGGCTCAGGCCAGGTGAGGATCTGGCACGAAGAGTGGCATCAGAAGCCGGGACAGCACAAGGAAAAGGTCTACACACCTGACTGGCCGGAACACGGAGACCTCGCCCGAAAGGCCGGCCATGGTGGAGGCGATTTCTGGACGAACTTTCATTTCGGCAACGCGATCAGGTCGGGCGAGCCGCCATTCCTCGATGTCTACCGCGGTGTGGAGATGTCTTCCGTCGGCATCATCGCGTGGAAGAGCGCGCTCGAAGACGGCGTACCGATCGAAGTTCCTGATTTCAAGGACGAGGAAAGCCGCAAGCCATACGAAAACGATCAGTGGTCTCCGTGGCCCAAACACGCGGGGCCTGGTCAGCCGCCGTCAGGAATCGTGGAAATGAAACCGACTGAAGAGGCGATTGAGTTGGCCCGCGAGGTGTGGACGGAAGGCGGGTACAAGGGCGATGACATGATCTGAAATCAGAGATTCACATGTTCAGAGGTCTAGAGGCCAAATAAATGAAAGTTCTAATTCTCGGTGCCGGCGGCCCCGTTGCTGCCTGTGGCATAGCGGAGATCGAGGGCAGGCACGAATTACGGTTAGCAGATCTTCGGCCCCTCGAGTCTGACGAACACGAGACCGTGCAGGTGGACGTCTCTGAGCCGCAACAAGTGATAGATGCCGCAGAAGGTATGGAAGCCATCATCAATTGCGCTGTCATGCGGCCCCATCCGACGCTTGCATGGGATGTAAATCTGCGTGGGGCTTTCAACGCTTTGAAGGCCGCGGCCCATCACGGCATCAAGCGGTTCATCCATACCGGCCCCATCGCCATGTGGGGCGGTTCGCCCGGCAGCTATCTTTATGATTTCGATGTAGACGAAGCCTGTCCGCACCGCCCGGGCACGAGTCTCTATTTCATCACCAAGTACCTCGGGCTCGAAACCTGCAAGGTCTTCGCAGACCGATACGGCATCCAGGTGGTGGCGTTTCACTACAACGGCTTTGGGCCACGTCACGGTTCTTCACCGGGAGCCTCCCCTTTCGTCGCACATCCTGATGATGTCGGCCAGGCCTTTCGGCTCGGACTCGAGGTCGAGAGCCTGCCGAGCAATTTCGAGCTTTTCCACATCTCCAGTCATTACATCCACGGTCAGTTCCCCACGACCAAAGCGGAGGAGTTGCTCGGATTTGTGCCCAAGCATGATTTCTCCACGTTCTATAAACGAGTTCAAGAGGATTGAATCGCCTGTCTCTCCGCGCCGTAAGTGGCAGCCCCGGAATCCCATCCGCCACCCCGCATCAGTAATCAAAGGCCGGGGCCGCGACCACGGTTTCAAAGAGCGACTCGATTTCGCTTGCACTCAGGGCGCGGCTGTAGATCCGAAACTCGTCGTAGGTCGCACGGCGAGATTGCCTCGCATGTTCGTCACCGCCGATGTGGAAGACGTTCTGGTTGTTCGTGACCTTGGGCGGCTTTGACATTTCCGTATCAAGTTTGCCGTTGACGTAGAGCGCGTATTTCTGCGCCTTCAGATCCCAGGTGACCGCGACGTGATACCACTCGTCGGCCTTGATATTCTGGAAGCGACTGATGATGCGTCCGGCCGGGCTTTCAAAGTTGAAGCGGCGGCCTGTAACGCGGATGTCGCAGAATCTGTAATACTCGGCGAACAGGTGTCCCCAATGGTCGAGGAGTGTCTGGCTCGGCTTGAACCAGGTGGCCACCGTGCCGGCAGCCGGATTGAAGTGACCCTCCGTCGCAAACTGAAGCGAGCCACGGGCCGGGCCGCTGACCTGAGCAGCGTGGCCGAATCTGCCGGCCATACCAGGTCTGGATTCTCCTCCACCTCCTTTAACTACTACCGGGTACTTACCGCCGGCGTAACCGTCGGGATCGCAAGAGACGCGGCTGTCGAAGCGATGATAGAAGAGCAGGCCTTGCTCCCGGGCCTCTTCATCGCTGAATCCGATGACTGCGTCTTTTGCCTCGGGCGCTAGTTCGTTTGGCGAGAGAGGCCGATCCCAGATGCGGAGCTCATCGATGACACCGTGCAGTTTCTGCTTGCCGGCACTGGAGCCGATCCACAATTCAGTGCCCATGCGTGACACCTGTATCGAGCTCCTGGCCTTGTCTATTTCTTTGCCGTCCACGCGCAAAGAAAGGAATCCATCTCTTCCTGTCCCGGTCTGCCAGGCCGCCTCGATGCAGGCCCAGCGGCCGGCGCCGGATTTCACTCGGGCCGAAGTCTTCCAGGCTTTGCCTCGATGATCGGTCACCGTGAACCGCAGCCTGCCTTTGCCATCCGACCATAAATGAAACGTATCCGCCTCACCGGCGCTGGCCGAGGAGTAGAAGAATGTCTGTGGCTGGCCGCGGCCCAGTGCTTCATCAGGCTTAAACCACAGACGGAGCGTGCCTCGACGAACGTCGAAATGCTGACCGCCCGGCAACTCCGGACGTGCCGTGTAGCTCTGGTGCGTCCGATAGTGCAGTAAGGCTTTGTTCAGTCGAAGTCCACGAAACACCTTCCCCCGAACAAACTCTCCGCCTTCCAGATACCCGCCACACCACTCGACCGCGACATCATTCGAAAAGTGGTCAAAAAGGAGAAGGCGTTCTTTGTGGTGCTGACGCTCCGCGGTAACGTCCTTGTGCTGACGCTCCGCGGCTACCTCCTTACTGCCGGCACTTCTGGTCGCGGAGCGCCCAGACCACTCCTCCATGTCCGCCAGCGTCGCCAGCACAAACGGTATCTGCGAAGAAGGCAGCGAGTAATTCGCCTCCTGCCACGTTGAATGGTCCCGATTTACGAGGTCGTAAAGCGCGTCAAGCCGGACACCGAGATCCGTCGAGCGCATGGTCTCTGCCGGATAGCTCCCGCGGGCCTTCCATTTCTGGATCGCTTTCTGAACGGCCTCCTGATGCTCTTTCTTACCAGTGAGGCGTGCTGTCAACGCTTCATGGAAACCTCTCGAAAACGATCCGGACTTCGGTGCAATCTCGAGCAACTGCTGTCCGACTTCAGGCGAGCCCGTCCATTCAAAATAATCGAGTGCTCCGGGTAACACTTCCCAGGCCCATCGAAAGGTACCATTCTGGCGGGTGTAGCTTTCCAGCTTTGCCTCCACCTCGCGGGTGTAGCGGTCAAGACGATCTTTGTATTTTGGCGACGCGGCCACCGGGGCCAACAGCCGCGCCAGGTTGGCTAGATGTGTCCCATGGTCGGCGCTGAAGACGAGCGTTTCGAGAAGCCGTGGCTCGCCGCTCAACATGTAGTACTGCGCCACGCCATCCGTCCACGGCCCGGTTGAATAGAGTGACCAATGGGATCTTGAATGACGCCGCGTCCGACCAAGATTGGACCGGCCATGGGACCAGGGCCGGTCGCCTCCATCTGCGTAATGAACCAGGTCGATATCCATCGCGTGCCACGACATCGCGGCCAGCGCGTCGTAATACTCGCGGTGTCCCGTTCGCAGCCAGTTGTAGTAAAGCGCCCTCGCCGGATGCGCATCGTTGTTGGTCCAGCCGTAGCGACCGCGGCCGAAGTAGCTGCCATGCGTGGGCATGCCGAGCCAGTCGCCAAAGTTGATCCAGTTGTGCAGCTTCGCACGTTCGGTCTGGATGATGCCCGCGTCGCAGAGCAGCCGGGCCGCGGCTTCGAGCCTTGGGAAACGCTCGGGATCGTAAGGATGAAAGTGCCCGGCAGCTTCAGTGCCCGCATACCAGCGGTCGCCAAGCCAGGGCACAGGTGGATGGTCGATGGTCTCTGCCAGGTCCCTGTAAGTTTCGGCCGTGTCCTGCCAGTGTCCTCCGCGCAGCCAGATATCGTGCGTCTTGGCGAAGCCCTGTGCGGTCGATGTCTCGCTGCCTGTTTCGTAATCGGGATAGCCGCGGCTGATCTTCTTGTTGTAGCGGCGAACGTCCAGGAGGCGTTTCGTTTCTGACGGATAGAGTCCGACGCGCAAGAGGCCGGAGCGGGGATCGAAGGAGATGCTTTTGGGATTATTTTCCGCCGCCTGCTTAATGAAGACTGCAAGCTTTGGCTCGTCTCCCCAGAGTGAGACATAGCCACCGAACGATCCACGTCCTTCCTTTTGCAGAGCCTCTCGACCCCGCCGATCACGGGTCCGAATCTCCCAGTGATCCAGCTCGTCCTGAAGCATGAAGAGCTCATCTTCGGGGTCGTCGAAAACGAAGCCGGTGGTCCCGGCGGTTACTTTGGAAATCTCTTTGCTTCTGAGTGCAAAGGACAGGCTGATGTCCTTTATAAAATCTTCGTCCGGCTCGCCCGAGTAGATGATGGTGTGCTGAATCCGCGTCAACAGGCCCATGTGCATGTCCACGCGAAACACGAACAGGGCAGATCTTTCGCCGCTCTCAGACGTGTGCCAGCCTTCCGCACGGACCGTGCGCAGCATTGGCCGGTCATATTCAAGCTGCCAATCCGCTTCAGAGAACTTTGCTGTGAATGTTTCATCGGTGAAGCCGGAGTCAGTCTTTCTATTATCCGCACACCTGGAAACGGTGACAGATGAGACGACGTCATTGGCAGCGTACGATTCACGAATGTTTTTGATCACCATACCTGCATCCAACTTCCACCCAGGCGAATTCGCGCTCTTCACTCCAGAACCGAATTCCACCGCGTATGTGCCACCTTCCATACTTTGAAAATGCGCCAACACCCACTGGAGGCTCCCATCCGGCCAGAGTGCCAGTGGGGTCAGATGGGATATGGCCCCATCAATCCTCATGTTTTCCACCGTTCGCTTGAGACCGCGCGGGAGCGGAATCCCAAACCGAATCGGGAAGCCTTTCGCCTTTGGTGGCTGGCCACTCCACTGAATCGGGATGCGATGCCGGGTCTTGGAAATGGCTGCCCGAAAGCGGTCCTCTCGCTCCTTCCGACGTTTCAGCAATCGTTCATCAAAACCAAAGATCAGTTCCACTGATGCGGGCGGTGCCAGAATCTGATCTGCCGATGTGAACCGCGCCCGATACTTGCCGGAAGGCAGACCGGTTACCTTCAGGAGAATAGTTTTCCGCGGATTGCCAACTCCTCCTGCCAGTGCAACGGAATCCATTTGAAAAGGTGCGCTGGCTGCCACCTTTCCAGACTCTTCAGCGATCAGATCAATCTTCCCCTTCAATGTCCTCGCAGTATGGGCACGGGCCGAGACCTGGACAGGCAGTGGTACGCGCGCCTGGCGATGTGTCGCGGGCATCGATACGGAAAGGAGCATGGCGTCTTTCGCAGGAACGAATCTGAAGGGCTCTTCCCGATGCTTGCCCCCTTCATCACGCTTCACTCGTTGATACATCTTCGCAAGCGCGTCTGACGCTTGTTTCGATGGCGCGTTCTTTCCGGTGAGTGAGTCGATGTCTTCTCTGTCGCCAAACAGCCAGAAGGACAGATCGAGCCGGACGGAATCGCCAGGCTGAACCTTCTTCGGCTTGCCGAACGGTTCGACAGTCGAGATGGTGCCGTTTGTCCAGACTCCGGTGTAAATCTGCTGCACCTGTTCGGGGTCAAACTTTATGAGCACTGCCTCGCCGTGGGACAGGTCGATGGCCCCAAACCAGTTTGAGTCAACCTTCCCCGGAGTTTTCCTGAGCGGCTGGGTACGGAGTTGATCGTTTAAGTGGAAGAACGATTTGTGCGTTTTGAAATTCGGCCAGCCGAGCGCAAACTCCGCATGAAGACGGGGCTGAATCGCCAGTGAGCTCTTGCTGAGGTTTGTGATTTCTTCCCAAATGTCCATCCCCGTGCCGGAGGAATGAATGGTCATCCGCCGCCGGATAGAGATGCTGCCGCCTGAAGCTTCAACAATTATCGAGATGCTCTTTTCAGTTCGCTCGATCCGAAATTCGAAAGTCGCATCCATAAAGCTGCCGGGATAAGACGGAACACCCGCGCCACTGAGACCATCCTTGATGCCTCCGGGC
>JASLXP010000961.1 GCA_030740295.1 Planctomycetota bacterium
TGTTCGACCGCGCGCCGGGCGCGCTTTCTGTCCCCCTTTGCCAGCACGGCCGCGGCGACATCGAAAACTTCATAAGGCCACTTCCTTACGGCCTCGAGAGCGATGTCAGCGTTTCCATTGGGATGAATACCCATCGAGAACAGGCATGCGCGCTGGGCCTTACGGTCTGTAAGGCCAAGCCATATTTTGCGCAGGACTGAAGAGTGATCCTGCTTCGTATCCAGCGCGAAATTATGCAAAGCGGAGACAGGAATTTCTGAATCGTTTCCAAAGCGGCGAATGATTTTTTCGTTGCCATCAATGAGACAGGGATAACGAGACTGCACTCTCAGGCCGGCCATGACTAATTGCCTGTTTGCGTGGTCTAGGCATTGAGCGAGGGCCCTGGCATAAAACTCTGTCAGTTGCGGCCATCCGGCGAAAAAGAGAAGTCGTTTCTCAATCAGTGTCGGACTGTCTTCGAGATTCCAGGTTTTGGTGATGGCGAGGAGGTGATCGTTCAGATTCGCAATCGGCCGGCTTTCCCGACCGGAATGGAGACGGCTGTTCCATGCGGACAGTAGAGCTGCGGCATCCCTCGGTTCATTTCGACCCAGGGCAGCCAGGGCAACAGACGGAGTCAACCTCACGGCCAGTCGAAAAGGCTGATGTTCCAGCTCGCTGTTCAACAGTCGGCGAAACAGTTTTGACGCTGCCTCATTCTGAGACTGAGTAAGAAAGCCCGCGAACTCCGGCGAATAGAGTTTCACCATCTTCCACGGTGCAAGGGCGCTGCGGCTTGTGCGTTCAAGAAGTGATTGATAACGGAGGTGTGTGCTGCGGTCGGGATCTTCCACAGCCACGTATTCGTTTACGAGTTTTCTGAAAGCAGGATAGTCCAGATCCGCCAGTTCATTGATGATGTCGGGTGATGCCGGCTGCCGCGTCTCCAATGCGGTAATGAACGCTTCCAGCGCTTTCTGCTCGAGGGCGTTTATTCCGGTTTCGGAAGAACCCACCCTGACCAGTAATGTCAGTAGCAGAAGATTCATTCGATGATCATGTGAAAGACATGCTTGACAGAAATCTCGGTCCGCATAAAAAGCTTTATCCCCCTGGCAATCGGAGCGACTTCAACATGTCTCAAGAATCCTGTCATCTAAGCGAACACCGTCTGCCTAAACGTTACTTTGCTGTCACTCTGGAAAACGGACTGATCTCTGTGACGGTGATTCCGGAAAAAGGCGCGGATATCTATTCCATTTTTTACAAGCCGTGCAAGCTGGACGTGCTCTGGAAATCGCCGTGGGGCTTGAAGCGTCCGGTCGACGGTCTTCATTCTGCGGGCGCGAGCACGCTGACCGCGTGGATGGAACATTATCCCGGGGGCTGGCAGGAGATCTTTCCCAATGGCGGCGATGAATGTACCTACAAGGACGCCCTGATGAATTTTCATGGCGAGGCTTCCACATTGCCGTGGGATTTCAATGTGCTGCATGCGGATGAGAAAACCATCTCGGTGGAGTTTAGCGTGCAGCTCTTCCGCAGCCCGTTCACGGTGTCGCGAATTATGACAATCGAACGGGGCAGCCCGGTGATCACTTTCAAAGAGAAGGTCGAGAATCTCGCAGAAGAAGAGATGCATTTTATGTGGGGGCATCACCCGGCTTTCGGGGCGCCTTTCCTTGCAGAAGGATGTCAGATCCAGGTGCCGGCACGAACCTTTCGAACGCATCCCTCAGCGAATACCGAGGCCGCCAGACTGAAGGGAGATTACTCGACGCTCTGGCCCCATGCGGAAACCGAAGAGGGAGAGAAGGTGGACATGAGCGTCGTGCCGCCTGCCGGCCAGCGTGCCGCGGAGATGGGGTATGTGACAGACCTGGAGGCCGGCTGGTACAGCATCTTCAATCCTGAATACGATCTCGGTTTTTCAATGTCGTGGAACAAGGACGTGTTCCCGCACATCTGGTATTGGCAGGAACTGAAGGGATCGTTTGGTTACCCCTTCTATGGCCGCTGTTACACGATGGCGCTGGAACCGTTCAATTGCATCCCGGGGACGGGATTGGAATACGCGGTCGCAAACGATCTCGCCCCCTGCCTCGAAGCAGGAGGCACACTGGAGACCGAACTGGCCGTGGTCTTTTATGAGGGCGAGGGCGAGATAGCGAATGTCACCACGGCCGGCGAAGTAGAGCGTGTGTGACCGTGATCGGATCACGGCCCCTTACAGTTCACCAGCAATGATCTTGCTGAGCTGTTCGCTGAACATGCGGATGCTTCCTTCCGGGTCATCTTTGTCTCCGCCGATTTCGACGGTGAGATAATCGTCATAACCGATTTCCATCCATGCCTCGCGGCACGCCTTCCACGGAACATCGCTATCGAGTGACTTGGGAAAACCGAGATTGGGATACGGGGTGAATCCTTTTACGTGAATCTTGAAGATCTGATCACCAAGGCTGCGAATCCAGTGCTGTGGAAAGCCGTAGGCCATGATGTTACCGCAATCGAAATACGCCTTGACGTACGGGCTGTTCACTTCGGCCACGTAGTTTTTGAACTCCATCGGACTGAGCAGGAATTTGTTCCAGACGTTTTCGAGCGCGAGCACAATCTCTTCCTCCTCCGCGACTGCAGCGATGTCCTGCACCTCGGCGAAGCTTCGTTCCCACGCTTCCTCATAAGTAACTTCATCATTTACCACAGCGGGCACGAGCAGCACTGCGTTGGCGCCAATCTGCCTGGCATGACGAATGTCCTGCTTGATGCACTCGTTACAAACCTTACGGACATCGGGGTCTGGGCTCGACAACGGATGTGACCAGTGCTTGCCGCCCATGATGCTCGGTATCTCCAATCCGACCTCGTCCGCGATCTTCTTCCATTCGAGGACGGTGTCCGTATCGTCATTGGACGGGAATTCGACGCCGTCGAATCCTGTATCTTTCGCCAGTTGAAGTTTCGTTTGTGCGTTGTCGCCGGGCAAGCAGCCCATACAGATGCCCTTCTTCATTTTGGAACTCCTGGTGTGGATTTAGCGTGGTTCGCAGTAACCCGCTTTATCAGCGGCCCGGCGGACATTGTTGCTGGCACACCTGTCTGTGTAAAGCCGCCGAAGTTTCGCCCGCCGTTCTACACGCCTGCGTGGAAGACATCATTCGAGATATTCTGTACGCCGGTGTTGCGCCTGATGATGTCAGCAAGGCTCGTGCTGTTTATCACTTTCAGATCCTGTTCGGTGAAGGCGGGATCATTCTCATAGTAGAAACGATCGCCGTCCCGAAGGTTCTCGAACTGTTGTCTGATGGCGGCGAAAAGCAATTCGCCCGTGCTTGCGCCTTCCACATGATCCTCAGCCAGCGCGCCGACCCAGGAATCCACGTTATGCACGCTCCCGTAGAGGCTGCGGAGTCTGCCCGCGATCACCGGGTCAGAGGTGATGTCCATGAAATTGCGCGCGGGCTCAAGCCCGAAGGCGATGCGCATGGTGTTGTAATCGGGCAGGCCATGGTCGCGTCCTCGCTGAATGTTGAGCGCGGCAAGGTCAAGTCCCCCGGCGCCTGGGGGGCCAAACAGGAAGCTCCGCAGATCATCCACAACCCTTGTATCAACCTCTTCCATCTGCTGGCCGGCCAGCCCGCGCAGGACAGGATCAATCCCACCCTCACGAGTGATGCGCGCGGGATTGAAGAACGCGTTCCTCAGTTCCAGGTGGCCTTGCGGAATCGGTTCTCCCTGCTCATTCACGCGAGGAAGGAATGAAGGGATCATGCTGTGGCCCATCCGATAGAGTGAGGTCGAAAACTCATTCATTACCGAACCGTCAACGGTCGGGTCATAACCCCTGTATCTGTCGATGGCGCCCTCGCCAAGAAGAGCCGGCAGAAATTCATTGAAGGTAATGGCCTGAATCTGTGCGCCAACAATCTTGCGAGCACGCTGATAGATTTCTTCATCCGAAAGGTGCGGGCTGTTCTGTTTGATCGACTTCGCCAGTCGATTGTGTTCACGCATGAACACAGTGTGCATCGCCGTCAGACCGGTCTGTTCGTTCGCACGGACATCTCCGGCCACAAAGAACCGGGTGGACTTGCCCATCGCGTTATCCTGACTCCCGTCATTGAAGGGCAGCAAGTCACCCGGGCTGGTCTTGAGCAGGCCGTCTTCGAACGTTCGGAGAAATGCTGCCCGTTCCGAATCAGAGCCATAAACCATCGAACCATCGAGCCAGGCGGTAATGGCATTGATCTGCTGTCGCGGATTCATCTGATTCGTACCGGTCGTTGTATCGTATCGACTGCGTATGAAACCAATCTTTGCATCCCCCTTGCCGCGAGGATCGAAGAACGCATCCCCTCGCGGCATCGGTATGTCTCTCACCTCGTTCGGCACCTGCTCTGGCGTCAGGTCGATATCGTGATCGATGAACTGTCCCCACTGCCAGACCATGCTGGTCAGCCCGCGATCGTTTGGAATGGAAGCGCTCTGAGCGGAGACAACATTGCTGATGGTCCTCGGATTGGGCCGAGTCTGGCCGCCCATGTCATCTACACCGTCCGAGTACCTGGGCGCGGCTGCGCGAGCGAGTTGCTGGCCCGCTCCTCCCCTCATCGGGAACAGAGGATTGTTATTGTGGCCATCGATACTTCGTGCCTGAAACCTTCGGTCCGCCTCATCGCTGATAACTACAGTGTCTTTCTGAGGAATGAGCGATTCGTCCAGGTCGCTCTCCAGCGAGGACAGGATCGTCACCAGATCCCTTACTCTCAGATGGGTGGGATTGGGAATCGCGCCCGAATCGAAACTCAATCGCCTGAGGAGCGACGGATTAATGGTTATCTGAATCGGAGGCATGAGCCCATTTCTCAAGAGATCTTGTCGCGCGCTCACCATCAGAATCTGAGGGAGGCGACCGGGCACCGCGAATCTGAGGCGAAAAAACACCTGTTGGAATTATCGAAGGTTCTGAGAGAACTTTAGGATTTTCCCCGTTTTTCAATGTCCGCGAGTCCGTTTGGTGACGAACACTGACAGAGCCTCTGGCGCCGACTCTCCTCAATTTCTTTCATTTCAACGACTAAGCAGCGGGCCTCTGGGCTGCCCAAATTTTTGCCAAGAATTTTTTTGGCATGTGCCCAAAGGGGCGTATTCTGATTGTGACACCGCCATCCGCTAGAGTTGCGACACAGTCCGAGAGCTCCCGCCTCACACCGCACAACATAGCTTTCGGATGCAACTCACCGCCCTCAAGCCAGCCTGCTAGCCCGCTGCAGGCTGGCTGATTTTTTGGCCCGACATTATCTCCCTATCCAGCCACCAGTCGCCCGCCGCCATCCACGCTGATCACCTGCCCACTTACAAACGATCCCAGGTCCGTAACTAGAAACTCCATCACGTTTGCCAGATCGTCAGGCTGACAGGGACGTTCCAGGGGATGGTCCGAGTTCAGCCACTTTTCGTCTACTTTGCGTGTTGCCATAAATCTAGCGGTCGGCGTGTTCCCCGGCGCGATGCAGTTCACGGTCACTCCGGACGACCTGACCTGCGCGGCCAGACAGCGGGTGAAGTGATTCACGGCCGCTTTGGCCACTGCGTACATCGAGCCCCATGCGCAGCCATGGAAGGCCGCGTTGGATGCGATGTTGATGATTCGGCCATAACCACTGGCCATCATGTCCGGTGAAACCGCCTGACAGCACAGAATAGCGCTCTTGAGATTGCGGTCCATGATGGAGGACGCGTCAATTTCCGAGATGAAAACACAATCGTTTGGCTCAGCTTTGTTGCCGTCCGCCGCGATATCACCACCCGCGTTGTTTACCAGAATATCGACTGGGGTCGCCTGCTCTCTGATCTCGGCAGCCATCCTTCTTACCTGATTCTCCTCTGTCAGATCGCCAGAGACGGCAACGACGTCTCCCAACCCGCCGAGCTCCTCTGCTACTTCGGACAGGGACTTCGATTCCTCAAATTGCGAAGGTGCTTCCTCACTGAGATCATGGATGGCCACACGGGCCCCGAGCTTCAGCAGACGTTCGGCGTAAGCTCGTCCGATGCCTCTGCCGGAACCCGTTACCCATGCGGTCTTTCCTGCGAGTGGTTCTTCCTGGCTCATCATTGGTACCTTCAATGTCTCTTGCGTAACCGGAGCGGTTGGGAACAATTCCCCGACGCTTGGCGCGAGGTTTTATATCCAATATTGATCCATTTCGAGGGTTCCATGAGTTTCCAGATAAAAAGCGGGCAGACTGTGGTGATGATCGGTGACAGTATTACTGACTGCGGACGTCGCGGTCCAGAGCGCCCATTCGGCAGTGGATACGTCAAACAAACGGTCGACCTCATCACTGCGAAGTATCCGGAGCGTGACATTACTTTTATCAACGAAGGTATCGGTGGAAACACCGTTCAAGATCTTCGCGGACGCTGGCATGATGATGTGCTCATCCACAAGCCTAACTGGCTGACGATCAAGATCGGAATCAATGATCTGCATCGCAATTTGGGCAACACTGTCGATCTCTCCCCATCTGCCTACGAGGGCCTCTACACCGAGATTCTCCATCTCACACAGAAACATACCAAGGCCAGAATCGTACTCATTGATCCCTTTTACATCAGCACTGATACGGAAACAGGCAGCCACCGCAGTACTGTGCTCGAGCGATTGCCTGCTTACCGGAACGTCGTAGCAAAGCTTGCGAAAAAGTACAACGTCGCCGGTCATGTCAAGACCCATGCTCTGTATCAGAAGCAGCTCAAGTATCGTCCCGCCGATCGGTTCTGCCCGGAACCTGTCCATCCCAACGCCGCCGGCCATACCGTCATTGCCCTGGGCCTGCTCGAGGCCTTAGGCTGGTGAAGCCGTAACTTTGTGTAAACCGACTGCTCACCTTTAAGGCGTCTGCTACTCTTCCAATCCAATTCCATTCAACATGGGCTGCCTCTCCGCAATCAGCCCACCCCTGTGAATCGTTTCATCACATCAACTCTTGCCGCGCTGCAATTCTGTGCATTCTCATGGGCGGGTGCCTTGCGGCTCGATTACCTGCCCGTGCTCGTTTATCACGATGATGTGATTCACATCCACCTCACCGTGAAAGAAGCGCTCAAGGAAAGGGACAGTCTCAAGCTCGAGGGAACTACCGCACAGAACAAAGTTCTCTGGTCGAGGGAGGTCAAGCCGGATACGAAAGGCGAAATCCAAATCAGCCTGGCACCGGAGGGACGCGAGCACTTAAAGGCTTCGCTGCTTCAACTCATGCGCGATGGCAAGGCGGTGGAGTCCTTGAAGTTTCCGTTAATTTCGTCGATGGAGATTACCCCGCCGCTGAAGGCCGCGGGAAGCTATCTCTATGACGAGGACGGCAACCGCTGCATCCTGATTGTAGAGCATAGGATTAAAGGGCACGGCCGACACTGGCTGCCGGTTCGTATCGTCAAGGACTGGTTAGTCAAGAAAGACCCGCCACCCCGAGCCGTGATGTTTTCTGACATGCAGTTGGATGCATCCGAATCGCAGAATGTCGAGTTTGTGCTGTCGAAGGAAGGTTCATCACCTTCTCGACCTATTTATGAAACAGTGGCTGCGATGTCGCGCTTCAAAGGAGTGAAGAAGGATACAGCCTTCACATTTTTTGCTGGCACCCGGGACGTGCAGCTTGGTACGGCCCCCCGCGATTTTCGTATCGGCCTCGAGTTCATGGTGCAGCAGCTTCAGAAGCATGATGCAAAAGATATCCGCATCGTGCTGCCAATCGGGTCCTCAGAATACAGTGAACGCCTCGAGTATTACCGGCTCCAATGTGAAGCAGTAGCGGCCATCTATCGGCTCAAGAATGTGCTCAAACTCGAACGAGGCTTTGCCACTCCACTCTTTCGAGAAGCCATGTTTGATTCCACCCTTCGACGTCTGCCATCTAAAGAAGTGATGACCCAACTCACCAAGATGCTCACCGAAGATTCCATGAAGCCTTATTGAGAATGGAATCCTGAATTTTGAATCCTGAACCTTGAATCCTGCCTGAATGCGTTACTGCATCCTTCCGCTCTTATTCCTGGGTACGGCTTGCGCGGACGACATTGCCGATCTCAACACTCCCGAGGAGGGCCTCAGCCCGGCCAACGGACAGCTCGTTCTCGTGAAGCTCGATGCTGACTGGCACGATGCCGAGGAGGTCTCTTTCCACGTGCGCCGGACAAGTGCATCGCTGACCAATATGTGGATCTACGGCACGATCGAAAACGACCGCGGCTGGCGCTATCAATCCGTTACTGTCAAGCTCCCTAAAGACGGTTCCTGGCTACCCGTTAGATGGCGTTTTGGCAAAGGATCTCCAAGTTGGTATCCAAGCGGCCACAATCGAGACATCGATGATTTTGCCATGCGCAGGATTCTCTCAATGGGAATCCGTGCTTCCGTACCGGGTGATGGGCGAGATAAGATCCAGATCAAGGAGGTCACTCTCAAGCGGCAGAAACCAAAGACTCCCCGCATTTATGACCTGATCCTGCCTGAAAAGTCTGAAGTCCAGCAGACAGCCGAAATCCGCTTCAGATTGAGCTCACCTCTCAGGAATCCTTTCGACGCCGGAGAGGCAGACATCCGAATGCACGTCATCCACCCGGATGCATCGAAACAGAGCGTGCTTGCGTTCTACCACCAGGTTTTCACTACTGAAGCGGAAGCTGAATTCCCCCTCCGGCCGTTCGGTGCCGGCGAATGGCGTGCGAGATTCCGTCCGCAGAAGAAAGGGATGCACAAGCTCCGCATTATCGTCCGGGGACGCTACTCGCATGAGACGAAAGATCTTCTGTTGATGGTCGGCCCCAACACCAAAGAAGGTGATATCCAGTCGTCGACCGCTGAGGAGGAGGCTCTCGAAGCATCGGTCCTGAAACAACTGGATCGTTACAGCATTGCCTCCTTCGAGCTTACACCCCAAGGATGGAATGCCTCCACGGATTACAGAGGACAATTCTCTTACTGGCATTCGCCTCTCGAATGGAGCCCCCCGCGACGAGGCTTCTATGGCTTGAGCCAATTTCATGGCTCGAACGCGCACCAACTCGATCTCGCCATGGCCGCTGCGGAGAAAAAGGGAGTGCAATTCCCGTTGCGCCTTTACGGCAATGAAGAATTTCACGACGTCAGTGAACATGTCGACTACCAGCTCCGTTGGAAGGACTCGCCCTTCAGCGCAGCCAACGGCGGCCCGCTCGGGCGTGCAACAGAATTCTTCACCAACGCGGACGCGCTTGGGCATGTAAAGAATCAGCTACGCTACATCCACGCTCGTTTCGGCCACTCACCCGCGCTTCAAGCGATCGTGCTTTCGACTGATTTTTCCCTGGCGGAAGGCCCGGCCAAATGGCACGAAGCACTGAGGGAATACTGGCGAACTCTTCCTGCCCGCAGCGGCGCTGCTTTGCCGCTCATTTCTCTGCATCCGCAAGCTCTCCAGGATCAGGCACCCGCCGATGCGGGCCCCGCATTTGCCCCGCACGAAAAATTCGGTGACGAGATTCTCAGGCTCATGGGGCCTGATGAGGTCGACTGGTCGGCGTACCAGGAAATCGTTCTCGACATCGAAATCCCACGTGACGCACCCACCGGTATGCGTTGCGCGCTGCTGGCCAGGGATGGGGACGACTGGTGGTATCAGGCCATGGCCGGCGGATTCCTGCGTCCTGGCGATGTCACTCGGCTTCGAATGAATCTCGGCCGCTACGGCGAATTCAAACCTGCCGGGCATGGCCGGCCCTTCACGGCCTATTCGCTCGTGAAACTTAAGCAGCCTGAGATTCGTATCTATTCCGAGAGACCTTTTGAGGGCGAAGTCGCCCTCAAGCAGATTCTTCTCACCAAGGCCGTTGCCGGGTCCCCACAACTCCAGCCGCCGCGCATCCTCGCTCTCCGCGTGGCCGAAGCTGCTCTGCCTGCGGGCCGCCTTAACCATATCTCCTTTGAGCTGTCCAAAGTTTATGCACATCCCTTCGACCCCGGCGAAGTCAGCGTCGATGCCGTGATCAAAGATCCACTTGGCAACAACACAAAACTGCCGGCCTTTCTTTACCAGAACTACGGAAAGCGCGAACTCGAGGGAAAACAGATCGAGACTCCGGAAGGGCCCATTGAATGGCACGTGCGCTACAGGCCGCCTGTCGAAGGGAATTACACCTTTGAACTGACCGTGAGCGAACAGGGACGGCAGCCATTGCGGATAGGCAATGGCTCATTCAAAGCTGCGGCAGCCGAGACGGCAGCAAAGGAAGAGGGCCCGCTGTCAAAGGAATCACAGGAGTTTGTAGTCGGCCAGTTCGACCGTTCTTATCGCACCGAATCGATCTGGAAAGATGGCAAGTGGGTTTCGCAGGCACCCCTCTCCGCGGCCATTGCCACCGTGGAAACACCGGCCGCGCAAAAACAGTGGCTGGCCAACCTCGAGTGGCATCAACGCTGGGGGGAAGGCTACAAGGGCCTCGGCAGCCTCAATCTCAAATTCGCTTTTCATCTCGACCAGGCCATAGCCGAGGCCGAGGGTAAAGGCATCCAGCATCCACTGCGACTCAATGGGAATGAAGAGCTGCACGAAATCAGCACCAACATCGATTTCACCTATCGCTGGAAAGACAATCCTTTCAACAAGGCTAACGGCGGCCCGCTGGCACTGGCATCGGAGTATTTCAAGCATCCTGCGAGCTTTAAGAGCATCCGCTCGTTACTGCGATACACCCTCGCCAGATGGGGGCAATCCCCGTCGGTCACGGGTGTGGTTTTCGCAAACGACCTTTATGCACCCGGTGCTGACGCCTGGCATGCCGAGCTGGCAAAGAACTTCGCTGCCTATCCGCCTTCAATTCTTGGCAGCGCGACTTCCTATCATCCGATGGCCGCGCCCCAAGAGTTCAAAGTTCACAAGCCGAGCCTTTCGATCAAGTCCAAGCCGTACTACAAAACGCCCCCACCAGCGGATGCCCCCGGCAAGGAAGTACAGGCGTTTGTTGAAGGGCCCGGCGGCGACTGGAGCAGCTTTCACCTGGCCGTCGTGCGATTCAAACTGCCCGCGGATGCGCCCGGTGACATGCGCGTGCTTTTGAGCGTGAAAGACGAAGACAACTGGTGGTATCAGGCGCTCCATCCTGCGTTCCTGCGGTCTGGCGACACCACAACCCTCATTTTTGACATCGCCCAGGGCGGCGATCTCAAGCCCGTCAGCCACGAGCGCCCCTGGACAGATTTCAGCCGGTTCCGCGTGCGTGATGTTTCGCTGCGCTTCTTCTCTACTAACAACTACTCGGGGCAAGTACAGCTTGATTCATTCGAATTCTGGCAGGCCCCCGTGCCCGCACAGCCGTTGAGCGTTGTCGAACTGGCCGCCGCATCGCAACAGGTACCTCTCGGCGGGACATACGATCTCGAGTTCCAGCTCAGTCAAGCCTTCCAGAATCCCTTCGATCCGAGAGAGGTGTCCATCAGCGCCCAGGTGCGCGCGCCTTCAGGGAAGCTCAAAGAGGTGAACGCGTTCTTCTCTCAAAAATACAAGCAGGCCAAGGTCTCCAAAATCGCAGTGGGCGCGCCGCATTGGGGGCTGAGATTTCGGACGGCCGAGAAGGGCAGACACAGCGTTCAATTTAAGGCCCAGGTTGGCGGTCGCGGCGTGTTCTTCAATCATCGAACTGAGTTCACAGTCATCGATCCGAAGCCGCAGGCGCCCTCCAACTATGACAGCCCCTTTCTGCTGCGGGTTCACGACCTTTCCTACAGAACAAAGTCGGAATTCAAGGGAGGCATCTGGAAGACTCTCCCCGAGCATGCCAGTACCGAGGCCCCGCTCTGGCATGCAGTGCTCGAGTGGACGAGCCGTTGGGGCAAATACAAAGACCTTGGCCGCTACAACCTCGAGGTAGCCTGGGATTTCGAAAGAGCCCTCGATGCCGCGGCCCAGGCCGGCAAAAAATATCCACTTCGCCTTAACGGCAACATGGAGCTCTTCAACCGCCGTAACCATCGATGGCCGGATAACCCCATCAATGCCAAAAACGGGGGCCCGGTGCAACGTCCCAGCCTTTATTTCAGCACGCCCGCTGCACTCGAATCCCAAACCCGTTTCTGGCGCTACCTCGTTTCCCGGTACGGCGACCACCCGGCAGTCAGCGACCTTGTCCTGGCTGCCGACCTCGCCACAAAGGGCGCGGAGGACTGGCATCTGAAGGCCGGCGGTTTTCTGAGCCAGCATCTGCCTGCCAACGCACGGGTCCTCTCCTATCACCCGCAGGTACTCCCTCACAAGCGGACCACTGTCTTCGCCGATTTCGAAGCTGGCACGGCGCCCTTCACGCCCGAAACCAGCATCGAGGGCGGAAAAGAAACCAACATCGCATCTTCAAACAACTGGGCATCTCACGGCCGCGCCTCCCTCGAGATTCGGCGCAACTTTACCGGAGAGGGCGAAGCCCCCCTCGTCGCCAGTATCGAGCAGGACTGGTTCGATTACGACACGCTTGTCATCGACGTCCAGATCCCGCCGGACGCGCCGCACGACATGCGCCTGATGGTCTTCCTCAAGGACATGGACCTGTGGTATTACCAGAACCTCCTTGAGCCGTTCCTAATCCCCGGCGACATCACCCGTCTCATCGTCGATATCTCCGGAAGGAACAAGGCATGGAACCCGCCGGCGAAGGTTGCCGGCTCAAAAAATCCCTGGGCGCACACCAAGCCATGGACGGACGGGGCCCGATCACGTGTACGCCAGGTAGGTGTCCGCATCTTTGGGCACGAAAAGTACGAAGGCCCGATCTACGTGGACAACATGCAGCTCTGGAAGACCGGCCGGTATCAGCCGGAAGGCCCCATCAAGGTTACCCAGGCAAAGGCGAAGAGCGAAAAAGTCGGCCTGTACGATCGCTTTGAGTTGGATTTCTCTCTCGATCGTGAGTTCCGAAATCCCTTCGACCTCGACGAAATCGACATCGTTGCGGTCATCGTCGCGCCGGACAAACAGGTGTTTGAAGTGCCTGCGTTCTACTACCAGGACTTCGAACGGAACGAGATTGTGCAGATGTCCACCCTTAGCGAAAAGAAAGAGCCTTTCGAAATCCTCACCCCCAAGGGCGCACCGCATTGGAAGTTCCGGTATTCACCGAAGCAGACCGGCAAATATGAATACACCATTAAAATCAATAACCGTATTGCCTGGCCGCAGGCAGGTGCCGCTTCCTTCCAGGGCATTCCGAGCAAACATAAGGGCTTCATTCGCATCGCTGATGACAAACGCCATTTCGAACATTCCACTGGCGAGTTCTATTATCCGATCGGACACAATCTGCGTTCGCCTTCCGACGGCCGTAACAGCGAAAACTACGGGGCCTTCTTTCAGCAGTTCAATCACCGCGGCACGTTTCAGTTCGATGATTATTTCGCTGCCATGGAAAAGGAAGGGCTGAACTGGGCACGAGTGTGGCAGTGCTCCTGGTGGATGGGGCTCGAGTGGACGAAAAAGTGGCCCGGGTACCAGGGCCTCGGCCGATACAACATGGAGAACGCCTGGCGACTCGATTACCTGATTGAGAAGGCGCGCCAACACAACATCTTTCTGCAGATCGACAGTACCAACCATGGGCAGTTCAGCATTGATATTGATACCGAATGGAAAAACAACCCGTGGAACAAAGCGAACGAGGTCGACCAGGGCCCGCTTAAGCGGCCTCGCGAGTTTTTCAACGAAGACTTGCCTCGTAAGACATATGCGGACCGCATCCGATACACCATGGGACGCTGGGGATACAGCCGTAATCTCTTTGGTTGGATCATTATTACCGAGGCCGAGTTCGTCGATGATTACTGGGCCCTCAACATTCATAACGTGGAGGACGGTGCCCACCCGCCACTGGTTGACTGGCACGAATACGCGGCCGGCATTTTCCGCAAGTGGGACAAGAACCACATCGTGGCCACTCACTTTTCCATGCCTTTCAGAGGCCACGATGTATTCAAGTCAGACGAGCTCGATTTCGTCGAAAGCAACACCTACTGGCAGGACTGGTATTACAACAAAACGAAGAACGGCCCCGCCGGCGACACCATCCACGTGAATTACTGGAGCTTCCACAACCTGCTCAACAACTTCAACAAACCGATTCTAGTCGGCGAATTCGGCGGCCATGTCCTGAAAAATGCAGCGGCACGCCTGGACATCGAAGTGCACATAGGAACCTGGTCAATGGCCATGATCCCCTACGCGGGCAGCACCGGTTACTGGTGGTGGCCCTGGCTGCATTATATGGATCGCTACAACCATCTGGGCGCCCTCGCCAGTTTCATGAAAGGCGAAGACCGACGCGGGAAAGAATTTCGCCAGATTAGTTCCTTCGATGAAGATTCTCTGACAATAACAACGGGCGTCGAAGCCATCGGCCTGTCTAACGCTACTATGGCGGACCTCTGGGTCTTTAATTCTAAAATTCGAAATGTTGTACCGGTCCGCTTAAGACGTAAGGGCCCTATCAAAGGCGTAACCCTGGTCATAAAAAACATGACCGACGGCAACTACACCGTGGAATTCTGGGACGCATACACCGGAAAGGTCACCGGCAAAATAAAGGCCGCCGCCGCCGATGGCAGTCTTTCGATAGCGCTTCCGCCGGTGCATCCGGATTATGCGATGAAGGTAAGGAAGGCGAATTAGGGAAGTGTGGTCTCGATACACATACGAGGTCGTAAATGCTGGCCGGTCTGAGCGTTGGAGTAACGGCTTTAGCCGGGCCTGGGGCGGCCGAAAGAACCCGGCTAAATTTAGCCGGGTCTGCCGTACTGCGAAGAACCCGGCTAAAGCCGTGACTCCAACTCCCGCAGACGTTTCTACAACACCCTCTTCTCCACTTACAGATCGAAGTTCGGCTTCGTCAGCAGGGGTTGGAGTAACGGCTTTAGCCGGGTCTGCCGTACTGCGAAGAACCCGGCTAAAGCCGTGACTCCAACTCCCGACCGAATTCTCCTAATTCGCTTGCCATTTAGATTGCCTGCTAACTATAACTAATGCTTGAAAACAGCAGGTTTAACTAATA
>JASLXP010000962.1 GCA_030740295.1 Planctomycetota bacterium
AAAGCGGCCATGAGGCCAACAGAACTCTGGACTCGGAGAAACCAATTACAATTGTCTCCGCACCAAACGAGAAGTGAGTCTTCAACTATTAAAGGGCTTTTTGAGTCTGCCCGAACGGGCAAGGAAGTGAGACGATAAGATGGAGTATCGAGAGTTTGGACAGACCGGGATGGAGTTGAGCGTGATGGGGCTGGGAGGACTGCTTGCCCAATTCGAAGGCCGGTATGGGCATCCATCCCCGGAAGTGAAACGAGCGATGTACCTGCGGGCGGACGAGCGAGGGATCAATCTCTTCGATATGGGATATGGAGATGAAGTGCATATTCCTGAAGAAATCAAGGGGCCCGCAGACAATCGGTATTTCTCTCTGAAAGTTGGCGAACCAAAAGCAGAAGACCTGGACACGATCATCGAGAAGCATCTTCTTAACATCCGCCGGGACACTATCGATATCCTGAGAGTCCATCACCGTGCCTTTATGAATGACCCAGAGCTTGTGAAAAAGATCGTGAGATTGAAAGACTCCGGCAAGGTCCGCGCGCTCTGCCTGATCCGGCACTACCCGGAAGACCAGGATGCATACGCCGAACGGGGACCTGAGCTGGATGCCGACGCAGACCTGGTGATATACAACTATGTCTGCCGCACTCACGAGGCCGGTATCGAAGCCTCCGCGCGGTCCGGCAAGGGAGTCCTGATCATGAAAGCCCTGGGCGGGCAGTTTCTCGGATGGAAAGAAATGACGGAAACGGACTGGTCTGATAAAGGAGAGGAGGAGGCAGTGCAACTGTCCGCGCATGGTGAAGGACTCAGGCAGGACCTGGGCCTGGTATATCCCTTCGTAGCGGGTCCATGGCACGAGCTGGCTGGCGGGATCGGGAAGCCACTGTCCACGAACCGAGCTATTGGCTGGGTACTGGAAAACTCCGGGGTGAGCAGTGTTCTTGTAGCAGTGGCAAGCGTCGAGGAACTGGATGAGGCCCTCGGGTCTGGCTTTCCAATTCTCGTTTAGGAAGACCTTTGAACTTCGGATTCCCTGAGCCCTGAAATCTGGACCTTGAACCTCTGAGCCCTGCATCCATTTACCATGAGGACCTGAAAGATGATCATCGATTCACACACTCACGCCTGGCTCCGCTGGCCTTATGAACCGCCGGTTCCTGACCATGAGAGCCGGGGTACAGTAGAGCAACTTCTTTTCGAGATGGAGCAGAATGGAGTCGACCAGGCAGCCCTGGTCTGTGCCCGTATCGATCACAATCCGGACAACAATGAATACGTCGCGGAATGCGTCAGGAAGTATCCCGACAAGATTCATCAATTCGCGGATGTCGATTGTTCATGGAGCGATACCTATCACATTCCTGGCGCAGTCGATCGGTTATCCAGGATTGCTGATGAGTGCCCCATCAAAGGTTTTACCCACTACGTAAGAGGCGACGATGACGGTTCATGGTTCCTTGGCGATGAGGGGACTGCGTTTTTCAAAAAAGCGGAGGAGCTCAAGCTGATCGTGAGCTTTGCGATTGGCATTCAACTTCAACCAGTGCTTCGACAGATTGCAGAACGATTTCCGTCCATACCGTTCCTCTGTCATCACATGGCAGGCGCGAGGGCGACAGAGGCAAGCCCTTATCCCCGTCTCAAAGAGCTTCTGAAGTCGGCCAGTGTTTCGAACATCTACATAAAGATGTCCGGCTTCCACTACGTTTCACACGTGGACTGGGACTATCCTTATCCCGATACCGGCTGGATTGTGCGCACATTATATGAGCACTTCGGTCCAGCGCGGCTTTGCTGGGGATCCGATTACCCGGTGGTCCGTCAGCACATGACATACAAGCACGCGTTGGAGGCATTTCGGACCCACTGCCCTTTCATTCCGGAAGAGGACAAAACCGAGATCCTTGGTGAAGCACTCAATCGTCTTCTGATCTCGGGCCAGGCCAGCTAAGAAAGCACCTGTGCAGCTTTCACTTTCGGGAAAAACAGATTCGGGCCGAGGCTCTTGAAGGCCTTCGTCTGCCGTTCATCGCGGCCACACGACGCGGTTCACTTTCTGGCCTGCTGGTCGCTCTTCACGGCCCCCACGCGTCCCAGCGCGTCCCAGGCGAGGATCATCCAGTTTGCGCCGGATTCCGGAGGAAGAGTTACCTGAGCTTTGTGCTCGGTCCGATTCGCCGGCAAGCCAAGGCCCTCCCAACGTTTCGTACCTTTCAGCCGGTAGAGGAATCGGCACGTGGCTGGCCGGCTCGTTTTGAAAGTCACGGCCAGATTGCTCCGCCGGGTTTTCCGTCCGAGGAAGGCCTGTTCGACCGGGGCCGTCTCATGTTTCATATCGGTGATGACCAGGGGGGAGGCTTCTGCCAGCTTTGTTGCGGCTGCCATGAGCTTCAGTCTGAACTGGCTGGCGCGCTCAGGTTCCGCAGGTGCCGCCAGCACTTGATCGATGGCCTCCCGGACCAGCTTCTGTGCCTGCGATGGATTCTTGCTGTCCTTTCCCAGACGCTCCACCAGTCGGATGAGCTGCCAGTCCTCAATGCCTTCCCTGGATGCCTCCCAGCGCCGAGATGAAATGGGGCCGCTTGCCGCAGGATAGATGACACCGCAGTCAGCGATGGGGCCGTCGAAGTCGTCCCAGGGATCGCCTCGCCAGGAGTTGTAGGCCCAGTAGAAAACGCCCTCCACGCCGAGGCTTGCTGCATACCAGGGCTTCAACCGGTGATAGGAGTACGGCGACAGAGCCTTCATAAACGTCGAGCACGTGTAGGTGTAGACCGGCTCTCCTGTCTGTTTGTAGTATTTCAACAGCTCGCCTTCGGTATCACGGTGCAGCAGCGTATTCAGATGGGGAATCCAGACGTCGATGTAAGGATCGATCCGCTTCACTTCTGCCAGGCTCTGAGCTCCGTCCATGACGAGGCGCACTCTTGGGTCTATTTCGCGCAGCAGCTTCCCGCCCTCGACCACGAATTCTATGTTAGGCCCGGTGGCTTCGTCCCACACCTGCACGCAATACTCATCGTAGCGAAGGCCAAGCGCTTTGAGGTGGTTCAGCCAGTGGGTGTAGGTAAGTCGAAACGCTTTGTCCCACGACTTGTCTCTGAATTTCCATCCATATTTCTTGGTCACGCGCCGCTGAAAATCGCGAATGATGCCGTAAGCGAAAAGTATCTGGCCGCGCGCTTTTCGAGCGTATTCGATTTTGATGCGCAGCATGCGATCGTAGGACGAATAATCGAAGCCTCCTTTCGGATTGCCTTCGGCATCGAATTCAGGCGAAGCCATGTGCGTGTTGATGAGATAGAAGTTCACCTTGTGCTCGAAGAGGTCCCGGACGTAAGCCTCGTCGCGGGCATAGTCCCAGTTGTAGACTGCGAATCCCGGACTGGTGGCGAGCCGCAGAGGCTTCACGTCGAGTCTCACTGTCACCGTCTTGGCCGGTGGAGGTCCCTTGAGCGCGGTCGTGGCCAATGGCCTTGCCGCCAGCGTGCATTCGTATTGGCCAGGTGGCAGGTCGCCGGCCGGAAGCGTAATCCACACTTGGCGGCTCTCCCCCGGCGGAACGTCCAGTCGTCCGGTTCGGTTCAGGGGGATCAGCGGATCGGCAACGACCTTTCCGCCGCGCAATTGCTGCCAATCCGGGACGGACAGGGCCGGAGCGACGCCCTCAAAGGTCAGATCGTCCGTGCTGCCTTCCACAAGCAGGAAGTCATCCAGCCACACGCTGCCGGTACCCCCGCCCGCATCGTAGACGACCAGTTGATATCCAGGGCTCTCCGGCATGGAGAAGGAAAATAGCATCCGACGCCAACTGTGGGTGCCACCTATGGGACGTGAGCCAGCCGCGTAGGTCCAGCCTTTATTGATTACCTTGACATAAACGTTCTGCGTCGCGCCCTCTGACCTGGCCCAGAACTGGAGCGTGTAACGCTTGCCGGCCTCCAGCTCGAGATTCTGCCTCACGGTAAAGGTCTTGCCCGCGGTGGGACGTTCAATCGCAAGCACATTTCCTCGGCCGGGATGTGCAGCGAAGCTGTGACTCTCCTGGCTGCCAGTGACATTCCTCCAGTCATCGGGAACGCCGTCACGGTCGGCATCGTCGTTTAGTCCGGGGTTCTTTACCAGGTTTTCTGCTTCGGTGGACAGCGGCGCCAGCCATTGAAAATCGCTCGCCGTCACCCGCAGGCGCAGGGGAGCTTCGCTCAGGTTGGTGATGATGACATTGCCCGACTCATACTCGTTCACGAGCGAGGTGAAGTTGAGTTCCGATATGCTCTCGCAACTGTCCGGAAATTCTGTTCGCCCGATATTGAGCCAATTGTTCTTTGTCCAGACAGGCCAGCTCATTCGGCTCAGTTTTCTAGCTGACGCAGCCACCGATGCATTGAGTTTCTGGTAATTCTTCGCCTTCAGCGGCTTGCCTTTTTCAATGCTGAGGTTGATGGCCCCCCGCAGGGCGCCGGCATCTTCCTCTGCCCCGGACATCGCGGCGGTCAACGAACTGTAGAGGGAACTGTCTTCGGAAAGCTTGCCCTGGAGCTTGTTCAAATCCTGGATAGAGCGATCCAGAGTGGCCAGCGCCGGCCGGGGCTGAACATTCGTCGGCACGGCCACACGCCACACGACCTGTTTGCCGATTCGGGCTCCGAAGACCGTCTCGTCTGCTGACAGGCCTACCGGATAAGTCAACTCGACCTCCCCGCCGCCTGCGCCAGTCTGCACCACTTTACTTCCCGTTACCTGCACGTCTGCCACAGTGCCGGGCGCGAGCTTGAGCTGCACGCGTGCCCGATTCGCGCCGGGCACTGGCTCTGGAATCTCGATAGCCTGGAGTCGGGCCGCGGTTTCCGCGAACACAAGCTCTCCAAAACGTTCAGGCTTGAGGAACTTGCCATACGTGCAACTCCAACTTGACAGCTCGTCTTCGACCTTGCGTTCCCGGCAGAAATTAGCGCGCCACTTCTCACCGGACTTCACCGGCCCGCCCAGATCGCTCCACGGTACCGTAAACTCCACACTCCAGGCATCCCGCTCCACAAAAGCTCTTACTTCAAGAGCAGGATTCCATTTGTCTGATCGGTCCTTCGCCTCGTAAGTCACTCCGAGGCTGTTGGAGATGACATGGTACCAGCCCTTTTGGCCCGGCCGCTGGATGAAGATCTCGACGCAGTCATCGCGCCATACCCCACTGTCACGTTTCGTGTACTTTGCCGCAAGCTGATTGATTCTCGGCTCGTCACAGCGAAAAGCGACATGCAGTCCCGCGTCGCTGTAGAAAACAGAGGCCCTGGTCTGCGTCTTGGCCGGCCCCTTCCCTTCAGCCTCGATAAAGGGAAACAACTGTGCGCAGCTCTTCCACCCAGCATCATCCAGGCGACCGTCCACAACGGGTTCCGGGCCTCGACCGACCTGAGCCAGAGGGAACTTCGCCCAGGTGCTGCCGGGCACGAGCACAGGCAGCAACACCAGCAACTTCGTTATTCTCAGACGACCAGACGTTCTTGC
>JASLXP010000963.1 GCA_030740295.1 Planctomycetota bacterium
TGATGACAAGGTCTACTTTGCAGCCGGCATCTTTGGATTCATGGGCATATTCATTCATGCCCTCGATGCTGAGACCGGCAAAGTGATCTGGACGAATAGCGGGAGCGGCTCCAGCTACCAGACGCACCAGCACGGCAGCCCCGCTTTCGCCGGTGTTTCGCCGCAAGGATATCTGGCCGCAACAGGTGAGCATCTACTTGTCTCCGGCGGGCGCTCGGTGCCTGCTGTGTACGAACGTCTGACGGGGAAGTTCCTCTATTTCCACGTCTCGAGCAGGCAGTTCGGAAAAGGGCCTGGCGGCTTTGGAGTGACAGCAACAGAGAACCTCTTCTTCAACGGGGCCTGTGTCTATGGCCTCAGAGATGGGCGAGGGTATCACCGTTTTCACGAGGCAGTCCATGATGGGCAAGACGCCTATTTCGCTCACAGCGATCTGATTTGCTCTGCCTCTCCGCGAGCCAACGAATCCATGGGGCGGCTGGGTACGAAGACTCAGCAGTTCTCAATGCAGACGACTCTGGAAGCGAAGTGCGAAATCCCTCCGGGCAGGATCTTCTTCAAAGCTAAGAACCTTCTGTTTTGCGCCACAAAGGATGGAACGTTGCTGGCCTACAACAGCGACGAATTGAAGCCTGCAAAGCAGGCTGTCGAAGAACAGGCTCCGCCGAAAGTACTGAAGGTTACCGAAAAGGATCTCGACCCCTTTGCCGAGGATGAGCAGTTTGAAGTCGAAATCGAATTTGAGCTGGATGAGCAGGACGCGGATGAACCTGAGCAGGACCCCGAGGAGATAAAGGTTAGCCCTCCGATGACACCGGCCTGGCAGGCAAGGATTCAAGGGGAGCCCTGGTCCATGCTCCCTGGAGATGACCGGGTGTTCGTGGTAACGAAAGAAGGGAAACTTCACTGTTTTGGCCAGCAGGAAATCCTCACGAGTCATTACTCAGTTGAAGTTCAAGAGCCTTTGCCAATCGAAGAGAAATGGACAGAGAAGATTGATAAACGGCTCCCAGGGATAAACGACACCCGCGGCACTTGTCTGGTTCTGGGCCTGACCACAGGAAAGCTCATTCATTCGCTGCTGGAGCACAGCCAGTTTCACATCGTCGTTGTCGAACGGGACGCAGAAAAAGTAGCGGCCTTTCGCAGACGTTTGGATGCGCGGGGCATCTACGGCCGGCGAGTGGCCATCCATCCAGGAGATCCATTCTCCTTCAGATTCCCTCCGTACCTGGCCACCCTTATCGTCTGCGAAAGCCTGCCTGATGATGGCCTCGATGAGAAGCGGGTAAACGACCTGGTGAATGCGCTCCGGCCTTACGGTGGCATCGCGTACTTCCCCGCGAACGAAACACTGGAAGCCATCTTGCGCAACGCGTCGAAGGAAATGCCTGAGCTTCAGTTGGCGACCGGGGGTGGTTTTCTGCGTGTAAATCGCCGCGGCCCTCTGCCCAATGCTGGACGTTGGACTCATCAATACGCAGATGCGGCCAACTCGGTCGTGTCCTACGATTGGCGGGTCCGCACTCCTCTTGGGCTTCTCTGGTTTGGCGGGCCTTCGAATGACCTGATTCTTCCACGGCACGGCCACGGCCCGAATCCGCAGGTGGTCGGTGGCCGGCTCTTCATCGAAGGCCCGGACATCCTGCGCGCGACCGATGTCTACACCGGGCGGCTTCTGTGGCAAAGGGAGATCCCAAACATTGGGAAGTATTACGACAACACCGGGCATCACCCTGGCGCTAATGAAATCGGATCGAACTATGTCTCGCAGGAGGACAGTGTCTACGTCATGACGCCGAGCCATTGCATGCGTCTGGACCCCGCAACAGGTAAGACCATTAAAGAGTTTGTGATCCCGGCTCCCGATGGGCAGCAACCACCGAAATGGGGATTCATGACTGTCCGCGGTGAGCTCTTGGTGGCCGCGGTTTCTCCTCTGTCCGTGGCAATGCCACGGCCTGTGAGAGCCGTCCCACAGCTCGATTTTTTCATTCCTCAGGGAGCTGAATGGCACTTCCTGGCTGGAGAACATCCCGCAGATGATTGGATCGATCCTGAATACCAGGCCCAGGTCGAAGGAGCCAACTTAGAGGCTCAAGATGAGCCTTTTGGATTGGACGGCGCAAAGTGGAAAAGCGGAAAGGCAGGATTCGGTTTTGGCGATGGAGATGACCGAACTGAACTCAAAGACATGCACGGAAAATACAGTGTCGTCTACATTCGGACCGATTTTGTCATTCAGGATCCGGTGAAGATTCCGCATCTTGTTCTGGCCATTCGATACGACGACGCGTTCATCGCTTACCTGAATGGCAAAGAAGTCATTCGCAAAGGTGTTGGAGAAGGCAGAGGAAAATCTGCCTCGAAAAAGTCAGGGCATGAAGCAAGGGGCTTCGATGTTTTCGAAATTAAAAACGCACAGGAGCTTCTGCGAACGGGAAACAACGTGCTGGCCATCGAAGGCCACAACAGGCGGCCTGGCAGCAGCGACTTCACTCTCGATCCGGCGCTCGGCGTTCCAAAGGCCGAGGAGGCAGAAGTGTCACCCCAAAAAAAGGAGGAAGACGAGGAGGAAGACGAGCTCAAACCCGTGGTAAATCTCGAAGACGTCCCCAAGCTCAAACTCAACACAGACTATGCATCAGGGAGTCGCCAACTCATTTGCATGAATCGGATCACTGGCAAGGTATTGTGGACTCGAAAGGCCGCGCACAATTTCCGTCACAACGCCATCGTGCTCAGCAAAGACAAGGTGTTTTGTATCGACAAGCTGTCCGATGCAAAGCTCTCTCAACTGAAACGTCGCGGCTATGAGCCCAAAGACGAGGCCGTCCTCTATGCGCTTGACTCGAAGACGGGTGAAGTGGTCTGGAAGGCGAATGAGAATGTCATCGGCGCCTGGCTGGGCTACAGTGTCATCGGCACCTGGTTGGGTTACTCCGAAGAGCATGACGTTCTGATTCAAGCGGGAAGCCAGGCAAGAGACCGCGCCAGGGATGAAGCAGGGAAAGGCATGATGGCCCGTCGCGGGGCCGACGGGAGTGTGCTCTGGTCAGATAAGGACAAGAGGCCAGGCGGCCCCTGCATCCTTCATCATGGCACCATCATTACTCAGGGAGCAGCTCTCGACCTCTTGACAGGAGAACCCCGAATGCGCCGGAATCCGCTGACTGGCGAAGAAGTGCCCTGGAGCTTCAGACGCAACTACGGATGCAACACGGCCATCGCCAGCGAGCATCTGATTACTTTCCGATCTGCAGCAGCAGGATACTTTGACCTGCGGGCAGACGGTGGCACGGGAAACCTCGGCGGCTTTCGTACCGGATGCTCTTCGAACCTGATAGCAGCGGATGGCGTCCTGAACGCGCCCGATTACACAAGGACGTGCGCCTGCGCGTATCAAGTGCAGACATCTCTGGCAATGGTTCATATGCCGGACGCTGAGATGTGGACCTTTAACCACATCAAATCCGGCAAGGGCAGCAGTATTGAACGCGTCGGAATCAACTTCGGCGCCCCCGGCGACCGCCGCGCCCCCAACGGCACGCTGTGGCTGGAATACCCAGTGGTCGGGGGCCCTTCCCCGCCCATCGATGTCACGGTCAACGCCACATCGGAAACAGACAAGACAGCCGCGGAAGAGACCATCAATCCAAAACTGGCCAATCCTCCAGTCCAGTACTTTCGCCATCACCAATCGGTAATCAAGGGCGGCCCGCACAGGTGGGTCACATCGTCCGGCATGACGAATGTCCGCAATCTGCGCGTCGGTATTGGAGAGGCCGCGGATGAGGGGTCCTTCACTATCCGGATCTACTTTGCCGAGACCCAGGCTGACTTGAAAGAGCCCCGCACGTTTTCAGTTTCCATTCAAGGAAAGCCGGCCCTTGATAACTTCACTCCCTCAGCGGCCGCAGGAGGCTTGTTCCGAGGGATTATGCACGAGTTCAAAGGCATCCCTGTTCGAGACTCCCTGAGTATCAGTTTCTCACCTGCAGAGGGGAGCGGCGGTCCTCCAATCCTGTGTGGAATCGAATTATTGAAGGAGTGATCCCTGTCTTGATGCGGCAGACGCCAGGTGGCTAACCGATCTTCAGAAACAGGAATTCCCATTGATTAACTTCATGATCCGTCCCCTTCTGTTTTCGGCTGTTACGTGTACATCCATCTGGGCAAATGAATGCCTTTACATTTCCGCGGGGAACAAGGTCTCCGTGTATCAACTGGATGTGGAAACCGGTGAGTTGGCGGCTCTTCAATCAGTTGATTTGCCAGGCGCGGGGCCTCTGACCGTTTCGCCTGAAAAGCGATTTATGTACGTCACCGCGAGGATTCCAGTCGAGGGTAAGAGACGGAAACGTACGCCAAAAATTGCCACGTTCAGCGTGGACGCGGAGGGCAAGCTGAAACAGGTGCATGTCGCACCAGTCAATCTTTCCGCGGGTTATCTGAAGGCGGACAAGACCGGGCAGTTCCTCGCGGGTAACCATTACGGCCCTGGCAAGGTCTCAATCTGGAAGCTCGCGGACGGGGTCTTTCGCGGCGAAACCGTCCAGGAGTTTGGACTCGAGCCAAAAGCGCATTGCTCCGTTTTCTCTCCATCTAACAGATACCTTCTGGTGCCGGCTACAGGCCCGAATAAGGTGTTCCAGCTCCGCTTCGATGAAAAGACTGGGGCCGTTTCCTCAAACTATCCACCTCATGCTTCCGGACCGACGGGAGAACACGAAGCACGCCAGCCGCGTCACCTGGTGTTTCATCCGAGGCTCAACATTGCATACACGACCAATGAGCGTGAAAGACCGGGCATCGGTGTCTGGCAATGGAATCCTGCCAGCGGGGCTCTGAAGACCATTCAGAACGCGGTCACTTATCCCGACAACTTCAATGGCAACATCACGACATCCGCCGTGCAGGTGACGCCGGATGGACGCTTCGTGTACATTTCAAATCGGGACATCACCAATCGCCAGGCCCGAACGGGGAAGGATTCTATCGTTGGTTTCTCAATCGATGCCCAGACCGGCAGGCTCAAAAAAATTGGCCATTTCCCATGCGAACATGTGCCAAGATCGTTCACCGTGAGTGAGTCAGGCAAATACCTGTTCGTCGCAGGCCAGATGGACGACCACCTGGGCGTTTACTCGGTGAACCGAGAGACCGGAATGCTGAAAAGAGTGAAGCAGTATCCGACCTGTGTCAGGCCATCATGGGTGCACTGTATGACGCCCCCCGCGGAGAAGTGATTATCCCCTGCGACTCATCTGTTCGCTTCTCTGCTCACGGTAGAAAGCTCAATCGTCACAGGTCTTGGTCTTTATCCCAATTCGAGCACGATGCTCGGCTGGCCCTTCCTCAGGCCGCTGCGGTAGGTACGGTGGATGGCGGGTACCGGCTTTTCGGCCCTTTTCAGCGAATCGATGACCGTCTGCCTGGCAAGTTCGAAGCAGTTGTTGTCGCTTTCAGGATTGGGGTGGTTTTCGCTGAGGTGGCCGAGGTATACATCCGTGGTGGATTCGGACATGGATCGGATAAGAAGATCCGCACACTGGGTATTGGATAGATGCCCGTCATCGCTTTTTACCCATTTCAGATATTCCCAATCATTCTTGAACTTGGGGTCGGCCAGTTTTCGATTCAGCAATTCGTCATCGTAGTTGGACTCGATCAGGACGGCCCTCGTGCCGCGCAGGGCTGCGACGATCTCCTGCGAAGGCCGGCCGACATCGGTGGCCACCGCAAACGACGCTTCACCATTCCTCATGACGAAACCGACTGGCTCGCCGGCATCTCTTTCTTCCCCGCCATGCTGAATGGGAAAAGTCTCAATGGAGATATCTCCGATTGCCTCAGGAACGACCTCTGCCTGCCCCAGTCGACGGTACCGTTTTTTCGACGAGCGCCTTCGAATTACGTCAATGGTCGTCTGAGGCGCGAAGACCGGGATGCGATGCCGGCGAGACAGGCTGCCGGCGGCCCGGTAATGATCGGAGTGGGCGTGGGTGATCAGGATGCCTGCACAATCTGCCAGGTCGTGGCCAATGGTCTTGACGCGGCGTTGAAGCTCAGTGGTCGAAAGCCCGGCATCTATGAGGAGATAGGTGTTGCCGCTGGAAACAAGGGTTGCATTGCCGCTGCTGCCGCTTGCCAGAACACAGATAGAGAGGGGCATCAAAGGAAGGGCCTACTGGGAACTGACGGTGATATCTCGACCGAACTTCTGAATGTGATCAGTGCTCCCAACGACAACCACCTTATACCCTGAGGTGTCATCAAAGTCAGCATCAAAGTTGAATGAGTCCGTTTCACTGGATTCAAAAATGACGAGGCCGGCACTGCAGAGCAGGTTCAGCCGGGAATTCGCTGGCAGTTTGACATTGAGGAATCCGGTGCTGTCCTCCTCTACCTTCAGGTTTATAACCATTGTGTCGCCGTCCGTGTATGAGCCTGTGTACATGACCGTGGGGCCGCTCTGGACATTAATAAACCCGTTCTCCCACAGGTGATATTTGCCATTGCTGATGACTGTCAACGGGTCGACATTTTCAACTTCGTCAAAAGTGAGACGCTCCCTCCCTGCTGCAAACGCGCGGCCTTTGAAAGTCATGGTCACCGCCATTTCACCCTCATCGTGATAAGGGCAGGTCAGAAATGGCGTATCGGTGGGTGCGAGATCCCTCATCATGATCAGGAAGTTGCTGTAGACATCGTCAGACACATCTTCAGGCGCCTCATATTGCTGGCCCCGCCTTCGTCCCTGTCCCTGTCCTTGACCTTGTCCCCGTCCCTGTCCTTGTCCTTGCCCCTGTCCTTGTCCTTGTCCCTGCTCCTGAGTCTCTTCAATGGGTGGCTCGTACTCGATGCAGGTAAACGTCTTGTTGGTGAGCTGGTATTCGTTCTCGGGGAAATCCTCGCTTGATCCCATTGTCTCAAGACCAGTGAAAAAGCCGGATATTCTGAAGGATATCTGCCTCTGTTGTCCGTTCGGAAAATTTTCGTTGTATTCCAGAGGGTGACTGTATTCTTAGTGCAATGAGCCTGCAGGCTGCGCCTGAAACCTATTTGCAGCACACCGATCACAAGCGATGAAATTGTAAACGTGACGGTGACCGCCATGAGAAACTCAATCATCGTGAAAGCTCGATTGTTAAGTTTTGCTTTCGTAATCATGGGTGCTTGTATTTGATTCACCTGACAGATCAGCAGGGGACAATTCAGATTAAGCAATTCTTACGCCTGACATGATTCAGGTCAAAAAACAACTGTAAAGATTTTTCCGCGCTCACTGTCAACATGATGGCAGCCAGACAGACTCCACCAGCGCACTCTCTCATCAATCTGTGTATCAAGTTTTTGGATGAAGAACTTGCCGGTGGATTGGCTGTTGCCAGACAGGCCGCGCGCTTACAGCAAATGCTTTGAGCAGAAGAACTGAGACCCTGTTGCCAACATCTTTTAGTGAGCGAATTCAACAGATGGCTCAATTTATGTAGCTGATACCAGTGCTTCATCACACTTGTCGGTTTTTGTCAGAGTGGAGCGAAGAGCGTCCACTTTAAGTTTTGTGCTAACTGTCCAGGCGCTCTCGCAGCGCGTTCCTGCCGGATTCGCTCAGGAACGAGCACTTCACAGAATTGGCGAGAGCCGTCTTCAACTCCGCGCGGGAAAACCCAGACTCCTCCGCGGCCCTGAATTCATCGCTCAGTGTAATTCTACTTATTTGGGGGTCATCTGAATTCAGGGTGACGCACATCCCTTGATTCATCAGCGACCTTGCTGGATGTGCCTGCAGAGATGGCACGGTGGCGGTCTGCACGTTGCTCGTCAGGCACATCTCGAAGCCTGTTCCCTTCTCAACAGCCATGTCGACGAGGCTTGTATCATCGACAACGCGGACACCGTGCCCGATGCGATCTGCTCCGAATCTGGTAATTGCTTCCCGAACGTTGTCTGCGGGGCCGGCCTCTCCTGCGTGGAGAGTCAGACCGAGCCCGGATTCCTTGATGCGTTCGAGCCAGGGCGCCAGGGTTTCGAGGGAAAAGTTGATCTCATCCCCGGCGATATCGAATCCCACAAATTCATCCGGTCCGGCCTCGAGCACGGCCTCGATCCCGGGCTCGTTGATTTCCCTGGAAAAGTGGCGGCACGCGCAGGCAATGAATTCGACCCGGATGCCGAAATCGCCGGCTGCCCGCCGGGCCGAGGTGTTTATCCATTCAATGACATCCGCCGGCTTAAAACCCCGACCGCGGGCGAAATGCATCGGCGCATAACGAAGCTCCAGGTAGACCACGTTGTCTCTGGCCGCGTCTTCGACTGCTTCGTATGCGGCTCGCCCGATGGATTCGCGATCAGGCCAGAAACAGGCGAGGGGTTCGAACTTGCTGAGGAAGTTCAGAAAGCCTGGCGGGTCATCAGTGATCTGCAGGAGCGGCCGGATCCCCTCGATCGTCTGCGCCGGGAGCTCAATGCCCCGGGTCCGGGCGACTTCAAAAAACGTCTCCGGACGAATCGAGCCCTCCAGATGCCGGTGGAGATCGATCTTGGGCCAGGCATGAAAGTCCTTATTCACGTTCGCGATTCGCGGCCCAACAGAAAAGGAATCAATTCCTTGATCAGGTTGTCAATCGTCTCGATACAGTCACGGTAATCCTCCTCATCGCCGCCAGCAGGGTCTTCCACGTCCAGACCGGAAAGGTCGAGCATCCGGACTTTGTCCGCAGCGTTTGGCATCAGAGACGTGATGGATTCCTGATGACGCCGCGCCAGTGCGATCACCCAGGTCGCGTGATCCACCATTTCGGGGGTGACGGACTGCGTTTGATGTTCGCTGAGGTCGTAACCGTCTTCTTTCATAGTGTCGATGGCGTGCTGGCTCGCGTGCCCTCCGGGGAATGCTGCCGTGCCGGCGGAGATGACTCTGTAGCCGCGTTCCTGCAGTTTGATTTCTTCGCAGCCCAGAGCTTGAGAGAGATAACGGCGGCAGAGATGTTCGGCGATTGGGCTTCGGCAACTGTTGCCCGTACACACGAACAAGACCGACTGGCACGCGGTGCTGGCGATCATCTTGCGGCTGATGAGGCCTTCACGGACCACTTCCCATTCCAGATGATTCTTGAAAACGACGACCGTGGAGGATTCTTTGATGAGCGTCGGACCGGCATCGATGACCAGATCGAGCTTGCCCTGAAAATAATCCAACACCTCCTCAGCAGAGGTCGCCGGACTTTGGTCCGACGGATTAGCACTCGGGCAGATGACATGCACGCCCGAACGGCGAATAACTTCCCTCGCCACCTTGTGCGCAGGCATCCGAACTCCCATTCCGGTGCTGCCGTCCGGGATAACAATGGTCAGCGGCCCGGGCCAGTATTTTTCTGCCAGCAGGCGGCAGCTCAACGGTACGTCACGCACCAGGCCATCGAGATCTTCGAAGTCTGCGATGTGGATGGAGTAAGGCTTGTCTCCGCGATCGTCTTTCAGTTCAGCCAGCCGCGCCATCGCTTCCTTGTGATCCACCCGCGCGGCCAGGCCGTAGACAGTCTCCGTCGGCAGCCCGACGATCCCGCCCTCAGCCAGCACCCGGGCGGCCTGATCCAGAGAGCGGCTGTCCGGCTCCGTCGAATCGACGATGAGGGTCACAGTATTCATGAGGAATGGATGTGGGGCTGGCCCGACGCGGGCAATCTAAACACAGCCAGTCCAGCGAATCAAACAGCAGCCGCCTGTAGCAGCAGCTCGAACCAATTGGCCACTTCCGATCCCACGAACTGGCGCAGATTGTCGGACACAAACGTGTGATTCGCGCCTTCGATCGAGACCAGTTTTACGCTGCAATCCTTCTCCTCGAGCAGGGTCCGGATCTCCTGGCTGTGGCCGATCGGGATGAAGGGATCGCGATTCCCGTGAACCAGCAATACCGGAAGAACCAGATCGCCGTAAGCCTCCAGCAGACGGGTCGACCTGGTCGCTTCAAGCCAGAGGGGGCCGACTTCCGGAATCCCGAGCCGCTGCTTGCGACCAGGTAAAAGAGGGCGAATTGGCAGCAGCACATCCCATTCAATAAGAGGCGCCAGCATGGCAATCGTCAACAGTCGTCCGTCTTCCCTTGCCAGCGTTGCAGCCAACGGAGCGCCGACGCCATAGCCCAGAATGCCGCAGCAGCGTGAATCCACCATCGGCTG